>DATLNO010000066.1:0-4010 GCA_035536715.1 Solirubrobacteraceae bacterium
AGATCTTGTTGCGCCGCAGCAGCCCGCGCCCGATGACCATCTTCTGGATCTCCGATGTGCCCTCGCCGATCAGCAGCAGCGGCGCGTCGCGGTACAGACGCTCGATCTCGTACTCCTTGGAGTAGCCGTAGCCGCCGTGGATGCGGAAGGACTCCTCGACGCAGAAGCGCCCGGCCTCGGAGGCGAACAGCTTCGCCATCCCGGCTTCCAGCTCGGAGCTCTCGCCCGCGTCCTTCAATCGCGCGGCCTTGCGCGTGAGCAGGCGCGCGGCCTCGATCTGCGTCGCCATGTCGGCGAGCTTGAACTGGATCACCTGGTGCTGACAGATCGGCTTGCCGAACGTCTTGCGCTCCTGCGAGTAGCGCAGCGCCAGCTCGAGCGCGCGCTGGGCGATGCCGACGCCGCGCGCGGCAACGTTCGCGCGGCCGACCTCGAGCGCGTCCATCATCTGCTGGAAGCCGCGATTCAGGCCGGCCTCCTCGCCGCCGAGGAGGTTCTCCGCCGGGCACTTGTAGCCGTCGAAGACGAGCTCGGTCGACTCGACACCCTTGTAGCCCATCTTCTTCAGCGGCGGCGGCACCGTAAAGCCCGCGTACTCCCCGCTGTTCTCTGAGACGCCCGGCTCCTTCTCGCAGATGAAGCACGACATGCCCTTGTAGGGCGGGTCGGCCTTGGGGTCGGTGCGCACGAGCGTGAAGACGATCGTCGAGCGCAAGCCGTTGGTGACCCACATCTTCTGGCCGTTGATCTCGTAGTTGCCGTCGTCGAGCTTCTTCGCGGTCGACTTCAGCGCCTGCACGTCGGAGCCCATCTCGGGCTCGGAAAGGCTGAACGCCGCGCGGCACTCGCCGGTCGCCATCTCCGGCAGGTACTTCTGCTTCTGCTCCTCGGTGCCGAACTTCATCAGCAGATAGGAGCCGATGAAGTGCGTGTTGATGATCCCGGAGATCGAGATCCAGCCGCGCGAGAGCTCCTCGACGATCATGCAGTAGGTCGTGAGGTCCAGCCCCATCCCACCGTATTCCTCGGGGATCGTGACTCCGAAGAGCCCCAGCTCCTTCATCTGGTCGACGATCGGCTGCGGGAACTCGTCCTCGTGATCGTAATGCTCGGCGTTGGGCAGGATCTGCTCGTCGGCGAACTGGCGGACCATCGCGATGATGTCCTTCTGCTCGTCGGTGTACTCGCTGTACGCGGGGGCTACGGCCATAACGTGACGGTCTCCAGGATCAGGAATTCCGGGCGGTTGCGTTGCGCGGCAGCTTACCTACGGCGTGCGTC
The DNA here is from genome assembly GCA_035536715.1 of Solirubrobacteraceae bacterium. Lineage (GTDB taxonomy): Bacteria > Actinomycetota > Thermoleophilia > Solirubrobacterales > Solirubrobacteraceae > CADCVQ01. Next base: position 1,282 of record DATLNO010000066.1, read on the forward strand.
GCAGGGCGCCTGAAAGACTGCCGCCGGTATGGGCAACTTCGCCGTCGAGGTCGTGGAGCGTGCTCCGGCCGGGCGCCTGGCGATCGTCGAGCTCGCGCGCGGCGGCGCGCGCCGCGAATGGTCATTCGGCGAGATCGCCGCGGCCGCGCGTGCGCTCGCCGCGCACCTGCACGCCGCACACGGCGTGCGGCGCGGTGACACGGTGCTCACGCTCGTGGGAAACCAGCCGGCGTGGGTCGCCGCGATGGTCGCCTGCTTTCGCCAGGGCTACGTGGTGCTGCCGTGCAACGAGCAGCTGCGCGCGAAGGACCTGGCGCTGCGGATCGCCGTCTGCCGGCCGAGCGTCGTGGTCTGCGAGGAGCGCAACGCGGCTGTCCTGGCGCCATCGGGCTGGAACGGGCCCACGGTCTGGGTGCCGGGGGGCGTGTTCGAGCAGCCGACGGCCGGCGATCCACCCCCGCCCGCGGACCTCGCGCCGCTCGATCCCTGCCTGATCACGTTCACGAGCGGCACCTCGGGCGAGCCGAAGGCCGCGCTGCACGGCCAGCGCTACCTCGCCGGTCAGCGGGTGCAGGCCGAGAACTGGCTCGCGCCGCAGCCCGGCGAGCTCGTCTGGTGCACGGCCGCGAGCGGCTGGAGCAAGTCCGCCCGCAACGCCTTCATCGCACCCTGGATCCGCGGCGCCGCGGCGCTGCTGCACGATGCGCGCTTCGACCCCGCCGAGCGCCTTGACCTGATCGAGCGCGAGGGCGTCAACGTGCTCTGCATGGCGCCGACGGAGTACCGCGTGATCGCCAAGCGCGCGACGCTGCGCCCGATCGCGTCGCTACGCGGCCTCGTCGCGGCCGGCGAGGCGCTCAACCCCGAGGTGCTGCGCGCGTGGGAGGAGGCGACGGGGCTGCAGATTCGCGACGGCTACGGCCAGACCGAGACGGGGCAGCTCACCGGGATGCCGCCCGGCGAGCCGGTCCGCCCTGGATCGATGGGCCGCCCGCTGCCCGGGATGGGCCTCAGCATCGACGACGGCGAACTCGTCGTCGACCCCGCGACCGTGCCGACGTTCTTTCTGCGGTATCTCGGCGACGCTGCGCCGCCGGCCGAGGCCGCGCCCTGGCGCACCGGCGACCGCGTGACGCAGGACGACGACGGCTTTCTCTTCTTCGAGGGCCGCACCGACGACGTGATCATCTCCGCCGGCTACCGGATCGGCCCGTTCGAGGTGGAGTCGGCGCTCGTCGCGCACGAATCGGTCGCCGAGGCCGCGGTCGTCGCTGCGCCCGACGACGAGCGCGGCTCGATCGTGCGAGCGGTCGTCGTCCTGCGCGACGGCGTCACGGCGTCCGACGATCTCGCCGCGGCCCTGCAGGACCACGTCAAGCAGCACACCGCGCCCTACAAGTACCCGCGTCGCATCGACTTCGCCGATGAGCTGCCAAAGACGGCGAGCGGGAAGGTGCGGCGCGCGCTGCTGCGCGAGCAGCACCGCACCTGATCGCACGGCGTCACTCGCGTGGCGCGCTCCCCCGCTCGAGCACCGACGCGATCGCCGCAACGTCGTCGCGCTCGCCCGTGGCGACGCTCATGACGAGTCGATAGGCATCGTCGTTGGAGAGCGTCAGCCGAAAGCCGTTGATGCCGTAGAAGGCGATCGTGGCGGCGAGCGCAAGCCGCTTGTTGCCGTCGACGAGCGCGTGGCTGCTTGCGAGCGAATGCAGCAGCGCCGCCGCCTTCTCGTGGATGCCTGAATAGGCATCAGTGCCAAAGACGGTCGTCTGCGAGCGCGCGAGCGCCGACTCGAGCAAGCCGTGGTCGCGCACGACGGGCGCCATCCCGAGCGTCCGCTCCGCGACATGCAGCAGCCCCGCGAGATCGATGAAGATCATTCGCCGAGGCGCTCGAGCGCCTCGGCGTAGCGCGGGAGTTCCGCGTCGAGCACCTGGTCGAGCAGCTCACGCTCACTCATTCGCGCGATGTAGTCGCGCACGGCTCCGCGCGCCACGTCCTGCATCGAGCGCCCCTCGCGTTCGGCTCGCGCGCGCAGGGCCTCGGTCTCCTCGTCGGTCAGGCGGAGCGTCATCGCCATGGCAATGCGATGATACCACCAGTGATACCAAGCGTGGGTGTGATCACCACCCGGTCGGCAGCGCGACGATCGCGTCGATCTCGACCTGTGCGCCCTTCGGTAGCGCCGCCACGCCGACCGTCACGCGTGCGGGCGGGTCGGCTGCGAAGAACGCACCGTATGCCTCGTTGAGCTCTGCGAACGCGCTCAGGTCGGTCATGTAGATCGTGCAGCGGACGGCGTCGGCCAGCCCCGCCCCGGCCGCGGCGCAGACTGCCTGCAGGTTCTGCAGGCAGCGCGTGGCCTGCTCGCCCGGCGACGCGCCGACGAGCTCGCCCGTCTCGGGGTCGAGCGCGACCTGGCCCGAGCAGAACAGCAGACCGCCCGCGCGCACCGCGTGGCTGTATGGACCGAGAGCGGCGGGGGCGCCGATCGCCGTGACGGGCTCGCGATGCTGGGACACGTGAATGGCTCCTGGGCTGGGGTCAGGGCGACGGGCGGGACGCTATAGCGTGCGGCTCCCCCGCGCCGGGTAGCGTGCTGACGCGATGGCGAACGCGCTTGCCGGCGAGACCTCGCCGTACCTCCTGCAGCATCAGCACAACCCGGTCGACTGGCTTCCCTGGGGCGAGGCAGCGCTTGACCGCGCGCGCGAGCTCGACCGCCC
>DATLNO010000067.1:0-3979 GCA_035536715.1 Solirubrobacteraceae bacterium
TGCGCTCGACGATCGTCTTCACGCTCGTGCGCACCGACCCCAAGGCCGACCCGCCCTACAAGGGCATGTCGTGCTTCATCTGCGAGAAGGAGCCGGACGTCTCAGAGAACACCGGGGAGTACGCGGGCTTCACGGTCCCGCCGCCGCTGAAGAAGATGGGCTACAAGGGCGTCGAGTCGACCGAGCTCGTGTTCGACGGCTACAAGTGCCCTGCGGAGAACCTCCTCGGCGGCGAGGAGGCCGGCCTGAACCGCGGCTTCCAGCAGATGATGGACGCGCTCGAGGTCGGCCGCGCGAACGTCGCCGCCCGCGGCGTCGGCATCGCCCAGCGCGCGCTCGAGCTCGCGCTGCGCTACTCACAGGAGCGCAAGGCGTTCGGCAAGCCGATCTGTCAGCACCAGGTGATCCAGTTCAAGCTCGCCGACATGGCGACGCAGATCGAGGCCGCGCGCCTGCTCACGCGCAAGGCGGCGCGATTGAAGGACGCGGGCGAGAGCTCTGAGCTCGAGGCCGGCATGGCGAAGCTCTTCGCCTCCGAGGCCGGGCGCTTCTGCGTCGAGGAGTCTTTCCGCATCCACGGCGGCTACGGCTACTCCAAGGAGTACGAGATCGAGCGCCTGTACCGCGACGCGCCGCTGCTGCTGATCGGCGAGGGCACGTCGGAGATCCAGAAGATGGTCATCGGGCGCGGGCTGCTGCGGCGCAACAAGATCTGACCCGCGACACTCAACCAGTGCGTCGCTTTCGCAGCAGCCTTCTCGCGCTGCCGGTGACGCTTTGTGTCGCGGCTGTCGCCGGCGCCACCCACGCCCCCGGCGGGGGCTGCTCGGATTGCGCCAACCACAAGTACTGGCCCACGGTCGACGGTCGCTTCAAGAAGGTCACCGGCGGCGGGCAGACCGTGAACGGCACGCGCAGGTCCGACGAGCTGCTCGGTTACCACGGTTCAGACACGCTGCGCGGCGATGACAGCAGCGACATCCTGTGGGGCGACTGGAGGGCCAAGGGCCAGCCCGAGAGCCAGAAGGACGTCATCGACGGCGGCGACGGGACGGACTTCATCTACGGCTCGCACGGCCGCAACACGATCGACGCGGGTTCCGGCAACGACGTGATCTCGGTCCACTTCGGGCGCGGCATCGTCGACTGCGGGCCGGGGCGCGACATCTACCACGTCGCGCGTTCGCGCAGGAACGGCTACAGGTTTCGCAATTGCGAGAAGGTCGAGTACCGGCCCGAGAACGTGCGCGGCCCGATGAAGCCGCTCTCATAGCAGAAGCCCAACGCTCGAACTTTCGGGTACAAGTGGCGGATGCACCCGCGATGGTGGCCGGCCGGTGTGGATCACGCCGGTCAAGGGCAGCGCGACGACGGCGCCGGTTCAACTGGGGCTCGCCGAAGACGGGCGCCGGACTACTGGCGGATCGGCGTCAAGCTGGACGACAACACCATCCAGGCCGTGAACATCGGTCTACGCTGATCGTCATCAGCTGAGACGAAGCGCAGAGGGGCCCGGAAACCAGGGCCCCTCGTCGTCGCCGGCCCATCAACTACCCTTCCCCGCCGTGGCCCAGGAGAAGACCGAGGATGCCAAGACCCTGATCGAGATCGCGATCAGGCGCTTCCTCGAAGAAGTGCCTGCGCTCAATCCGCTGAAGCTCATCTTCGCGGTCGAGCTGCGTGGCCGCGGCGACGTGCAGCTGTACCGCGTGGAGCTGGCAGGGCACGGGGAGATGACCGTCGCCAAGGGCATCGCCGAGGACGCGCGCGTGCGCATCGAGATGCCGCGCTCGTTCTTCAACGTCATGGCCAAGGAGGCGCATATCGCCGATTGGCGGGAGGCCTTCACTTACGGTCAGGCGAAGGCGACGGGGGTCGATCAGATCCTGAAGCTGATCGTCCACGTCGTGGAGAAGCAGGAGGAACGTCAGCGCACCCGACGCGCTCGTCACTGACGGGCCGGCCGCACACCGGCCCGTCGTGGACGTGGACGTGGACGTGGACTGCTACTTGCGGTAGTACGGGTCGACGTAGACGTCGTCGACCGACCAGTTGCCGCCCGTGGCGGTGAAGCGGAACGCGACCGGCGTGTGCTCGCCGGGAAGCAGCGGCAGGAGGTTCGCGACAACGAGCATCGGCAGCGTCGGCTGCCAGTTGCCGCCGTTGGCGACGGCGCCGATCGGCAGTGTCACGACGCTCCCGTCGAACAGCTCGAACATCACGTCGACCTTCAGGGTCGACAGCATGCCGCTACGGCGCTTGGCGAAGAAGCGAACGGTGGGATGCGTGAGGCCGACGCAGAGCGTGGCGCTCGTCGCCGAACCGCCGGCGGGGAGCGCCAGCGACGAGGCGTCGTCGGCGCCACCGACGTGCTGTGGGGCGTTGCCGTTCGCGACGGCTGCACCGCCGGAGAGCGACCAGTTGCTCATGTCACCCTCGAAGTTGCCGCCCGGCAGCGGGGTGTAGTCGGCATAGTCGAGCCACGGCGCAAACGGCTTGGAAAGTGATTGATCGTCACACGACGGCGCTGACGCGACGAGCACTCCGGCGCTGGCGGTCGAGGCACCTACGGCGAGTACGGCAAGTGCGGCGAGGACGGCTGCACCGGCGCGACGACAGAGACGATGAGGCACGCGCGGACTCCTTGAGGTCGGTGAGCGCCCCTAGCAGCGCTCTGCCGCACACTCGGTCGTGGCCGCCAACCCCTCAAGACCTTCCTCTAAACGTCGAATATCTGTCCAGACGGGTACGGGTAGGGTCGAGTTGTGGCCGATAGGAAACCGGGGTGACCGTGCGCGACCATATGCCCGGACTCTCGCGACTTCGCGGGTCCGCCAAGCCGCACCTCACGGGAGCGGCCGAGCGGCTGCACGTCGTCGGCAACGAGCGTCGCCGCAACCCCGCCGAACGGCGCGAGGCGATCGTCGAAACGGGCTGCGCGCTGACGTTCCTGGCGGTCGCGATCGCGCTGCCACTGCTCTTCCACGCAGGCGCGCCCGACCCGTACGTAACGCTGGCCCTGATCGTGACGATGGCGGTGACCTCCCGCGTCGAGTTCGACGTCGGGGCCGGCTACACCGCGCCGACGCAGCTCGTCTTCGTGCCGATGCTGTTTCTCGTCGACCCCGCATGGGCGCCGCTGATCGTTGCGGTCGGGCTCGCGCTCGGTCGCATCGACAAGGTCCTGCACGGTGACAACGTGCGACGCAGTCTGCTCGTGACGACCGGCAACGCGTGGTACACGATCGGCCCGGTCCTCGTCCTCGCGAGCTTCGGCATCGACAGCGCGAACCTGGGCGATTGGCCGATCTACCTCGCGGCGCTCGCGGCGCAGCTCGTCGTCGACACCGTCGCGGGCATGTCGCGCGAACGGCTCGTGTCCGGCGTCCAGCCGGTTCTTCAGCTCCGTATGACGGGCCTCGTCTTCCTCGTCGACGTCCTGCTCACGCCGGTCGGCTTCCTCGCCGCGTACATCGCGCAGGACGAACCGCTCGCGTTCCTGCTGGCACTTCCCCTCGTCGCCCTGTTGCGGATCTTCGCCCGCGAGCGTGCCGCGCGCATCGATCAGGCGATCGAGCTCAGCGCGGCCTACCGCGGAACCGCGCTTCTGCTCGGCGAGGTGATCGCCGAGGACGACGAGTACACCGGCGAGCACAGCTACGGCGTGATCGCGTTGTCGCTTGAGATCGCCTACGAGCTCGGGCTCGACGAGGACGAGCGCCGGCTCGTCGAGTTTGGCGCGCTGCTGCACGATGTCGGCAAGATCGCGATCCCCAAGGAGATCGTCAACAAGGAGGGCCCGCTCGACGAGGAGGAGTGGTCGATCATGCGGACGCACACGATCGCCGGCGAGGAGATGCTCAACAAGGTCGGCGGCAGCATGAGCGACATCGGCAAGATCGTGCGCGCGTCGCACGAGCGCTGGGATGGCGGCGGCTATCCCGACGGGACGGCCGGCCAGGACGTGCCGTTGCCGGCG
>DATLNO010000068.1:0-22514 GCA_035536715.1 Solirubrobacteraceae bacterium
GTCGCCGCGAGCGGCCTCGTAGGCGACGAAGCCAGGCAAGCGTCAGCAGCGCGTATGCGCCACGGAGGTCGCGGCAACGCTGCGCGAGGCTCTGGCGGAGCGCACCCGTCGGCTCAGAACAGCCCGAGCTGGCGGTCGTCCTCGGCCGCGACGGCCCAGTCGGGCCGGTCGGGGTCGGCGGCGACGACCTGCGGCTCGGGCACTGCGGGCGCCGGCTCGGGCGGCGGCGGCTCGGGCTGAGCGGGGGCTCCCAGCGCCAGCAGCGCCGGCAGCCGCCCGACATCGGCGCGCAGCGTGTCCAGCAGCGAGCGCGTGTAGAGCGCCGCCGCCGGGTGATAGAGCGGGTACAGCCGCACCGCGCGGTTGCCGATCGTGATGATCTCGGCCTGGCCGTGCAGGCGCGAGATGCCGGTCGGGTCGCCGCGCAGGAGCTTGGTCGAGAAGTTGCCCAGCGTGCAGATCACGCGCGGCTGGATCAGCTCGACCTGACGCCGGAGATAGTCCGAGCAGTTCTCGATCTCGGCGGGCAGCGGGTCGCGGTTGCCGGGAGGGCGGCATTTGAGGACATTCGCAATGAAGACCTCCTCCCGCGACAGCCCGACCTCCGCCAGCAGCTCGCTCAGCAGCTTGCCGGCGGCCCCCACGAACGGGATACCCTGCTCGTCCTCCTTCGCGCCCGGCGCCTCGCCGACGAACATGAGGTCCGCGTCGGCGTTGCCGGCCCCGAAGACGACCTGCGTGCGGGTGCCGGCGAGCTCCGGACAGCGCGTGCACGTTCGAGCCTGGCGATAGACCGCGGTCAGCTCCGCGCGGCGCTCCTGGCTGGTGGCCACGGCGCGATGGTAGAGCCGATTGCCGTCAGGTACTCTGCATGACGCGACCGCACGGCTGTCGCGACCCATAAGACCGCGACCGGTACCTCCCAGAGGACTGGACCGACCATGACACAGCAAGCACCGTTCACGCTGCATGCACGCGCTCGCTCGCTCGATCGCCTCGCGATCGTCGGCGCCGGCCGCATGGGCACGGCCCTGGCCACGGCCCTCTCGGCCGCTGGCGTCGCTGTCGACGGACCGCTACCCCGCGGCGAACCACCCTTCGACGACTGCACCGCGGTGCTGCTCTGTGTTCCGGACGCCCAGATCGAGGTCGCCGCCGCCGCGCTGCCCGCGCGCAGTGGCCTGCTCGTCGGCCATACGTCGGCAGCCACCACGCTGGAGGCGCTCGGGGCGCACGAAGCCTTCTCGCTGCACCCGCTGATGACCGTCACGGCCGAGGGTGCGACCTTCGCAGGCGCAACCGCCGCCGTCGCCGGCAGCACCGGCGAGGCGCTGGAGCTCGCGCGTACGCTCGCCCGGGCGCTCGACATGCGCCCCGTCCACATCGCCGACGCCGACCGCGCCGCCTACCATGCAGCCGCCTGCATCGCCTCGAACTTCCTCGTCACGCTGGAGGGCGTCGCCGAGCGCCTGGCGCAGACCGCGGGCCTCGACCGCGAACCGCTGGCGCAGCTCGTGCAGGCGACCGTCGCCAACTGGTCACAGCTCGGCGCCGAGCGCGCGCTCACGGGTCCGATCGCCCGCGGCGACGGGGAGACCGTCGCCCACCAGCGGGCCGCGATCGCCGAGCGCCTGCCCGACGAGGTCGAGCTGTTCGACGCGCTGGCGGACGCGACCCGGCGGCTCGCCGCGTCAAATGCGGTACGGGCATGACAGCGCGTCATTGCTCGCTCGGCGCCCTGCCGACATCGGAAGGCGGCCGCGAGCGATGAAGACGCTGCGCACCGTCGCCGAGCTGCGCACTGCGCTCAACGGCCCGCGCCGGGCCGGGCGCAGCATCGGCCTCGTCCCCACGATGGGCGCCCTGCACGAGGGTCACCTCTCGCTGATCCGCCGCGCCCGCCAGTCCTGCGACGAGGTCGTCGTGTCGCTGTTCGTCAACCCGACCCAGTTCGAGCAGCCCGGCGACCTCGCGGCCTACCCCCGTGACGAGGCGCGCGACGAGGCGCTCGCCGCGGAGGCCGGCGCCGACATCCTCTTCGCCCCCATGTCCGCCGCGGTCTACCCGCGCGGCTTCGCGACGACGGTGGCCGTCGATGAGGTCACCGCCACGCTCGAGGGCGGGCACCGCGGACCGGAGCATTTCGCCGGCGTCGCGACCGTCGTGACGAAGCTCTTGAACATGGCCCAGCCCGACGTCGCGTTCTTCGGTCAGAAGGACGCCCAGCAGGTCGCGGTCGTCCGCCGCCTCGTGCGCGACCTCGACATCCCGGTGCGGATCGAGGTCGGCCCAACGATCCGCGAAGCCGACGGCCTCGCCCTGTCGAGCCGTAACGTGCGCCTGCGCGCCGACGAGCGCCACCGCGCGCTCGCGCTGCGCCGCGGACTGGATGCGGTGTGCGCCTGCCATGCTGCGGGCGAGCGGGATGCCACGATCCTCGCCGCGATCGGCCGCGTGGCGATGGCCGAGCTCGAGGTCGAGCCGGAATATCTCGAGCTCGTCGACCCCGACACCTTTACGGCACTCACGAGCGTCGGCGACGAGCGAGTGCTCGTGGCGGTCGCCGCGCGTGTGGGCGACGTCCGCCTGATCGACAACGACATCCTCAATGGAGACAACGGCTGATGCAGCGAACGATGCTCAAGTCCAAGATCCACCGGGCGACGGTCACCGATTGCGACCTGCATTACGTGGGCTCGATCACGATCGACACCGACCTTCTCGAGGCCGCCGACATCCTCGAGCACGAGCAGGTTCACGTCGTCGACGTCGACAACGGCGCCCGCTTCGAGACCTACACGCTCGCCGGCGAGCGCGGCTCGGGCACGATCCAGGTCAACGGCGCCGCCGCGCGGCTCGTTCACCGTGGCGACACGATCATCGTCATCTCCTACGCGCAGTACGACCGCGACGAGCTGCGCACCCACGAGCCCGTCGTCGTCCATGTCCAGGACGGCACGAACGCCGTCCTCGACGTCGACCGCGAGGTCGCGACCCTCCTCACATCCAGCGGGAAGGACTCCTGATGTCCAGCCATCCCAGCCAGATCGCGGCCGGAGCCACGATCGACCGCCTGCCCGTCACCCTGCCGCGCCTCGCCGAGATGAAGCGCCTCGGCGAGCCGATCGTCATGGTCACGGCGTACGACTTTCCCAGCGCGCGGGCCGCCGAGGAGGCCGGCGTCGACGTGGTGCTCGTCGGTGACTCAGGCGCGATGACCGTGCTGGGTTACCCCTCCACGGTCGGCGTTGAGCTCGACGAGATGCTGATGCTCGCGCGAGCCGTCCGGCGCGGCCTGCGCACGCCGTTTCTCGTCGGCGACCTGCCGTTCGGCTCGTATGAGCTGTCCGACGAGCAGGCGATCGCGTCGGCCGTGCGCTTCGTCAAGGACGCCGGCTGCGACGCGATCAAGCTCGAGGGCGGAGGACCATCCTCGTGCGCCCGCGCACGGGCGATCGCCGGCGCCGGCATCCCCGTGATGGGCCACGTCGGCCTGACGCCGCAGACAGCGACGGCGCTCGGCGGCTACCGCGCGCAGGGCCGCAACGCCGACTCGGCTGCGCGCGTCGCGGCCGACGCGCTCGCCCTGCAGGAGGCCGGCTGCTTCTCGATCGTCTTCGAGGCGATCCCCTCCGACGTGGCCGAGCTGCTCATGGAGCGCATCGAGGTCCCGGTCATCGGCATCGGCGCCGGACCGTCGACCGACGGCCAGGTGCTCGTCTTCCACGATCTGCTCGGGATCCGCGAAGGGCTCGGCGCTCGTTTCGTCAAGCGCTACGCCAACCTGCAGGACGAGATGGTCGCCGGGGTCGGTGCGTTCGCCGACGATGTGCGCGCCCGCCGCTACCCCGCTCCCGAGCACGGCTATGCGATCGACCAGGCGGAGCTCTCTTCCTTTCGTGACCGCCTGACGTAGAGTGGCCGGAGATGGCACGGCTCGCCAACGTCTTCGCCCCCAAGGACCGCGTCTTCTTCGATCTGTTCGACGAGGCCGCCGCCAACGCGTTCCGTGCGGCCGAGCTGCTCGACGAGATGCTGCGCACCTTCCCGGAGCACAACGACCTCTCGCGTTCGATCCTGCTCTGCGAGCAGGAGGGCGACCGGCTCACGTACGACATGATCCAGCGGCTGAACTCCACGTTCGTGACGCCGATCGACCGCGAGGACATCCTCGCGCTGGCCTCGGGCCTGGACGACATCGTCGACCTCACCGAGGAGGTCGCCGACTACCTGGGCCTCTACAAGATCGAGGCTCCGATGGAGCAGGCGCAGCGCCTGGCGAACATCCTCATGGAGTGCTGCCGCCACGTCGCCGAGGCGGTGCCCCGCATTCGCGGCTTCAAGGACGTCTCGCACTACACCGGTGAGATCCACCGGCTCGAGACCGACGGCGACCGGGTAACCCGCGAGGCGGTGGCCTCGCTGTTCGGCACCGGCATCGATCCGATGGTCGTGATTCGCTGGAAGGACATCTTCGAGCGGCTCGAGGATGCGATTGACGCCACCGAGCACATCGCGAACGTCATCGCGAACATCGTCACCAAGAACTCCTGATCATCACCGCTTCACATCGTGGATAGCGAACTCGTGATCCTCGTGATCGTCGTGGCGACGGCGCTCGCCTTCGACTTCACGAACGGATTTCACGACACGGCGAACGCCGTGGCGACGTCGATCTCGACGCGTGCGCTGGCGCCGAAGACCGCCGTCCTGCTCTCGGCAGTGCTCAACTTCGTCGGTGCGTTCATCTCGATCAAGGTGGCGGCGACGATCGCCAGCGGGATCGTCAACGCCGATCTGATCACCCCGACCGTGATCTTCGCTGGGCTGATCGGCGCGATCGTCTGGAACCTCGCGACCTGGTACTTCGGCCTGCCGTCGAGCTCCTCGCATGCCCTGATCGGCGGGGTCGTGGGCGCCGCATTCGCGGCAAGCGGACCCAATGCGATCCTTGGGGCCGGACTGGTGGAGAAGGTCATGATCCCCGCCCTCGTGGCGCCGGTGGTCGCCTTCACCGCGGCCGGCGCATGCATCCTGATCACCTACCGGATGGTCGGCCGCCTGCGACCCGGGCCCGTCAACCGCGGCTACCGCCTGGGCCAGATCGCCAGCGCGAGCCTGCTGTCGTTGTCGCACGGGTTGAACGACGCACAGAAGACGATGGGCATCATCACGCTCGCCCTGATCGCGCACGGGTCGCTGGACGCCGCCAATGCCGAACCGCCGTTCTGGGTCATCTTCTCGGCCGCGACGGCGATCGCGCTGGGCACGTACACGGGCGGTTGGCGGATCATCCGCACGATGGGCAGCAGGATCTACAAGATGGACCCGGCGCAGGGCTTCGCGGCGCAGAGCGGCGGAGCAGCCGTGCTGCTGACCGCCTCGCACCTCGGCTTCCCGCTGTCAACGACACATTCGATCACGGGCGCCGTGCTCGGCGCCGGCGCCGCGAAGCGGCTGTCGGCGGTGCGCTGGGGCCTCGCCGGCAACATCGCCGTCGCGTGGGTGCTGACGATCCCCGCAGCGGCCGCGGTCGGCGCGGTGACCTACGGCGTCAGCCACATCTTCGGCACTGGCGCGCTCGGCCCGTTGCTGATCAGCATCGGCCTGCTGGCGCTGATGGCCGTGCTGTTCGGCAAGCGGGTGCGGCGCGGCGGCCCGGCCATGGCACCCGCGCCGGCGGACACATGACGATCGCCACCGACACAGACGCGCTGCTCGAGCTCGTGTGGGCCGCACCGCTGGCTGCGATCGCCGTGACGGTCGCCTGGGCACTCGTGATCTGGGGCTCCACGCGCGGCTCCGATTCGCGCCGCGAGGGACGCACGGCGCACGCCACCCTGCATTTCGCGGTGGCCGCGATCGGCGTGACGATGTTCACGGCAGCAGTCGTCTTCGGCATCGTCGTCATGACGCAGAAATAGGGCCGTCCCTCACCCCAGATTGCAGTGCATAAGCGCTGCAGGCCTCCTTGCAGGGCGACGTAACCGTGCGCGGCGGCGTGAAAAGGAGGCCGCCGCGAGGCATGGTGGGGCTACACCGAAGGAAGGAAGCCCATGCGCCCCCTGCCAATCAGCATCGTTGCGGCAGCCGTCGCTCTGCTCGCAGCGCCGTCCGCGAACGCTCATGTCATACACACGGTCGCCCCCGGCGACAGCTTGTGGTCGATCTCCGCGACGGCGAACATGACGACGCGTACCGTCGCGCTCTACAACGGGCTGACCGAGAACTCCCATATCGTGATCGGCACGCCGATCAAGGTCCCGACGGTCGCCGAGGGCCGCGCCGCGCTGCTCGCCGCCGGTATCACCCCCGCCGGAGCCGTGGCCGGCGCCAGGCCCGGCGTGAAGGTCGCCCCGCCCACCCCGTCCGGCGCGGCGCCCCGGCCGCTCGGCGCCTACGTCGTGCGCCGCGGTGACACGCTCAGCGGGCTCGCGGCGCAGACCGGCGTGCCGACCGCGCAGATGGCCTACATGAACGGCCTGAGCCCGACGGCCCACCTGCTGATCGGGACCGTTATCAAGCTCCCGATCGGCGCGCCCGCTCCCGTAACGGCGGCCGCACCGGCCCCCGCGACACGCGTCGTGCCCGCGGCGAACCCGGTCCCGACGCCGGGCCGCCTCAACGCCGAGCAGGTCAAGGCGCTCGCGGCACAGCACGGCGCCCCCGCCTCTCTCGCGGCGGCGATCGCCTGGCAGGAGAGCGGGTTCAACAATGCGATGGTCTCGTCGGCCAACGCCCGCGGGATCATGCAGGTCATGCCGGGCACGTGGGACTGGGTCAACAAGAACCTGGCAGCGACCCCGCTGAACCCGCAGTCAGCATCCGACAACGTCCGTGCCGGCTCGCTGTACCTCGCGTCGCTCCTGCGCCAGACCGGCGGCGACAAGCGGCTGGCGGCGGCGGGCTATTACCAGGGGCTGTCATCGGTACGCGCCCGCGGCATGTTCGACGACACCAAGCAGTACGTCGACAACGTCATGGCGCTGTCGGCCCGCTTCGGGGGATAGGTCGCTGCGAGGCCCGCCGCGCCACGGGCGCAGCGGGCCGAGCGCGATCAGCCGGGCGCTGTGCCCTGGTACACGTGTCCGGAAGTTCGGCGAGGTTTTCCCGGATGCCCGGCCCCGCCGACGTGCTGGTGGCACGTGGGCGCGGAAAAACCCGGCGACTTCCGGACACGTGTACTAGTCGTAGGTGATGGCCCGCAGCACCTTCGCCGGGGCACCGGCCGCGATCGAGAACGGCGGGACGTCCTGCGTGACCACGCTGTTGGCGCCGATCACGCAGCGCTCGCCGATCGTGACGCCGCTCGTCACGACGACGTTCGCGCCCAGCCAGACGTTGTCGCCGATCCGCGTCGGCCCCTTCGTGTCAAAGCCCTGCCATGGCACCGGCGTGTCGGGATCATCGAAGCGGTGGTTGGCGTCCGTCACGAAGCAGCCGTTGGCGAGCATGCAGTGCGACCCGATCTCGACGAGCCCCGTGGCGGCGACCATGACCGCGATGTTGAGGAAGGTCCCCTCGCCGATGCGCACCTTTGCGTCGTCGCCGACGGTGATCCACACATCGGGCTCGAAGAGCGTGTTGGACCCGATCTCCAGGCGCCCGTCGCGCAGCGCCTCCAGGACGTTTCCGTGCAACGGCCAGCGCGCGAAGGCCTCGCGGCGCATGAGCTCCCAGTGGATCAGGGCGTGGTTGCACGGCCGCGCGTTGCGCTGATACCAGCGCCACTTCTGCAGCCAGAGCTTCGCCTGCGCGGGAAGATCGCTCATGCGGTAGGGCGGCTCGCGGTCATGGCGTGTGGGCACGGTACTCGTGGCAGTCTCGTCGCGTGGCGTGGGCGCCTGCGCTTGTGAACAGCATCGATGAACGAGGGGTGGTCGGCCGCCTCCGGCACGGACGTCGAGTCGGAGGGTTGCCAGGGGGTCTTGGCGAAAACCGGACTATCTGTCCGCTGATCGCCAAGACCCCCCACCCCGAGGCCCTCCGGGTCCGTCCCATCCCCGTATCGACGCCTTACGCGAGCGCGCCGCACCCACCCAGGCGGACCGGATCAACCACGAACGGTTGCGACGAGGCCGCGTCGCAGGTTACGCGTACCCATGCTCAGGCCGCGGCCGCGATCTTCGGCTTGCGCCCGCGCTTGGCCTTGGGGGTGGCAGGCACGACGCCGGCCCCCACCAGGAACGAGCCGGTGTAGGAGCCGGGCGTCCCGGCGACCTCCTCGGGCGTGCCGGCGGCGACGACCTGGCCGCCCTCCTCCCCGCCCTCGGGTCCCATGTCGATGAGCCGGTCAGCGGTCTTGATGACGTCGAGGTTGTGCTCGATCACGACGACGCTGTTGCCCTGGTCGACGAGCCGGTGCAGCACCTCGAGCAGGCGCTGGACGTCGGCGAAGTGCAGGCCGGTCGTCGGCTCGTCGAGGATGTACAGCGTGCGGCCGGTGGCGACCTTCGACAGCTCCGTCGCGAGCTTGACCCGCTGTGCCTCGCCGCCCGACAGCGTCGTCGCGGGCTGACCGAGGCGGATGTAGCCCAGGCCGACCGCGGCCAGCGTCTCCAGCCGACGGCGGATCTTCGGGATGTGCTCGAAGAACACGACCGCCTCCGCGACTGGCATGTCGAGCACGTCGGCGATGGTCTTGCCCTTGAAGCGCACGTCGAGCGTCTCGCGGTTGTAGCGCTTGCCGTGGCACTGCTCGCACGGCACGTACACGTCGGGCAGGAAGTGCATCTCGATCTTGATCTGACCGTCGCCACGGCAGACCTCGCAGCGCCCGCCCTTGACGTTGAACGAGAAGCGGCCCGGCTTGTAACCGCGAGCCCGCGCCTCCTGCGTCTTTGAGAACAGGTCGCGGATCACGTCGAACAGGCCCGTGTACGTCGCCGGGTTGGAGCGCGGCGTGCGCCCGATCGGCGACTGGTCGACCTGGATGATCTTGTCGAGCTGGTCGAGCCCGAGGATCGCGGTGTGGCGGCCGGGCCGCGTGCGGGCGCGGTGCAGGCGGTTGCCGACGGCCTTGAAGAGGACCTCGTTGACGAGCGTCGACTTGCCCGACCCGCTGACGCCGGTCACCGCCGTCAGCACGCCGAGCGGGACCTTGACGTCGATCCCCTTGAGGTTGTTCTCGGCCGCGCCGCGGATCTCGACGTAGCCCGATGGCCTGCGCCGCTTCTTCGGGATCTCGATGACCCGCGTGCGGGCGAGGAACTGGCCGGTCAGCGACTCGGGCACGCGCTCGATGTCCGCCGCGGTGCCCGCGGCGACGATCTCGCCGCCGTGCTCGCCCGCACCCGGCCCGATGTCGACGATGTGGTCGGCGGCGCGCATCGTCTGCTCGTCGTGCTCGACGACGATGACCGTGTTGCCGAGATCGCGCAGGCGCTGGAGCGTGCGGATGAGCTTCGCGTTGTCGCGCTGGTGCAGGCCGATCGACGGCTCGTCGAGGATGTACAGGACGCCGACCAGCGACGACCCGATCTGCGTCGCAAGCCGGATGCGCTGAGCCTCGCCGCCGCTCAGCGTCGCGGCGGCGCGATCCATTGACAGGTAGCCGATGCCGACGTTCTCGAGGAAGTGCAGGCGCTCCTCGATCTCGCGCAGGATCAGGCGAGCGATGTGGCGCTCCGTATCGGTCAGCTGCACCTCGGCGAGCCAGCGCAGCGCCCCGTGAACGCTGAGCTTCGCGAAGTCGTGAATCGCCAAGCCGGCGACGAGCACCGCGCGCGACTCGGGCCGCAGCCGCGCGCCGCCGCAGGCCGGGCAGGGCCGCATGCTCATGTACTCCTCGATCTTCTCGCGCGAGAACTCCGAGTCCGTCTCGCGGTAGCGGCGCTCGAGGTTGGGGATGATCCCCTCGAAGCGCGTCTGGTAGGAGCGGCGGCGGCCGTAGCGGTTGCGGTAGGTGACCTGCACCGGCTCGCCGTTCGTGCCGTAGAGGAAGAGGTCGCGGTCCTCGTCGCTCAACCTCGTCCACGGCGCTTCGACGTCGACGCCGTAGCGCTCGGCGATCGCTTCGGTGATCTGCTCGTAGTAATTCGACGTGCTGTTCGCCCAGGGCGCCAGCGCGCCCTCGGAGATCGACAGCGCGCCGTCGGGAACGATCAGCTCTGGGTCGATCTCACGCTGCGAGCCCAGGCCGGTGCAGCGCTCGCAGGCGCCGTGCGGGGAGTTGAAGGAGAACATGCGCGGCTCGAGCTCGGGCATCGAGGTACCGCACTTCAGGCACGCGAAGGACTCGCTGAAGGTCAGCAGCTCGCCCTCGCCATCCCGCGGCGTGAGCTGGACCTCGAGGATCCCGTCGGCCAGACCGACGGCCGTCTCGATCGAGTCGACGAGCCGCTTGCGGACGTCGTGGCGCATGACGAGCCGGTCGACCACGACGGAGATGTCGTGCTTGAACTTCTTGTCGAGCTCGATCGGGTCCTCGAGCAGGCGCAGCTCGCCGTCGACCTTCACGCGGGTGTAGCCGTCGGTGCGCAGCTCGTCGAACTGGCGGCCGTACTCGCCCTTGCGCCCGCGAACGATCGGCGCCATGACCATGAAGCGCGTGCCGTCCTCGAGCTCCATGACCTGGTCGACGATCTGCTCGACCGACTGGCCCTCGATCGGGGCGCCGCAGACGTGGCAGTGCGGCTTGCCGACGCGGGCCCACAGCAGGCGCAGGTAGTCGTAGATCTCGGTGACCGTGCCGACCGTCGAGCGCGGGTTGCGCGACGTCGTCTTCTGGTCGATCGAGATCGCCGGCGACAGGCCCTCGATCGAGTCGACGTCGGGCTTGTCCATCTGCCCCAGGAACTGCCGCGCGTAGGCGCTCAGCGACTCGACGTAGCGGCGCTGGCCCTCGGCGTAGATCGTGTCGAACGCGAGCGAGGACTTGCCCGATCCGGACAGGCCGGTGATGACGACGAGCGCGTCGCGGGGCAGCTCGAGGCTGATGTCCTTGAGGTTGTGCTCCCTGGCGCCCGAGACGACGATGCGATCGTGCTTGGCCACTCAGTTATTGTAGGTGGGCGAACAGACGTTCGGCCACGCCGCCCTCGGGCGGCAGCTGTCAGCAGGGAATCCTGTGGCCGCGGTCGTAGACGGAGCTCCCGCGAATCTCGATCTTCGCTGCGGCGCAGTTGTTCGTCTCGTTCGTCTCGACCAGGCGGCGCTGGAAGTCTGCGCTCGACACGAGCCAGTAGAAGCCGTCGGAGATGCCGTTCAGGTCGATCTCCTGCCCGGCGAGGTCCCAGCCGTAGCGATCTCCCCAGCCGACGGAGAGGCCGGTCATGTCGTTCTGCCCGCAGCGGGTGTAGGTCTGGCTGCCGCCGTGCTCCAGCGTTACGGGCAGCTTGTTCGTGTCGATGACGCAGAACGTCGTCTTCTGGCTGTTGCGCCTCGTGGCTCCCGTGATCGCGTTGTCGGCGGCATTCGCCGTGACGAGGCTGTAGTTGGCGAAGCCTTCGAAGTGCCAGTGGTTGTGGGCGGTGTGGAAGGCGAAGTCGCCCACGTACTGCTCGCGTGCGAGATACCAGCGCCCGGTCGCATCGTGGGAGTAGATGCGCTGGTACGCCGCCGTCTTACCCGTGTTGCCGTTGTTCTGCGGGCGCATCTCCAAGCGGCCGTGACCATAGTTGCCGACGATGTTGGAGAAGCGCAGGTAGCGCTTGCAGTTGAAGACGAAGTACCCGCAGGTTCGCGTGATGCGCAGCTCCGAAGGCTTCAGGGTCTGCAGATCGGGGTGATGCTCGGCGCCGGCGGGATGTGCCGCGGCCGGGCTGCTGGGCAGCGTCAGACCGAGCAGCGTGACAAGGGCGATGGCTCCGAGCTTCTTCATGTGATCCCTTCGGTTGCAGCTCTCGGTTGGTCGATGGACTGCCGCCCGTGTCGATGTTCACGTGACTGCGATCGTCGCGCAAGGTGCGTTCAGACTTTTTGCGTACTGTCGAGCAGCGCGGCCGGAAGTCGTGCTGCTCACGGCGCTTTCGCGCGTCGCCACCGCCCCCACGGGACCTCCCGGCCAGATCGGACTGGTCGTGTGGCCGGAACCGGCCACCTGGGCTCCCCGATCCGGCGCGGATTGAGGCCAGCTCGCAGCGCGTCGGCCCTTGGTGCGGCGGGAACACCCTTCCCGCAGCGCGACGGAAGCACCAACAGGGGGACTCCGATGGACAAGGGCTACGAGATGTACTGCTTGACCGATCCGGTCTTCTACGACTCGTACACCCTCCGGCGCGAGCGCAACGACGACTTCGAGGCGGCGCGCCGTCGGGTCCCGGAAGGCTGGCGCCACAAGGAGACCGGCGACTGGATGTCCTACGCCCCGGCGGACCGGCCGCTGCCGGCACAGGGTTGGAAGATTCACGCCTCGGCCTGCGTGACCGATGCCGCACGGATCGTCGACCAGGTGTGGGACTACTGCGTCGCGCACGAGATCGCGTTCAAGTTCGTCCGCAGCCCGTCGCACTTCTTCCTGCGCAACGCGAAGTACGCCGGTCGCAGCGCAAGCGGCAAGCTCGTCACGATCTATCCCGCCGACGAGCAGCAGATGAAGGTCGTGCTGACCGAGCTGGGCGACCTGCTCAAGGGCCTGAAGGGTCCCTACATCCTCAGCGACCTGCGCTGGGGCGAGGGGCCGCTGTACGTGCGCTACGGCGGATTCACCGAGCGCTTCTGCGTCGGTCCCGACGGCGCGCTCGAGCTCGCGATCGAAGACGCCGACGGCCGCCTGCTGCCCGACCGGCGCGGCACGACGTTCCAGGTTCCGCCGTGGGTGACGTTGCCGTCGTGCCTCGCGCCGCACCTGGATGCGCGCAACAGCACCTCGATCGCGGACCTGCCCTACAAGATCGAGCGCGCCCTGCACTTCTCCAACGGCGGCGGCGTCTACGACGGTACCGACCTGCGGACCGGAGCGCGCGTCGTCCTCAAGGAGGCACGACCGCACGCGGGGCTGGCATGGGACGGAGCCGACGCGGTCGCGCGTCTGCAGCGCGAGCGCGAGATGCTCGAGCTGCTGGCCGGCCTCGACGTCGTGCCCGCCCTGCATGACTACTTCACGCTCGGCGACCACCACTTCCTCGTCGAGGAGTTCGTCGAGGGATCGACGCTCATGTCGGAGATCGTCGACCGCTACCCGGTCGGGGCGCTCGACGACGACGACGTCGAGGACATCAACGCCTACACGTCGTGGGCGGTCTCGAGCTGCGATGCGGTGGAGCAGGCGGTCGCCCAGCTGCACGAGCGCGGCATCGTGTTCGGCGACCTCTCGCCGGTCAACATGTTCGTGCGGCCCGACGGCCGGATCACGCTCATCGACTTCGAGGTCGCGACGCGCGCCAGCGAGGAGGCGAGCCAGTCGCTTGCGACGAGCGCGTTCATGGCGCCGCCGACACACAAGGGCCTGGAGGTCGACCGCTACGCGCTGGCCTGTCTGCGCATGTTCGTGTTCCTCCCCCAGCTCACCGGCCTGTTCGCGCTCGATCCGGACAAGGTCGAGCAGCTTGGCGCGCACATCCTCGACGCGTTCCCCGTCCCACGCGAGTTCATCGACGAGGCCGTCGCGGTGATCGCCGCCGCCCGCGGCGCGTCGAGCGCCGGCACCGTCTCGCGGCCCCCGCAGCTCGAGCCGAACCCGCGGGCGTGGCCCGCGGCGCGCGACTCGATGGCCGCTGCGATCCTGGCGAGCGCGAGCCCCGAGCGCGACGACCGGCTCTTCCCCGGCGACCCGCGTCAGTTCGCGAACGGCGGCAGTGGGCTGAACTTCGCCCACGGCGCCGCGGGGGTGCTCTATGCGCTGCACATGACGGGCGCCGGGCGCCATCACGAGCACGAGGACTGGCTCGTGCGGCATGCCACGAACCCTCCGCGCGACACGCTCACGGGCATGTACGACGGCCTGCACGGCGTCGCGTTCGTGCTCGAGCGCCTGGGCCGGCGCGACGATGCCCTGCACGTGCTCGACATCTGCCTCGACGCGCTCAAGCACAGTCGCGACCGCCTCTCCCTCGATCTGTCCGGCGGTCTGTCGGGAATCGCCCTGAACCTCGCGCACTTCGCGGCCCAGGGTGAGCCGGCGCTATGGGACGACGTGTGGGACCTCGCCGAGCGTGTCGCCGATCGCCTCGGCGACGTCGACAGCGTCGGCGAGACGAGTGGGGGCGACGAGCCCTACGCCGGGCTGCTGCGCGGCTCCTCCGGGCCGGCGCTCATGTTCCTGCGGCTGTTCGAGCACAGCGGCGACCCGGGCCTGCTCGACCATGCCGCGACCGCGCTGCGCCAGGATCTGCGTCGTTGCGTGCTCGCCCGCCACGGTGCTCTACACGTCGACGAAGGCTGGCGCACGTTGCCGTACATCGCCGACGGCTCCGCCGGCATCGGTCTCGTCCTCGATGACTACCTCGCCCATCGCGAGGACGAGCAGTTCGCGACGGCCGTACCGCAGATTCGCGCGGCTGCAAAGAGCGGGTTCTACGTTGGAGCGGGGCTCTTCTACGGGCGCGCGAGCATGGTGATGTACCTCAGCCGCGGGCTCGCCCCGGGGACCGGCGCGCACGACCGTGCGATCGCGGCGCACCTACGGCGGCTCGGATGGCACGCGATGCGCTACGAGGGAAGCCTCGCCTTTCCCGGCGACCAGCTCCTGCGGCTGTCGATGGACCTCGCCACCGGCACGGCCGGCGTGCTGCTCGCCGCGGGCGCGGCGCTGCACGAGGAAGAGGTCAATCTGCCGTTCCTCGAGTCAAAACGCGCAAATCGCATTCTTCCCGATCCTGATCTCATCCCAATGACGCAAAGGAGGTGAAATAGATGTCAGTCCTCGATCTGCAGGGCCTCGAGCTCACGCAGGATTTCGACGGCCGTCGGAAGAAGAGCAACGGAGGAGGAGGCGGAGGCGGCGGCAGCAACCTCACGGTCTCGACGTGCGAGTCCGCGAGCCCCAGCAACCTCAGCGTGGTCCTCTGTCACTGAGTACAAGCGCGTGGAGGGGGTCGCTCCGGTGAGAACGGGGCGACCCCTCCATGTTACGCCTGCAAACGAACTAACAAGCGGTTTTCCGATGCCTCAAGGAGCGCGCGCGTGTGACACCTGCGAAACGGGAGCGTCAGGGGGCCTCGCGCCCTCATCGCGCTGCTGACCGGTTGCTGCTCCGAGCGGCACGCCAGGCCACAGGCTGGAGCGCCGTGCTGGCCCTGACGGCGCTGGCGGAGGTGGTGGTGACGCTCGCGCTACCGGCCCTGCTGGGTGGCGCCGTCGACGCCGTCGTGACGGGTGATGACGCCGGCCGCTGGCTCATCTGGTGCGCCGGACTCGTGGTGATCTTGATCGCCTGCTCGGCGCTGGATGATCTTGCAACGGGCGCAGTCGTCGCCCGTTCGACGGCGTGGTTGCGCCATACGCTGCTAGCAAGGCTGCTGGCCGCCGGCACCAGCAGCGAGCGCTTCGGTGCGGGCGAGGTGACGGCGCGGCTCGTGGGGAACGCCGCCGAGGCCGGGCGCGTGGCGCCCGTCGCGATCGGCGCCGTGATGGGCACGCTGGTTGGAGTTGGCGGCGTGGTGGCGCTGGCGCTGATCGACCTGCGACTGTGCCTGGTGTTTCTCAGCGGCATGCCGCTGCTGCTCTGGCTCGTGCGCGCATTCGCGCGCGACAGCTCCGCGCTCGCGAAGCGCTACCTCGACACGCAGGGGCGGATCGCCGCGCGGCTCGTCGAGGCGATCACCGGCGCGCGCACGATCGCCGCCGCCGGGACGCTGTCTCGCGAGGTCGAGCGCACGCTCGAGCCGCTGCCCGAGCTACGGCGCCACGGACTTCAGCTGTGGCGCGCGAACATCCGGATGTCGACACAGGACGCTCTGCTCGTCACGGTCTTGGAGGTCGCCGTGCTCTGCGTCGCGGGCCTGCTGCTCTCGCGCGGTGAGATCACGCCCGGCGAGATGCTCGCGGCGAGCCAGTATGTGCTGCTGGCCTCGGGGCTGGGATCCCTCGCCAACGCCGTCGCGCGGCTCACGCGGGCGCGCGCGGCAGCCGCCCGGATCGCGATGATCGCCGACGAGGCGCCGGTGCGCTACGGCACGCGCGGGCTGGCTACGGGCGCAGGACGGATCGAGTTTCGCGGCGTCACCTTCCGGTCTGGCGGCGAAACCGTCTTTCACGAGCTGGACCTCGTCATCCCACCCGGTGCGCTCATCGGCATCGTCGGGCGCAGCGGCTCCGGCAAGTCACTGCTCGCCGCGCTCGCGGGGCGCCTGACGGATCCCGATGAGGGTGTGGTCCTGCTCGACGGCGTCGACCTGCGCGAGCTCGACCGCAGCACGCTGCGCCGCGCGGTCAGCTACGGCTTCGCGCGGCCCGCGCTGCTCGGTGAGACGGTCGCAGACGCGATCGCGTTCGGCTGCGAGACCGCGTCCTCCGAGCGCGTCATGGCGGCGGCGCGCGACGCGCGCGCCGACGACTTCATCCGCCGGCTGCCCTCCGGCTATGCGACGCCGCTGGCGCAGACCCCGATGTCCGGCGGCGAGCGGCAGCGAATCGGGCTGGCGCGCACGTTCGCCCATGCCGAGCGCGTCGTCGTTCTCGACGACGTGGCGGCCAGCCTCGACACGGTGACCGAGCACCATGTCAGCGTCGCGATCACGACGGCGCTGCGCGATCGCACGCGCCTGGTCGTCGCCCACCGGCTGTCGACAGCCGCGCGGATGCAACTCGTCGTCTGGCTGGACGGCGGCGTGGTCCGCGGCATCGGCACGCATGCCGAGCTGTGGCGAGACCCCGCGTACCGGTCGGTCTTCCAGGCCGACCAGGACCTGTGCGCCGGCGAGCGACCGCAGCTCACGGTCGTCGAGGGGGGCGCGCGCCGATGACGCCGCCGGACCTGCGACGCGAGGCCCGCGACCTGCTGCTCTCCGCGACTCGCGGCCGCGGACGTGACGTGAGGCGGATGGCGGCCTGGGCCGTCGTTGCCGCGATTCCGGTGTTCCTCTCCGGACGACTCATGGCGACCGCCATCGACGACGGCTTCCTCGCCGGCCGGAGCACGACGGGCTTCGCCTGGCTCGGCGTCTTCGGAGCATGCGCAGTGATCGGAGCGCTGGCGACCCGAGCGACGATCCTGCACCTGGCGCAGATCGTCGAGCCGTTCCGCGACACGCTCGCGCGGCTCGTCGTCGCCGGGTCGCTTCGGCGATCGACGCAGGCGGGGGCGGCGGGCGACACCGCGGGCGTGGCGCGCCTGACGCAGCAGGTGGAGCTCGTACGCGACGCCTACGCATCGATGCTGCTCGCGGGCCAGAGCTTCCTCATCGCGACGGTGGGTGCACTGCTCGGTCTGCTCACGCTCATGCCGCAGCTGCTGCTGATGGTTGCTCCACCGCTCCTGCTCGGCCTCGCGATGTTCTTCGCCGCACTGCGTCACATCGCGTCGCGCCAGCGCGACTGCATTCTCGCGGAGGAGCACGTCGCCGAGGAGGGCGCCGCGATGGCCGCCGGCATTCGCGACATCGTCGCCTGCGGCGCGGAGGACAACGCCGCAGCGATGGTCGGCGCCCACGTCGAGGCGCAAGCGGAGGCGACCCGCGACCTCGCGCAGCTCACCGCGGTGCGCAGCGTGTCCGTCACCTTCGGCGGCCTGCTGCCGATCGTCCTGATCCTCGCAAGCGGCCCCTGGCTCGTACGGCAGGGAGCGACGGTCGGGACGATCTTCGGGGCGCTGACGTACGTGCTGCAGGGCGTCTACCCGGCGATGCAGGCGTTCGTGAACGCGGTCAGCGGCCCGGGTCTGTGGCTGATGGTCACGCTGCGGCGAATCGTCGAGTCTTCGCGGGTGCGCGGACGGGCCGCAGAGGACCACGACGCGCCGCCGACGCATCCGCCGCATCACAGCGTCGAGTTCAACGCAGTCACGTTCGCCTACGGACCGTGCTCGGAGCCGATCCTGCGCGACTTCGACTTCAGCATCGCCGACGGCGAGCACCTCGTGGTGGTGGGACCGAGCGGAGTCGGCAAGTCGACGCTGGCCAACCTGCTCACCGGCGTGCTCGAACCGCAAGCCGGTGAGATCAGCATCGGCGGGGTCGCGCTGGCCGACATCGGCGCGGCGGCGCCCGCTCACCGTGTCCTGATCCCGCAAGAGGCCTATCTGTTCTCGGGAACCGTCTTCGAGAACCTCGTCTACCTGCGGCCGGACGCTTCACGGCGCGAGCTCGAGAACGCGGTCCAGGCGCTCGGCATGCGCCAGCTGCTCGAGCGACTCGGCGGTTTTGACGCCGAGCTGGACCCAGCCGACATCTCAGCGGGAGAGCGCCAGCTGATCACCCTTGTACGCGCCTACCTCTCGCCCGCCGGGCTCGTGATCCTCGACGAGGCCGGTTGCCACCTCGACCCACGTGCGGAGGCCGTCGTCGAGGAGGCATTCGCGCGCCGGCCGGGCACGCTGATCATCATCGCCCACCGCATCAGCTCCGCGCTGCGCGCGCACCGGATCCTCGTCCTCGACGGGGCGCAGGTGCAGCACGGAACGCACGCGGAGCTGCTGGCGCGCTCGCCGCTCTACCGCGACCTCGTCGGGCGCTGGCAGGCCGACAGCATCACGGCGCGGCCGTTGGCCGCTGCACACGGCTCGAACGGGTCCAACGGGGCGAACGGGTCGTCGACCTTGCTCAGGCGCGTGCTGAGGTTCGCGAAGTCGTTGGTGTGATCGTGTGCGCGAGCTCGAGATGGGACGCCGCCCACGCCGCGAGCTGAATCCGGTTTCGCGCGTGGACACGGCGGCGCAGGCGCTCGATGCGGTGCTTGATGGTGTGCTGGCTGAGGTACATCTCGACCCCGATCTCGTGGTCGGTCATGCCCGCCGCGACCAGCTGCAGCAGGACACGCTCGTCCTCGTCGAGCTCGTGGTCGCCGTTGCGTCCGTCGAACAGCGTCGTGACCGTTTCGCCCGCCAGCTGCAGGTACACGACATCCTCCCCGCGCGCGACGGCGCGTAGCGCGTTCAGCGCGCGATGGGCGGAGAGCTGGAGGTCGAGGAAGCTCGCGATCCCGATCGCGATGAACGACCGCAGGTTCGACCGGGTCGCCGAGCACGGGCAGCAAAACAGGATGGCGATCGGCAGGTCCGGACGCTGCGCACGCAGCGCGCCGCACATCTCGCCCGCTTCGGCAGGATCGGTCGAGGCGTCGACGACCGCAACCGAGGCGGCGGCGACCGCGCCCGCGGCTCGCTCCAGCGAGTCGGGGCCCGGCTCCACGACCGTCGTCGAGACGCCATCGGATCTACGACGGCCCATGCCGGTGAAGAACAGGCCGACGGCCGGCCGGTCGGTGGTTACGAGGATCCGAAACTGAGTCGGCATGAGTTCACGTCCCGTAGTCGCCTGCGGGTCATCGACAAGCGCCGATGTCGGTCTGTTCCTCGCACGCTCTCATCTCACCCGGCTGCGTGCGAGCGGGCTCGACTTATTTAGTCCTTCGCGATCCGCCGGATCTCGGGCCTGCTGGGAGCAGCCTCAACGTATTCACGACTTCGCGATGCGCGGATTTCAGCCTGCGCGAGAGCAGCACCGACGTTGCAGTACTTCGCGGTGCGCCGGACCGTCCGGCGCGGCGGAGTGCTACCCCTCGACGGTCGCGTAGACCTCGTCGAGCAGCGCGTCGCGGTTGCTGAGGTCGAAGTTCTCGGCCAGGTACTTCGCAGTCTCCGCGCGCGACTGTCCGTTGAGGGCCATGTTCAGCGCGATCAGGCGCGCGCCTTCGAGCTCCTCGTCGTCGGCCGCGGCGGCACCGGGGTCGCCACCGGCGAGAGCGTCGGTCTCGGTGACCTCGTCGATCGCCACCTCGCCGACCTCCGCGAGGGCGTCGGCCTCCTCGACGATCAAGTCGTCCTCGTCGATCGGCACGGCCGCAATCGTGTCGGGGGACCGCCGGCCGGCCGCTTCGTAGAGCTCGCCCATGTTGCCCGACAGCAGCGAAAGGTCTGCGTTCAGGCGGTTGGCGCCCGTGCGCAGCGTCTCGACGAGCGCGCTGAGCTCGCTCTCCATCGCGTCGACGCGCTGCAGCATGAGGGCCGTCGCCTCGTGCACGCTGCCGACGTGCTCCTGCGAACGCTCGACCGCCTCATCGCGGGTGCGCTGCGCATCGCGTGCCGCGTCCTGCGCGACCTGCTCGGCATGCTCGAGCGCGTCGCGCTCGATCGCGGCGGCGCTGGACTCCGCAGCCTCGACGATCGCCTGAACCTGGGCACTCGCGACCGAGGCAAGTGACTCCCGCGGGCTGGGAGCGGCGGCGGGCGCGGCGGCCTGATCGCTGGCCTGGGCGCGCTTGAGCGCCTCGACCTCGCGCGCGATGGCGGCGAGGTGCGCGTCGACGGCCGCGGGCTCATACCCACGGCGGCCGAAGGGAAAGTCTCTTTTCTCGATGGACTGGCGGTCGAGGGCCAACGGTGCCTCCGGAGTTTCTTCACGCTCGGACGAAGCGAGCAAGACCCTAGTGGGTCTCGCCGGGGAGTCCTACCCCTGCGGGGCCCTGTTGCACGAGCCCATCTCGCTCCAGTGCGACCAGCACCCGCGCGAGGCGGTCGGGAGCGATCTGCGCGGGCAGCGGCTCGCCGGCGGCCAGCGCCGCGACCACACGGCCGCGTGCCCAGCGGTCGCTGTCCTCGAAGCGCGGTCGCGATGCGCGCCGCGCACGCGGCTGCACGGCGACCTTGCCGCGCGACGGGCACCACTGCGCGGCCGGACACTCCTCGCAGCGCGGCGCGCGGGCGCTGCACACGCGAGCGCCGAGCTCCATCGCGGCCTGGTTGAAGTCCTCGTGACGCTCGAGCGGCAGCAGCGCGCCAGGATCGGCACCGAGGCGAGCCGCGACCCGCCGGACGTTCGTGTCGACCGCTGCCACCCGCTCACCGAATGCGAACGAGGCCACCGCGGCAGCCGTGTACGGTCCGACGCCGGGTAGCTCCTGCAGCCCGGCGCTGTCGCGCGGCCAGCCGTCGCGGGCGACGATCACGCACGCAGCTTGCAACCGCAGCGCTCGCTGGTTGTATCCCAGACCCACCCACTCCGTCAGCACCTCCGCCGGCGTCGCCACCGCCAGCGCGGCCGCGGTCGGCCAGCGCTGCAGCCAGCGCCCGTAGCGCTCGAGCACGCGGGCGATCTGCGTCTGCTGTGCCATGAACTCCGAGACGAGGATCGCGTAGGGGTCGCGAGTGCGCCGCCACGGCAGGTCGCGGCCGTGCTCGTCGTACCAGGCCAGGACGGCGTGTTGTAGCGGCGTGCCGGTCAGGAGCGTCAGGCCGCGGGGGCCTCGTTGGCTTGCGCGACGAGCAGCTCGCGCCGCACGTCGCGGATCTCGTCGCGCACGCGGGCGGCGTACTCGAAGCGCAGCTCCTCGGCGGCAGCGAGCATCTCCTCCTCGAGCTCGACGATCGTCTGCTCGAGCTCGGACAGCGACATTGCCTCGACCGAGCTCTTCGCCGCGCGCCGGCGGCGCTTGCCCTTGCCGGGCACCTTGGACTCGGACTGCAGGAACTCGGCGATGTCGGAGATGCCCTTGACGATCGTCGCGGCGGTGATGCCGTGCTCCTCGTTGTAGGCGAGCTGGATCGCGCGGCGGCGGTCGGTCTCGCCGAGCGCGGCACGCATCGCGTCGGTCTCCTTGTCGGCGTACATGAGGACCTTGCCCTCGATGTTGCGCGCGGCGCGGCCGATCGTCTGGATGAGCGAGGTCTCCCCGCGCAGGAAGCCCTCCTTGTCGGCGTCGAGGATCGCGACGAGCGAGACCTCGGGCAGGTCGAGGCCCTCTCTGAGCAGGTTGACGCCGACGAGGACGTCGTACTCCCCCAGCCGCAGGTCGCGGATGATCTGGATGCGCTCGAGCGTGTCGATCTCCGAGTGCAGGTAGCGGACCTTGAAGCCCATCTCGAGCAGGTAGTCGGTCAGGTCCTCGCTCATCTTCTTCGTCAGCGTCGTCACGAGCGTGCGCTCCTCGCGGTCGACGACCTTGCGGATCTCGTTCATCAGGTCGTCGATCTGGTTGCGCGTCTCGCGCACCTCGACCATCGGGTCGACGATGCCCGTCGGGCGCACGATCTGCTCGATGACCCGGCCGCTGTTGGCCTTCTCGTACTTGCCCGGCGTGGCCGAGACGAAGACGAGCGTCGGCGTGATGCCGAGGAACTCGTCGAACTTCTGCGGGCGGTTGTCGAGCGCCGATGGGAGCCGGAAGCCGTAGTCGACGAGCGTCTGCTTGCGGCTGCGGTCGCCCTCAT
Organism: Solirubrobacteraceae bacterium; assembly: GCA_035536715.1. GTDB lineage: Bacteria > Actinomycetota > Thermoleophilia > Solirubrobacterales > Solirubrobacteraceae > CADCVQ01. The sequence continues at coordinate 22,244 of DATLNO010000068.1, forward strand.
ACATACCGCCGATCTGCGGCACGGTCTGGTGGGACTCGTCGAGGAAGCAGACGAAGTCCGCGGGGAAGTAGTCGATCAGGCAGTACGGACGGGCGCCGGGCTGGCGGCCGTCGAGGATCCGCGAATAGTTCTCGATGCCGTTGCAGAAGCCCATCTCGCGCAGCATCTCCATGTCGTACTGCGTGCGCTGGCGCAGGCGGTGGGACTCGAGCAGCTTGCCCTCGGACTCGAGCTGCAGGCAGCGGTTGTTGAGCTCGCGCGCGATCTCCGT
>DATLNO010000069.1:0-2444 GCA_035536715.1 Solirubrobacteraceae bacterium
AAGTCGCGTAGGGTCCGACCGTGCCCGGGGAGGAGCGGGGCGCGGACGGCGTATCCGCGGGCATGCAGTGCGTCGGCGAGATAGCGAAGGGTCTGAGGCGTGTCGCCGCCGCCATGCACGAGGAGGACGGCGCGGCCGCTCTGCGCGTGAAGCTCGAATGCGTGCGCGCCGACAATGATGCCGTCGGAACCGACCGGGCGGCGGGTGAGACACTCGCGCTCGAGGCGGTGGACGTGTGATCTACGCCACAAGGCGGCGACGATGATCGCGGCGGCGATCGTGCTGGCTACGGGAATGATCACGAGTAGGGGCAGGTGCCAGGTGCTGGGTGCTAGGTGCTGGGTGCCGGCACGAGGGAGACGATCGAGCGGCTGTCCCTAGCACCTGGCACCCAGCACCTGCAAACCTCCCCCCTACTGAAGCTCGCGCTGATCCGCCAGTCGCTGGTCACCTAGTCCCGTCAGCACCAGCTCTTCGCTGACGACTGGAATCTCGAGCCGGTCGGCGAGCCTCCCGGGCGGAGCGATGATCAACGTGCTGCCCTCGCGCTCGACGAGTCCGTCGCCGCTCAGACGGGCGAGGACGAGCGACACCGACTCACGGGTCGCGCCGACCAGCTCGCACAGCAGGCGATAGCGCGCGCTGGACAGGACGATGTGGCCGTCCTCGCGCGTGAACGTCGAGTTGTTCGCCATGCGCAGGAGCGTCGTGAGCAGCCGCTGCTCGACGCTGAGCGTCGTCAGCTCGCGGAGCTTGTCGAGCAGGGCCCCGCGTTCGGCCATCAGTTGGCTGATCAGCGTCAGCGCGTGCTGCGGCTGCTCGCGCATGAAGGCGCGGAAACGGGCGGCGCTGAGGAAGAGCGTCTCGCTCTCCTCGTCGGCGCGGGCATCGGTGACGTACTTGGCGCTGGGCGTCAGACCCTCGGAGCCAAACGTCTCTCCCGGTGTCGCGATCCATGGGACGAAGCCGCGCCCCGCGCGCACACGGCTGCGCAGGACGACACGTCCGCTGGTGACGACGAAGACGCCGTCCGCGGGAGCGCCGCGCTGGTACACGGCAAACCCGGCCGGCCACGAGGCGCGAGCGGCATACGCCGCGAGGGCGGCCAGCTCGCCCTGGTTCAACCGGGCGGCTCCCAAAGTCACTACGTCAGCAGCAGCCACAGCACCCCCTATCGGGCGTTCTCTACAACGAAAGACACCCGGGTTGCAATGTCCGGGCCGGCCGTTCGGCACCGACCTTGACGAGATTCCCGGGGTTCGTCTTCTTGCTTCTCTCCACGAGCGGGGCCAATCGAGCTTGCCGGACGCAGTCGAACGGGAAGAGACAGGGTCCGACAGGTCAAGTGCAACCGTCCCGCCAACACGGGCGGCGCCGTCGGTTGTCATTCTCGGAGCCGATGCCCTGATCGCGGCCCAGCCAGCGACGGCCGTGCAGCTCGCGCACGCGTGCCTCAGCAGCGGATATCACTGGGTCGTGCCGGCCAGCTGGGGCGACGAGCTCATTGCCGGGGGCTGCCTCAGGCATCTCGCGTCGCGACGCAGCGGCGGCGACACGGGTCCGGCGATCTTCTGCGCATGTCCGTACGTCGCGCATCGTCTACTCGCCGTGGGACCGGACCTCGAGCCATTCCTCGAGTCGTTCGTCGCACCGCCGATCGCGGTCGCGAGATATCTGCGCACGCTCTACGCACCCACGCGGATCCGGCTGACCTACGTCGGCCGGTGCCCGGGGGCTGCGGATGACACGATCGACGCCCGTCTGACGCCGGACGAGCTGCTCACGGTGCTCACCGAGCGGGGGATCGATCTCGCGGCTCAGCCGCGCGTCTTCGATTCGGTCATTCCGCCCGATCGACGGCGATTCTTCTCGCAGCCGGGCGGCCTCCCCGCCCCGGACCTGCTGCGGCGGGTCGACCCGGAGCGCCGGACCGTCGAGCTGGCGGGACCCGAGCTGGTGACCGAGCTCGCGCAGCACCTGCTTTCGAGGGCACCGCTCCTGATCGACGTCGCGACGCGACTCGGGTGCGCGTGCAGTGGCGCCCTCGCCGGTGTCCCCCCGGAGGCGGCGCGCGGCCGCATCGGGCTGCTCGAGCCACCGCGCGCGGCGTCGACAGTCGTCGACGAGCGCGTGCCGGTCGAGATCGAGCTTCCACTGCCGGCCGCCGCGCGCGGCCCGATCGATATCGTGCCTTCGTCGATCGCGAGACGGAGCGCGGGTCCAGTGCGCGCGGTGCAAGTCGCGGAGCCAACGGCGGCATCACCGGCATCACCGGTATCGTCCCCGCCATCTCCGCCGGCAGGATCCCCCGAGCCGCCGGCGGAGGATTCGTCGATGGCCGCCGCCGGAAAGCGGCGGTCGCCGACCCACGGCGTCGCCATCCATCAGCATTCGGGTGCCATCCCGACGACGCGCAGCGGTGAAGGCCGCGCGCTCCCGCGCGC
>DATLNO010000070.1:0-6585 GCA_035536715.1 Solirubrobacteraceae bacterium
CACGCAGGACGGCATCCCGGCCGTCGCGCGCGCAGCTTGGCGCCGATAGACGCTCGGCGCCACGCCGACCAGCTCGGTGAAGCGAGTGCTGAAGGTGCCCAGCGACGAGCAGCCGACCTCGAAGCAGACCTCGGTGACGCTGAGGTCCCCCCGACGCAGCAGCGCCAGCGCTCGCTCGATGCGCCGCGTCATCGGGTAGCTGTACGGCGACTCGCCGTAGGCGAGCCGGAACTGGCGGCTGAGGTGCCCGGCCGACATGTGCGCGCCGCGGGCGAGCGCCTCGACGTCCAGCGGCTGCGCGTACTCCCGGTCGATCCGGTCGCGGACGCGGCGCAGCCGTGCGAGGTCGCTCAGATGCTGCGCCGTGGCGGACACGCGCGCAAACCTCGCCGGCGTGGTACTAGCCGCCCGCGACGGCGGGCAGGATCGTCAACTCGGCGCCGTCGGGCAGTGCGGTCTGCAGCCCGTCGAGAAAGCGGATGTCCTCGCCGCCGAGATACACGTTGACGAACCGCCGCAGGTCGCCGTCCTGGTAGAGCCGGTCGCGCAGCTCGGCGTGTGACGTGAAGACCGATTCGAGCGCCTCGCCGACCGTCGCACCCTCGGCCTGCACCGAGGACGCGCCGCCGACGGTGTCGCGCAGCTGCGTCGGGAGCTTGACCGTGATCGACATCAGACGTGCACCGGGTCGGCGAACGCTTCCTCGAAGGACTCGATCGTCGGATCCACCTCGTAGGACATGAAGGAGTCGCGCACCGCGTCGAGCGTCTTAAGACCCTCGCCGGTGATGACGATCACGACGCGCTCGTCGGAGCCGATCTGGCCGGTCTCGGCGAGCTTCTGCAGGACCGCCGTCGTGACGCCGCCGGCCGTCTCGGTGAACACGCCGGTCGTCTCGGCGAGCAGGCGGATGCCGGCGCGGATCTCCTGGTCGTTGACCATGTCGATCGAGCCGCCGGTCGCCCGCGCCAGGTCGAGCGCGTACGGCCCGTCCGCGGGGTTGCCGATCGCCAGCGACTTGGCGATCGTCTTCGGCTTGACGGGCCGGCAGAAGTCGTGCCCGTCGCGGAACGCGGTTGCGACCGGCGAGCAGCCGGTCGCCTGCGCGCCGTTCATGACCGGCACGTCGCCGTCGATCAGGCCGACGTCGATGAACTCCTGAAAGCCCTTGCCGATCTTCGTGAACAGCGAGCCCGAGGCGATCGGCACGACGACGCGGTCCGGGATCTCCCAGCCGAGCTGCTCGGCGATCTCGTACGCGACCGTCTTGGAGCCCTCGGCGTAATACGGGCGCATGTTGATATTCACGAAGGCCCAGTTCTCGCGGTCTCCCGACAGCTCGGTGCACAGCCGGTTGACGTCGTCGTAGTTGCCGCGGACCTTGACGAGGTTCGTGCCGTAGACGCCGGTCGCGAGCACCTTCTGCTCCTCGAGGTCGGCCGGGATCAGCACGTAGGATTCCATCCCGAGCGCGGCGCCATGGGCCGCGACGGAGTTGGCGAGGTTGCCCGTCGAGGCGCAGGCGAGGGTGTCGAAGCCGAGCTCGCGTGCGCGCGTCGCGGCGACGGAGACGACGCGGTCCTTGAAGGAGTGCGTCGGGTTCGCGGCGTCGTTCTTGACCCAGACCTCGGCCAGGCCCAGGCGCGCGGCGAGCCGGTCGGCGCGGATCAGCGGCGTGCACCCGGCGGGCAGCCCGGTGCGCGTGCGCGGCTGTGGTCCTTCGAGCGGTAGGAAGTCGTGGTAGCGCCACATGTTCTGCGGGCCGCCCTGGATGCGCCGCCGGACCGCGTCCACGTCGGCGTAGCGCTCGTGGTCATAGCCGACCTCCAGAGGCCCGAAGCACTGGGAGCACACGTAGCGCGCCTCCAACGGATACTCCGTGCCGCATTCCCTGCATTTCAGCTGCTTGGCCGCCATGAAACTCCCCATTCGCCGTACGTGTTCTGTGGCGAAGGCGTCACGGCCATTGCCACATCTGACAGGAATTGGCACCGTTTCCCGCGAACAGCAGGTTGGTTGCCGGGGCTTCATAGGGCCTGTCCCTCCACCCCTCTGGATGTGTCCAGCTCTGGCGCGGCACAATATCAAGCATGCCCAACCTTCCAAAGCCACGGTTCGGTCGCCCAGCGCGTGGTCGCGGTCGCGCGACCGGCCCCCCGGAGGTCGAGGCGGAGACGCCGAACATCGAGGTCGTCGAGGCCGAAGGGCTGCGCTGGATCCACATCGAGCGCCCGCGCCCGGCCGACCGCACGTGGATGGAGGAGCACTTCGAGTTTCATCATCTCGACTACGAGGACGTCTACTCGCGCAACCAGCGCCCGAAGGTCGACGAGTACGACGACTACCTCTTCGTGGTGCTGCATTTCCCGCGCTTCGACAAGGCGGTCGGGCGCCTGAACGCCGCCGAGCTCGACATCTTCGTCGGGCCGGACTTCGTCATCACGCTGCCCAACGAGCCGATCCAGCCGCTGGAGTACCTCTTCGAGCGCTGTCGCACCCGTGAGGACGTGCGCGACGGGATCTTCTCCAAGGGTCCGGGCTACCTCCTCTACAAGATCGTCGACGATTGCGTCGACGCGTCGTTTCCGATGCTCGCGAAGATGGGCAACAAGCTCGAGGTGCTCGAGGACGAGATCTTCGAGGGTCGCTCGGGCGAGATCGTGCGCGACATCTCCAACGTCAAGCAGGAGATCATCAACTTCCGCAAGATCGTCCGCCCGCAGCGCACGGCGCTGCAGGATCTCGAGCGCACGAAGCGCTACATCCCCGAGGGCCTGGACATCTACTTCGACGACATCAACGACGCGTCGGAGCGCATCTGGGACATGCTCGAGAACTTCAAGGAGGTCGTCGAGGGCCTCGAGTCGACGAACGAATCGGTCCTCTCGCACCGCGTCAACGACATCCTCAAGGCGCTGACGGCGATCAGCGTCGTCGTCTTGCCGCTGACGCTCGTCGCGAGCATCTTCGGGATGAACGTCCGCGTGCCGGGGGAAGGCTCGCTGCACGCGTTCTGGATCGTCATCGCGTCGATGTTCGCGCTGCTTGCCGCGATGCTCTGGTTCTTTCGCAAGCGCGGCTGGCTGTAGTGGCCGCCGCGGTCGCACGCTCGTGACGCTCGAACCGCTCGAACGGCTCGCCGAGGCCGCCGCGCTCGGCGCGCCCGTCCAGCGCAAGCGAATGCTCGTCATCGTCAACCCGTACGCGACGACGATGTCGGCCCGGCTGCGCAACCTCGTCGTCGCAGCGCTGCACGGGCGCTACGAGGTCGAGGCGATCGACACGCAGGCGCGCGGGCACGCGACGGAGCTGTGCCGCGAGGCGGCGCAGGAGGGCTACGACGTCGTCGTCTCCTTTGGCGGCGACGGCACGGTCAACGAGGTCGCCAATGGGCTCGCCGGCTGCGCGACGCCGGTCACCTGCCTGCCCGGCGGCGCGACCAACGTGCTGTGCAAGATGCTCGGCATCCCGGGGGACATCGTGGACGCGACGGAGCACCTGCTGACGATGGCCGACCACTGGAGCCCGCGGCGGATCGATCTCGGCACCGCCAACGGCCGCGCGTTCACGTACTCCAGCGGCTTCGGCCTGGACGCCAGCGTCGTCAAGCGCATCGAGCAGTCACCCGGCCTCAAGCGCCACAAGCTGCGCGAGTACTTCTTCGTCTACGCCGCGATCGAGACCGTCCTGCGGGAGTACGTGCGCCATCCCCCGCGCATGGAGGTCCACATCGACGGCCGGGTCGACCGCGCGATCACGACGCTCGTGCAGAACGGCGAGCAGTTCACCTACCTCGACGACAAGCCGATCTACATCGCCGAGGGAGCGGGCCTCGACACCGGCACGCTCGCCGGCGTCGCGCTGCGCGGCGTCAAGCCGCAGGACATCCCCGGGATCGCGCGGCGGCTGCTGTCATCGAAGCGCTCGATCGTCGGCCATCGCCAGATCCTCGATTTCCGCGACGTCGCCGATCTGCGCTGCGTGTCGGCCGACGGGCGCGCGATCCCGCTGCACGTCGACGGCGATCACCTCGGAGATGTCACCGAGGCCGTGTTCGGCGTCATGCCCGGCGCACTGGGCGTTGTCTCGTAGAGACCTCGAACCCGGAGCCCTGGACGACCAGGATTGCGGAGCCGGTCAGCGCCGCAGTTTCGCGACAGTTCGAGTACAGGCGTTGTCTCACGGCGCCGGGTTCCGAATCTTCTGGATGACGACGGACCGCGCCCGGGTACCCCGCGCAATGAAGGACGAGCCGGAGACGAGGCGCGTTCTGAGGTCCACGATGAAGACGGAGGCTGTAGCAATGCTGGAGGATCCGATCGAGGCGGCGACGGACGGCCGCACGCCCGGCAGTGCCCACGGCACACTGCTGACCCGCATCCAGGACGGCCTGTCCCCGATGCCCCCGGCGAGCTGGCAGCGGACGCGGCGGTGCCCGCGCTGCGGCCGGCCGATTCGTGCCGGTCAACGGGTCACCGCGATTCACGGCACAAGCGTTCACGTGACCTGCCCTGGCGCCTCGGCAGCCGGCCAGACGGGTTGACGCCACGCCGCATCAGGCGACGCGGGCGCGCAGCCAGACGCGTCCGCGCCGCCAGCTCGCGCGGTGTCCGCGCAGGCGCAGGCTCCGAGAGGCGATGCGCCGGTCGTGCGCGAGCACGCGATGGCGTCCAGTGCGACCGTCGATCGCGAGAATCCAGGTTGATTCAGGTGTGTCGGGACGCGGCTGCGAGCCGCAGGACGAGAACGCGACGCGGCTGCGCACCGACCAGACCGCTGAGCCGCCCTTCGTGACGTACAGGCGCCGAACGGTGGGTGTCGCCAGCGCACCGTCCGCCACGAGATCTACGCCGAAATCCCAGCGATGCGAGACGCGGCTCGGGTCTGCTCCCGTCACCGCGACCGCCGAGGTGGCGACGGAGTCGCGACAGCCCCCACGGTAGGCGTCCGTCTCGTAGGCGACATGCGACCCGGCGACTGCGTTGCCGGGGCGCACGCGCGCGACGCCCTCGTTGAAGACGTGGTTGCCGGCCGGCGACAACGTGTGGATCCTGCCGCCGGGCAGACGACAGGCGGCCAGTGGGGCGCGGTCCTCCGCGACGCCGGTCAGCGCCCGCCGCAGCAGGCGAATCCGCGCCGAGCGCGCGACCGTGTGCCCGGCCCGCGCGCAGTCCTCGCGCAGTGCCGCAGGGCGGTGAAACGGCGCCCGGCGGCGCACGCCGCGCTCGATCCAGCTGAAGTGCGTGTCCTCGCCGCGCAGCGACGCCGGGTCGATGCTCGTCCCGGCGGCCACGAGCGTCAGGCGATGGGCGAGCCCCGGATGGATGAGCACGACCGAGTCGAGCGCTCCCGGCCGCAGGCAGGTCGGTGCGAGCGACAGCCCCCTGCGCGGGCAGATGAGCGCAGCGATCTCCCCGCGCGATCCGATCGCCAGGCCACCGACGACGACCGGGAACTCGAACGCCGCACCGGTCACGCGTGGGAAGATCCCCTCATCGATGTTGGCCTCGCGGACAGGACGCGCGAGATCCTGGGCGAGGATCTCCGTGCGCGCGAACGGTCCGACGTCCTCCAGCGCGCCGTAGGCCACGGTCGTACCGCGAACGCCGAGCCGCTCGGGGCGCATCAGGTGAAACGGGAACACCTGAAGGATATGGACAAGCGGCGGAAACGAGCCGTTGTTGTCGACGAGGATGCGCCGGCGCTGCCCGTCGGCGCAGCCGACCATCGCCGAGCCAGTGCGCCAGACGCGGACCTTCTCGGTTGCCACCAGAAGGCCGGTGCGCGGCGGGTCGCAGCGGGCGAAGGATGCGTCCGCACCCGGCGGCGCTGTGCCGATGACCGCCGCAGACAGCGCTCCCGCGAGCGCAAGCCGCCGCAGGTGCACGCGAGCGTCAGCCCGCGCCCGGCGTGACGCGGTAGGCGTCGAACACCGAGTCGATGTTCCGCAGGCGGTTGATCGCCGCCTTGAGCACCTGCAGATCGCCGACCTCAACGACGAACCAGTTCTGGACCATCGGGTGCGAGACGACGCAGCGCGCCTCGATGATGTTGATGCCCGCCTCGGCGAACGTCCGCGAGAGGTCTTCGAGCAGGCGATGGCGATCCCACGCGTCGACCTGCAGCTCGACCTTGAACGACGTCTCGTGGTCGCCCTCCCACTGCACCGGCGTGAAGCGCTCCGGGTCCTTGCGCAGCGCGACGGCGTTGGGGCAGTCCTCGCGGTGGATCGTGATCCCCCGCCCGAGCGAGATGTAGCCGAGGATCGGGTCGCCGGGCACGGGCGTGCAGCACTTTGCCAGCCGCACGAGGACGTCCTCGATCACCTGCACCTTGATCCCGAGGCTCTCGCCGGCGACGGTGGAGCGCGCCTTCGGCGGCTTCAGCGGGACGATCGCCTCCTCTGCGACCTCGTCCGTCTTCAGCCGCTGCAGCACCTTGTTGACGATCTGGTTCGTCTGGAGCTTGCCGGCTCCGAGTGCGATGTAGAACTCCTCGGCCTTGCGGAAGCCCGTTTCGCGGATCACCTGTGCGAGGACCGTCGAGCCCTGCAGCTTCCGGTAGGGCAGGTTTTGCGCCTTGAGG
>DATLNO010000071.1:0-12846 GCA_035536715.1 Solirubrobacteraceae bacterium
GGCGGCGCCTGCATCATCATCCGCAACAACGACATCGTGCGGCCCTGCGGGACCGGCACGACGGCCAATGCCCAGGGGACGTGCGTCGCCACGGCGACCGTCTGCCCGGCCGGTTCGATACGCGATCCGGCCTCGAACACCTGCCTCGTCGTGCGCGAACGGCCGTGCCCGGCGGGGGCGGTAGCCGATCCGGCGACCCGCGTGTGCGTCGTGAAGATCGTGCAGAACACGGGCAGCGGCAACGGCGAGAACGGGCGCATCGGCGGTCCGGGCGGCCCGCGGGCAACGTGCGGGCGAGTTGACATGTTCTTCGTGCGCCGCGGCTTCAAGAGCGTCGGCCGGACGTTCACGAGTCGCTTCGGCACCCGCACGGTCACCCGCGGGCGCCTGGTCACGTGCGGCTCGAACCCGCGGCCGATCGTGGGCGCCCGCGTCGACGTCGTGCACGTGCTGGCCAACGGGCAGCGCCGAAGGAAGACCGGGCTGCGCTCGCGAGCAGAGGGCAAGCTGACGCTGATCCTGCCCAACGACCTGCGCAGCCGCAGGATCGAGTACGCCTACCGGCCGGACCTCAGGACCACGCGGGTCACCTCGCGCGTGAGCCTGCGCCTGACCGTGAAGAGCAGCAGCGGGCGCGTCCTGCGTTAGGTCAACGCAAGACGAGATGATGGCCGCGGGCCCTCCTACAGGAGGGCCCGCAGTCGTTGCAGCGCCTCGTCGACCTCGGCGTCGCCGATCGTCAGCGGCGGCAGGAACCGCACGGTGGCGGGCCCCGTGGCGTTGAGCACGAGGCGCTGCTCGAGCAGCGCGCGGCGCACGAGCTGCGGCGCGCCGCCGTCGGCGAAGTCGCAGGCCACCATCAGGCCGCGGCCGCGCACGTCGACGACGCCGGGCAGCTGCGCCAGGCCCGTTGCCAGCCGCGCTCCCAGCGCCCGCACGGAGGCCAGCAGATCGGGATCGCAGACGACGTCCAGCACCGCCAGCGCCGCGGCGCAGGCGACAGGGCCGCCTGCGAACGTCGAGCCGTGGTCGCCGGGCTCGAAGACGTCGGCGTAGCGCGGCGAGCAGATCAGGGCGCCGATCGGCAGCCCGTTGGCGAGCGCCTTCGCCGAGGTCATGAGGTCCGGCACGACGCCAGAGTCCTCGTAGGCCCAGAGCGTCCCGGTGCGTCCGAGACCGCACTGGACCTCGTCGAAGATCAGCGCCGCGCCGTGCTCGTCGCAGGCCGCGCGGGCCGCTCGCAGCACTTCGTCGTCGAGCACGCATACGCCGCTCTCGCCCTGGACGGGCTCGAGGATGACCGCCGCCGTGCGCGAGTCGACCGCGCCCGCGACGGCCTCGGCGTTCGGCGCCACCGCGAAGAAGCCGGGCACGAGCGGCGCGAACGGCGCCTGCTTGGACTCCTGCGGCGTCGCCGACAGCGAGCCGAACGTGCGCCCGTGAAAGGCGCGCTGCACGGAGATGATCGTGCCGCCCTGCTTGGCCTTGCGCGCGAGCTTCAGCGCCGCCTCGACGGCCTCGGTGCCGGAGTTCGCGAAGTGGACCTTGCCGCCCAGCGAGGACTGCGACAGGCGCGCCGCGAGCCGCATGCCCGGCTCGGTGTAGAACAGGTTTCCGACATGCAGCAGGCGCTCGGCCTGCTCCTGGATCGCCGCCACGACCGCAGGGTGCGAGTGGCCGAGCGACGTGACCGCGAGACCGGACTGGAAGTCGAGGTACTCGACCCCGTCGGCGTCCCACAGCCGCGCGCCATCGCCACGCACGAACTGCACGGGCTGGCGCGCGTACGCGGGGACGACGTGCTCGCGCTCGAGCGCCTGCAGGTCTTCGAGCATCATGTCGCCGGGTGGATCTTCGTGCCGATGCCCGCGTCGGTGAACAGCTCGAGCAGCACGGAATGCGCGACGCGGCCATCGACGATGTGCGCCGCGCTGACGCCGCCGTAGATCGCGTCGATGCAGGCCTGCAGCTTGGGCCGCATCCCTCCCCCGATCTCCGGCAGCGCGTCCTCGACCTCGTTCGTCGCGGCCTGCGCGATGCGCGACTCGGGATCGGATGGATCGCGCAGCCAGCCCGCGACGTCGGTCAGGAAGATGATCTTGTAGGCGCCGAGCTCGCGCGCGATCGCGCCGGCGGCCTCGTCGGCGTTGATGTTGTAGGAGCGCCCCTCGGCGTCGGCCCCGACAGACGCGATCACCGGGATGTAATCCTGCGCGATGTGGTGCAGCACGTCGGCGTTGACGCGCTCGATGCGCCCGACGAAGCCGATGTCCTCGCCGCCGGGCGCGGTCTGGCGCTCGACGCGCAGCAGCCGCCCGTCGTCTCCGCAGAGGCCGACCGCCGGCTGCCCGTGGCGCCCCAGCCGCAGCACGATGTCCTTGTTGACCTTCCCTACGAGCACCATCTTCACGATCTCGACCGTCGCCTCGTCGCTGACGCGCAGCCCCGAGACGAACTCGACCGGCATCTCGAGACGCTCCATGTAGGACGTGATGTCGGGCCCGCCGCCATGCACGACGACCGGGTTCATGCCGACGTATTTCAGGAGCACGACGTCGCGCGCGAACTCCTCGCGCAGCTCGGGGTCGCTCATCGCCGCGCCGCCGTACTTGATGACGACCGTTCGCCCGTGGAACTCGCGGATGTAGGGCAGCGCCTCGAGGAGGGTCCCGATGTCTCTCACGTCGCGCGCTAGCTCATGTCGTGTACTCCGCGTTGATGGTCACGTACTCGTGGCTCAGGTCGGAGAAGATGACCTCGGTCTCGAAGCCGGCGCCGGGCAACCCCACCTCGTACTCGATCTCCAGGCCCGCCGCGGCCGCGTTCAACGCGTCGAGATCGCAGGGCACGGCGACGCCGCCGGCGCACACGGTGATCCCCTCGATCTCGATGTCGAGCATGAGCGGTTGCGCAATCGGATCAGGCCCACCCAGGGCACCGCCGACGGACTGCGCGATCCGCCCCCAGTTGGGGTCGGCGCCATGCAGCGCTGTCTTGACGAGCGGCGAGTTGGCGATCGCGCGGGCGCAGCGCTCGACGACCGCCCCGGAGCCGCCGCGCACGACGATGCGCCCGATCCGCTTGGAGCCCTCGCCGTCGCGGACGATCATGATCGCGAGCATCCGCAGCAGCGCGTCGAGCGCCTCGCCGAAGCGCAGCTCGTCCTCCGACTCGGGCGCGACGCGAACGCCGCTGGCCCCGGAGCACTGCAGGATCACGGTGTCGTTCGTCGACAGCTGACCGTCGACCGAGATGCGATCGAACGAGCGCTTGATGCACACGCTCAGCAGCAGCTCGGCGGTCTCGGGCTCGAGCGCCGCGTCGGTCTGCACGAAGCAGAGCATCGTGGCGAAGGCCGGCTCGATCATCCCGGCGCCCTTGGCCTGGGCGCTCAGGCGCACCACGCCTGACGGCAGCTGCACCTGCAGCGAGGCCCTTTTCTGAAAGGCGTCCGTGGTCATGATCGCGTCGTTGAAGGCCTCGTCGCCGTCGGGACGAAGCGCGGCGGTCGCCGCGGCGACCGCCGCCTCCAAGCCGTCGAGCACGAGCGGCACGCCGATCACGCCGGTCGATGCGACGGCGACGGCGCCGCGCTCCATGCCGAGCGCCAGCGCCGTCGCCCGCTGCATCGCGCGGGCGTCCTGCATGCCCTCCTCCCCGGTCGCCGCGTTGGCGTTGCCGGAGTTCGCGATCACCGCGCGCATCCCGTTGGGCGTTGTCTCGTCGCGGCTGACGAGCACGGGGGCGGCGAGCACGCCCGAGCGCGTGTAGCGCGCGGCGCTGACAGCCTCGTAGGCGTCGCAGACCATCAACCCGAGGTCGATCGCGCCGTCAGCCTTGATCCCCGCCGCGGCGGCGCCGGCGCGAAAGCCGGCGGGCAGCCCGCCGCCGAGGTCGGTCACGTGCGCCGGCGCGTCGACCCAGCGCGAGGCGAAGAAGCTCAAGGCTCGATCCCCGCCGTCTCGGACAGGCCGAACATGAGGTTGAGGTTCTGGACGGCCTGCGAGGCGGCGCCCTTCCAGAGGTTGTCGATCGCCGCGAAGACGAACACCTTGCCCGTGCGCGCGTCGGCGCGGGCGCAGATCGCGCAGATGTTCGTGTCGCGCACGTCGCGCACGCCCGGCGGCGTGGCGACGATCTCGACGAACGGCAGATCCTTCGCCCAGCCGCCGTAGGCCGCATCGACCTGGTCCTGGTCCCAGCGCTCGGTCGTCGTGACGTAGCAGGACACGAGCTCGCCCTGGTCGAGCGGGATGAGGTGCGGCGTGAACGTCGTGACGACCTCGGCGCCGAGAGCGGCGAGCTCCTGGTCGATCTCGGGCATGTGGCGATGCGCACCCACGCCGTAGGGGGTGACGTTCTCGTCGACCGTCACGAAGTGCGTCTTGCTCGTCGCCGCCCGCCCCGCGCCCGAGACGCCGGACTTCGCGTCGACCGTGACGTCGGCGACAGTGCCGCTGCGCGCGAGCGGGGTCAGCGCGAGCACCGTGGCCGTCGGGTAGCAGCCCGGGTTCGCGACGAGGTCGGCGCCGGCGATCTGCTCGCCGTAGAGCTCGGGCAGCCCGTACACGGCGCAGCCGAAGAGGTCGGGCGCGCCGTGCTCGCCGTACCAGTGCGCGTACGTGTCGCGGTCGCGCAGGCGGAAGTCGGCCGAGAGGTCGACGACGCGCACGCCGCGCTCGCGCAGCAGCTCGACGACCGGCGCGGCGGCGCCGTGCGGGTAGGCGACGATCGCCGCGTCGACATCGCCGTCACGCTCGATGTCGAACGCCGTCATCACCGCGTCTACGCGGTGATGCGGGTACAGGTCGGTGAGGCGCCGTCCGGCGTCGCCGCGGCTCGTCACGCTCGCGAGCTCGAAGTCCGGGTGACGGTCGACGAGCCGCGCGGCGAGCGCGCCCGCGTAGCCCGATCCGCCCGCGACGAGCACGCGCGATGCGCTAGCCACGCAGCTCACCGCCGAGTTGCTCGCCGAGGCGCCTGACGATCTTCTCGCGCACGGGCGCGACGTCCTCGTCGGTCAGCGTGCGATCGCGCGCGCGGAAGGTCAGCGCGATCGCCAGCGAGGTGCGGCCGGCGGCGATCTGCTCGCCGCGGTAGACGTCGAAGACCTCGGCGCGCGCGAGCAGCTTGCCGCCGGCGGCGCGCACGGTCTCGAGCACGGTCGCCGCAGGCACGTTCGCGCCGACGACGATCGCGATGTCCTCGCGCAACTCGGGGAACGACGTCAGGTCCTCGTAGTCGGGCACGAGCCGCGCGGCGGCCACGACGGCGTCGAGGTTGATCTCGAACGCGGCCACGCCGGCGAGGTCCCAGTCGGCGGCGACGAGCGGGTGCAGGTCGCCGACCCAGCCCACGAGCTCTTCGCCGACGCGTACCGCGGCGCTGCGGCCGGGGTGCAGAAACGGCTGCGGCTCGGAGGTGGACCCGTGTACGCAAAGCGTCACCCGCAGCGTGTCGAGCAGCGCCTCGAGGTAGCCCTTCGCCGCGAAGATGTCGCCGGGGACGAGCGCGCCGAGCGCGTGGTGCTCGTGCGGCAGCGTCCTGCCCGCCTGCGCGAGGTAGACGCGGCCGGACTCGAAGATGCCGGGGATGCCCTGCCCGCGCGCGGCGTTGTGACGCGCGACATCGAGCAGCGAGCCGAGCAGCGTCGTGCGCATGTTCGCCGCGTCCTCGCTCATCGGGTTCTCGATCACGACGTGGGCGCGGCGCGGATCGCCGGCGGGCAGGCGCAGCCGGTCGTCGCGCGTCGGCGAGTCGAAGCTCCAGCCGACGATCTCGAGCAGGCCGCGGCCGACGAGCACGTCCTCGGCGCGGCGGCGCAGGCGCTGCGCGGGCGTCAGCACGCCGATCGCACCGCGGCGGCGGGGCAGCGTCGCGGGCAGCTGGTCGTTGACGCCGTGCAGGCGCGCGACCTCCTCGATCAGGTCGGCCTCGCGGGTGACGTCGTTGCGCCGCCACGGCGGCACGGTCACGTCGAGGCCGTCCGGGCGCTCGGCCGTCTCGAAGCCGAGGCGCTGCAGGTGCATCGCGCTCTCCGAGCGGGTGATGCCGACGCCGAGCAGGCCGACGACCTTCTTGTCGCGCAGCCGGATGACGGCATGCTTCGCGTGTGCGAGTCCATCTCCGCCGACGTCGATCGTGCCGGGCACGAGCGTCGCGCCGGTCAACTCCAGCATGAGCTTCGTCGCGACCGCCTGGCCGTCGAGCGCCTGCTCGGGCGCGAGACCCTTCTCGAAGCGCGCGCTGGCCTCGCTGCGCAGCGCGAGCTTCAGCGAGGTCGAGTGGATATTCGCCGCGTCCCAGTTGGCGGCCTCCATCAGGACGCTCGTGGTGTCGTTCTGCACCTCGGAGCGGTTGCCGCCCATGATGCCGGCGATCGACGTGGGCCCGTCGGCGTCGGCGATGACGAGGACGTCGCTGTCGACCGTGCGCTCCTGGTCGTCGAGCGTGACGACCTGCTCGCCGTCGGTCGCGCGGCGCACGACGAGCTTCGCGCCCGCGATGCGATCGAGGTCGAAGGCGTGCATCGGCTGGCCCGTGAGCAGCATCACGTAGTTCGTGATGTCGACGACGTTGTTGATCGGGCGCTGGCCGCAGGCCATCAGGCGCGCCTTCAGCCATGGCGGCGACGGCCCGATCGTCACGTCGTGGAAGGCCCGCGCGGTGAAGCGCGGACAGAGGTCGGTGGCCTCCACGACGATCTCGACGCCGAGGTCGGAGGCGGTGGATCCGTCCGCGCGCAGCGTCCCAAGCGCATCGTCCTCCCACGGCGCGAGCGCGAGCTGCGCCCCGGTCGCCGCGTGCGTCTCACGTGCAACGCCGTAGACGGAGAGGCAGTCCGGCCGGTTGGGTGTGATCTCGAGCTCGAGCACGTCGGTCGAGAGCGGCAGCACACCCGCCAGCGGCGCGCCGACCTCGAGACCGTCGTCGAGGACCATCGTGCCGGCGTGGTCGATGCCGATCCCGAGCTCGTCCTCGGCGAGGATCATGCCGTTGGACTCCTGGCCGCGGAGCTTGGCCTGCTTGAGCTTCGTGCCGTCGGGCATGATCGAGCCAGGCCGCGCCACCGCGACGGTCTGCCCCGCGGCGACGTTCGGCGCGCCACAGACGATCTGCGTCGTCTCCCCCGGCGCGACCTCGACGACGCAGACGCTGAGCCGATCGGCGCCGGGATGCTGCTCGCGCACCAAGACCTTTCCCACGACGAAATGCTCGAGCGCGCGCACGCCGTGGTGCTCGATGCGGTCGACCTCGGTGCCGGTCATAGCCAGGCGCGTGGCGAGCTCGTCGACCGGCAGGTCGGGCGCGCAGTACTCCGCCAGCCACTCGACGGGAACCTTCATCGCGAGGACCTCCGATCGAGGATCGCGGCGGTCATCGCCGAGCAATGACGCGCTGTCATCCGAACTGCTCCAGGAAGCGCCTGTCGTTGTCGTAGAGCAGGCGCAGGTCAGGCACGCCGTGCTTGAGCATCGCGATGCGCTCGATGCCCATGCCGAACGCGAAGCCCTGGACCTTCTCGGCGTCGTAGCCGTACTCGCTCACGTAGGAGAAGACGTTCGGGTCGACCATCCCCGAGCCGAGGATCTCGACCCAGCCCGTGTTCTTGCAGACGCGGCAGCGCCCGCCGGCCTCGTGCTCCATGAAGCAGGACACGTCGACCTCGACCGACGGCTCGGTGAACGGGAAGAAGTGCGGGCGCAGGCGGACCTCGCGGTCGGGCCCGAAGATCGCGCGGGCGAAGGCCAGCAGCGTGCCCTTGAGGTCGGTCAGGGTGATGTCCGTGTCGACCGCGAGTCCCTCGATCTGATGGAACTGCGGCGTGTGCGTCGCGTCCGAATCGCGGCGGTAGACCCGGCCGGGACTGATGATGTAGAGCGGCGGCGGCTGCGCCTCCAGCGCGCGGATCTGCATCGGCGAGGTGTGGGTGCGCAAGACGACGTCGCCCTCGGGACGGTCGACGTAGAACGTGTCCTGGCGGTCGCGCGCGGGGTGCGTCGGCGCATGGTTGAGCGCGTCGAAGTTGTAGTAGACGGTCTCGACCTCGGGACCCTCGGCGATCTTGAAGCCGAGGCCGAGGAAGACGTCCTCGATCTCGCGCCGCGTCGCGGTCAGCAGATGCAGGTGGCCCGTGCTCTGCGGCGGCGTGCCGGGCAGCGTGACGTCGACGACGTCGCGGCGCAGCTGCTCCTCGAGCTCGCCGCCGGCGAGCTGCTCGGCGCGCTGCGCGAGGTTCGCGTCGAGCGCCTGGCGGGCCTGGTTTGCCGCCTTGCCGGTCGGTCCGCGCTCCTCGGGCGCCAGCGTCGCGATCCCGCGCAGGATGTTCGGCAGCTCGGCCTTGCGCCCGAGGTAGCGCACGCGCAGCTCCTCGAGCTCGGCGCTCGTCGACGCGGCCGCGATCGCGGCATCGGCCTCGGCGCGCAGCTGTGCGATGCGTTCGGTCATCAGCGGGCCATCCTGTCAGGCCTTGTCAGCTCGTAGAGGGCGACCGTCGCGGCCATCGCCGCGTTGAGCGATTCGGAGACGATCGGGATGTGCGCGACCCGATCGCAGGCCGCGATGATGTCGGCGGGCAGCCCGTCGCGTTCGGCGCCGACGAGGATCGTCAGCTCGCCGGATTCGTCCGCCGCCCGCCCCGCCAGCACCTCGCCTGTGTGACCGACGAGCGCCACGTGCTCGCCCGGCAGCTGCTCGACGGTCCTCACCCGCGCGACCGGCACCTGGAAGATGGCGCCCATCGACGCGCGCACGGCCTTCGGCCCGAACGGATCCGCACAGCCGGGTCCGAGCGCGACCGACGACGCCCCGAAGGACAGCGCCGAGCGCAGGATCGTGCCCACGTTGCCGGGGTCCCCGACGCCCCACAGCCCGACGCACAACGGCCCGGCCGGCTCCGACCAGCGCGACGCGTAGACCGCGAGCTGCCGGCTGCCCGAGCCCAGCGCGGAAACCGACGCCAGCAGCGCTCCCTCGACCTCGTCGCCGTCCAATCCACTGTCGGCCGCGGCCAGCAGTGTCAGCGGCGCCCCGCCGGCCGCCGCCGCGGCCGCGACGAGATCCTCGCCCTCCGCGACGAAGCGCGCGGAGTCCTCACGCGTGCGCCGACGCGCGAGCCTGCGGATCTCCTTGAGCTTGTCGTTGTGTGAGCTGGTGATGGTCATGGGCAAAAGAAAGGGCGCCGTCCTTGAGAGGAAGCGGCGCCCGGGAGGTCGGTGTTGTGTCGGCTTCTGCTGGTCAGGCAGCCGACGCCTCGCGGGCGGCGTCGACGAATCGCCGGAAGGTCTCCGGATCGCGCACGGCGATGTCGGCCAGCACCTTGCGGTCGAGCTCGATGCCCGCCAGCTGCAGGCCGTGGATGAAGGTCGAGTACGTCATGCCCTCCTGGCGCGCGGCCGCGTTGATGCGGGTCACCCAGAGGCGGCGGAAGTCACGCTTGCGATTGCGGCGGTCGCGGTACTGGTAGGCCTCCGCCTTCATCAGCGCTTCCTTGGCGCGCTTGTAGTTCGAGTTCGCCTCGCCGCGGAAGCCCTTCGTGCGCTCGAGCGTCGAGCGTCGTTTCTTGCGGGCGTGAACCGAACGCTTGACGCGGGTCATGAGTGGGCCACCTACTTGCCGGTCCTCAACAGCTTGCGAGCGCGCGGCGCATCATGATCGGAGAGGATCAGCGGCTTGCCGTGGAAGCGCTTCTTCTTCGGCGACTTCTTCTCGAGAATGTGGCTCGTGAAGGCGTGACGCGCACGGATCTTTCCGTTCGCGGTCTTCTTGAAGCGCTTCTTCGCGCCAGAGTGCGTCTTCATCTTGGGCATGCGAGCGGGTCAGTATAGGACAGGCCGATCGCTCTCCGATCGCGAGCAGATAGCTCGCGCGCAACAGCACCCCCTCAGGCTCCTCCACGGCCAGCTCGGCGACGACGTCCGCGACGTCGGCGCGCAGCTCGGGCGGGCGAGACGCGACCGCGAGCGGGCCCAGCGCAGCGCAGAGCCGCTGCACGGCGTCCGCGCTCGACGCGAAGCGCAGCGCCAGCTCAGCCGGCTCGAATCGTGGTCGCTCGCAGTGGCGCTCGAGCTCCTGGCGCAGGCGCTCCTCCCGACCCCAGGCAAGCGGCGCCGGGACGCCGGACGGCAGCGGATCATGGGCCGCGGCCAGACGCAGCAGCCGGCCGACGACGCCGAGCGGCTTCCACGCGGTGAACGCGACGATGCCGCCTGGGCGCACAACGCGAAACAGCTCGTCGATCGCCGTCCGGCCATCGGAGCTGAACATGGGCCCGAACGCCGACACCACGCCGTCGAACTGCTCGTCCTCGAACGGCAGGACGGCAGCATCGAGGAAGAGGTTGGGACCGGCGTCGAGGTCGAGCAGATTGGTCCCGGGCACGGCGCGGCGGGCTGCCGCGGACGCGGGCGCCCAGAGGTCGCCTCCGGCGTGACGCGGCCAGGCTCGCGGAGCGGTCGCGGTCGCCGCCGCCCGCGGCGGCGAGGCGTCGACCGGGAGCAGCCGCGAGAGGCCGGAGGTGAACAAGCCACGGCGGGAGAGCATCAGCGCGCAGCCTACGTCCCCCTGAGCGAGGACCACAGCTCCTTCACAGCTTTTCGACCAATCGTTCACAACAGCCCGTCCATGCGCAGCGAGCATCGCCGTCGTCACCTACTTGAGGAGCAACGCATGACGCTGCAGACACCGCTGAGCCGCAAGCGCTTCTTGCAGGGCAGCGCCGCCGTCGGCGGCGGCATGGCCATCGGAGGGCCGCTGGCCGCGCTCGCAGCCCGCGGCGCCGAGGGTCATGAGGGACCGCATGCGCCCGGCTACGGACCGATTGCTCCCACACCGGCGCAAGGCAGCGGCACCGTCCATCTCGCGCTGCCCGCCGGCTTCAAGTACCGCGTCATCTCCAAGCAGCTGGACCCATCCACCGCGTACGTGACCGACCCCGCGACCGGGCTCGCCACGAAGACCACCGTCGGCACGCCGGGCATCTTCGACGGCATGGGCGCGTTTCGCGGGCCCCGTGGGACGACGATCCTCATCCGCAACCACGAGCACCGCCAGCAGGTCGGCGAGCCGGCGGTCATGACGCCGATCGGCGACCGCTACGACCCCAACCCGAGGTACAACGCGGGCAACACGAAGGTCGTCGTCGATCGCGACCGCAACGTCCTCGAGACGATCCACGTGCTTGCGGGAACGTCGACGAACTGCGCCGGAGGCGAGATGCCGTGGGGCTCCTGGATCACCTGCGAGGAGGTCTTCATCGCGCCAAGCGCGACCGACCTCAAGCACGGCTACTGCTTCGAGATCGACGCCTACGCCGACGAGCCCAACCCCGCCGTGCCGATCAAGGCCGCCGGCTGCTTCCCGCACGAGGCCGTCGCCTGGCTCAAGGGAATCCTGTACGAGACCGAGGACAACGGAAAGCCGTCGGGCTTCTACCGCTGGGTTCCCGATCGCAGGCCGCGTGAGTTCGGCGACCTCGCCACGACCGGCGGACCGCTGCAGGCGATCAAGCGCAAGGGCACGACCACGTCGTTCGATGCCGACAGTGCGGCGGTCGGCGACGAGTTCGAGGTCGAGTGGGTGACGATCCCCAATCCGGACCCGCCGACGAACAGCGTCCGCACGCAGGGGGCGGCGCTCGGGATGATCGCCTTCAGCCGCCTCGAGGGCTGCTGGGTCGGCGACGGCAAGATCTACTTCGACTCGACCTCCGGCGGGCCGGCCCGCGCGGGCCAGGTCTGGGAATACGACCCGCGCGAGGAGAAGCTGCGCCTCGTCTACCAGTCGACGAGCACGGCCGTGCTGCAGTCGCCCGACAACCTCGTCTACGTCCCGCACACCGGCGACGTCTGGTTGCAGGAGGACGGTGCCGGCGAGCAGTTCGTCCGCGGCGTCACCCAGGACGGCGAGATCTACGACTTCGCCAAGACGATCCTCAACGACAGCGAATTCTGCGGCGGCGTCTTCGCACCTGACGGGCGCACGTTCTTCCTCAACCAGCAGGGCGGCACGGGCGTCACGAACCCGGCCGACGTGGATGCCGCCGGCGCGCTGACCTACGCGATCTGGGGCCCGTTCGGCCGCGGCCGCGGGCACGACGACGACTGACCCGTAGGGCCCACCAGTGGATCCGCGCGCTCGGGCGTCCCGTGCGCGGCGCGTGCGTGCATCTTCTGGCGGTCGCCGCAACCGATCGGAGAGGGGTCTTGGAAACGATGCGACACATAGTCGCGTTTCCTCCAAGCCCCCCGGCCCTTCCAGAACCGAGACCCACGACCGCTGATGGACCCGTCCGGACGGATCCGCTAGATCCTGCTGGTGTCGCCCTCGGCGGTCGCGCCGTTCTCGGTCGAGGTCGTCTCGGTGACGACCTCGGGCTCGGCGAGCGCCGCAGCCTTACCCCTCGGCTTTGCTCTCGGCTTCGGCGCGGGCTTCGCCGCAGGCCCGGCCTCAGCCTCGGCGTCCGACGTCTCGACCGCTGCAGCGCCGGCGTCGGTCGCGACGTCCGGGGCAGCGGTCTCGATCGCGTCACCGCCCTCCCCGGCGCCGTTCTCGCCCTCGACCTCGGCGGCGCTCTCCCGGACGCCGGCTGTCTGAGACGCGGCCCCGGCGTTGATGTCGCCGCTCAGTACGGCCTTCGACGGGCCGAGCATCATCGTCATGTTGCGGCCGTCCTGAATCGGACGCTGCTCGATGACCGCGAGATCGGCGAGCTCCTCGGCCAGGCGATCGAGGATCATCACGCCGCGCTCCGGATGCGTGACCTCGCGCCCGCGGAACATGATCGTGATCTTGACCTTGTCCTTGTGACGCAGGAAGCGCTCGACGTGGCCCTTCTTCGTGTTGTAG
>DATLNO010000072.1:0-3178 GCA_035536715.1 Solirubrobacteraceae bacterium
TCCTGTTCGCCGTCGCGGCGATCGACGGGTTCTTCCCGATCGTGCCGAGCGAGACGTCGGTGCTGACGGCGGGCGTCTTCGCCGCCTCCGGCGAGACCTCGCTGCCGCTCGTGATCCTCGCCGCGGCGCTCGGCGCCTTCCTCGGCGATCAGGTCTCGTATGCGGTTGGTCATCTCGCGGGGCCGCGGCTGAACGAGCGCGCCGGTAGGCGCCGGCGGGCCGCGTTGGACCGCGCGCGCTCGATGCTTGCGACCCGCGGCGGCGTGATCATCATCGCCTCGCGCTATTTCCCGGGCGCCCGGACCGCGGTGACGCTGACCGCGGGGGTCGTGGGCTACCGGTGGCAGCGCTTCGCCGCGTTCGGCGTCGTGGCCGCTGTCACCTGGGGCGCGTACTCGGCGCTGGTCGGCTATATCGGCGGCGTGGCATTCGAGAACGACCCGATCAAGGGCCTCCTGCTCGGTTTCGGCCTCGCGGCCGTCGTGACGCTGATCGTCGAGCTCGGCCGGCAGGTGGCGAAGCGCCACCGAACCGCGCCCTGCCCGCAGCTCGTCGCAAGCGGCGCCTGAGCCTCTGCAGCGAACTCAACCCCGGCGATGCGACCCCGGTTCGCGTTTCCGCTGCGTGTCGGGCTCAGGCTTCGGTGCCGCCGCCCGGGCAACCGGGGTCTTGCGCGGTGTCGATCAGCCCGTCACCGTCGTTATCGACCTTGTCGCTGCACTCCTTCGGCGCGCCGGGTGGCGGCGGCCGCGTCGTGCCGCCCGTCGATCCGCCGGAGCCGCCCTCGCTGCTCCCGGTGGAGCAGTTGGGATCCTGCGCCGCGTCTGTGAGGCCGTCGCTGTCGTTGTCGCGCCCGTCCGCGCAGTCGCCCGATGGGACCGGCGGCGCGTCCAGATCCTCCTCGCCGGGGAGGGGCTCATCGAGACCGTCGTCGCAAGCCGGGTCCGGCGCAGCGCCGAGATCCTCGTCGCCGCACAGCGGGTCTACCGGCGCGGTCGGTTTGCCGTCGAACGTCGCGTCGAGCGCCCGCCCTACGTCCATCCGCAGCGAGCACTCGCCCGTGCCCTCGCACGCGTCAGCCCACCCGGAGAACGTCGAGTCGCTCTTGGCGTCGGCCGTGACGGTGACGCGCGTGCCGGTGTCGAACTCGTGCTCGCACGACTTGGTGCAGGCGATGTCTCCGGGCTGGATCTGGATCACGCCGTCGCCGCTCCCCAGCATCGTGACTGCCAGCAGGACGCGGTCGGGCTGCACGGCCGGTGCGGCCGGGGCGGCGTCCGCATCGCGCACCGGCGCCGCGCCGCCGCCGCTCCCCTCGTCGCCGCCGAAACGACCGAGCAGCGCGAACAGCACGATGCCGATCAGCATGGCGACAGCGAGCGCTCCCATCAGCACCGGCGGTGGTGCGCCCCCGTTGACGGGACCGCCCCCGCCTTGCCGTCCGTCGCCGGCTGCCCTGCCGGCGGTGAAGTCGTTCACAAGACCCCCCGGTCCCTCGTCACAAGGCTGTCTTGAGACTGTCAGATCGCAGGCAGCGCGGCAACCTGATCATCTCGTGTACCCGTCTGCAAGCGGCGACCACTAGCTTCGAGTCATGCAGCTCGATCCCGTCCTCCCCGCCGGCGTGACGATCCGCCTCATGCTGCCCGCAGACGCGCCCGCCGCACGAACCGCCGCCTTCACCGCACTCGACCAGATGTACCCGCAGGACGTGTCGGCGCAGGAGGCGCAGATCAACGTTGCCCACGGAACGGCGCGCGTCGCGCACCTGCAGCGTACGGATCCCAGCGGCTGCTGGGTCGCCGAGCTCGACGGCGAGATCATCGGCGCCGCGCTCGGCCTCATCCGCGAGGGGATCTGGGGCTTCAGCCTGTTCGGGCTGCTGCCCTCCTACCAGGGGCTGGGGATCGGCAGCCGCCTCTATACGGCGGCGCTCGCATACGGCGCCGACGCGCGCGGCGGCATCATCCTCTCCTCGACGCACCCAGCGGCGTTGCGTCGGTACGCGCGCAGCCCGGGGTACCGCCTCATCCCGACGAGCGGGCTGTCGGGCGCCTGGGACCCACGCCGGGTGCCGAGCGACCTGCGCTGCCGCGCGGGCGACCTGGCGGCCGACGCGCTGACGATCGAGGAGGCGTCGCGCCACGTCCGCGGTGCCTCGCACCTGCGCGACCTCCCGATCCACCTCGAGCGGCCCGGTATGACCCTCCTCGTCGTGGACGGGGACGGCTTCGTCTGCGCGCGCGACGGCACGGTGACGCTGCTGGCCGCGCGGACGGAGGCTGCCGCGGCGGACCTGATGTGGGGCGCGATGGCGAGCGGCACGCGCGGGGGGACGGTCGCGATCGACTTCATCTCCGCTGAAAACGGCTGGGCGATCGACGTCGGACTCGAAGCCGGCCTGTCGCTCACCGGATGCGGACCGATGTTCGTCCGCGGGGAACTCGGCACCCTCGCGCCGTTCCTGCCCAACGGCGCGTACCTCTGATGCCACGCCAATGCGCGGGATTCGCTATTCAACCGCTGATCGATATCTGCCGGCTGGTACTGGCGCGGCGCTGAGCGCGGCGCGCCCGGCGCGCATCCGATGAGGCTCGAGCTCGGTGCGCTGACCGTGCGCCCGGCTGATGAGCCGGTCGAAGTCCACGTCGGGGAGCCGCTCGGCCAAGCCCGCGAGGTCGCGGAGATTCTCCCAGAGCACGACCTTGCCCTCGATCGCCATGGTCAGGAAGTCCAGCTCCTCGAAGCTCGAGAGCGGCGATCGCCGCCGCAGGCGGCCGTTGGGCTTCAACCGCCCCGCGCGCTCGCCGGCGATCGCGAGCAGCACCTTGGGCGAACGCGGTGAGTAGCCCAGCTTCACCATCATCTGTTCGTACAGGGCGATGTCCTGCGCGATGCCGTCCTCGGCGACGCGCGCGAGCGCGTCGCCCAGCTCCGTGCCGTCATGCGCGCGTTGCGCGCGGCGCGCGAGCTCGCGCGCGAAGCAGCCAAGCGCGAGGTGGTCAGTCATGTAGATTCCAAGCAGTCGGTTGTTCACGCCTGTCGTCTACCCTCCGCCGCCTCGCTGCACACGGTTCGGAGATACGTGGCGCGATACGGATGGCGCGTCGCGTCAGGCCGCCTCCGCGGCGGCGAGTTGTGGCAGCCTTCGCGGACGCCCTCGACATGCCCGCGCTGA
>DATLNO010000073.1:0-18824 GCA_035536715.1 Solirubrobacteraceae bacterium
CCATCGCGTGGTCGCGCAGCTCAAGCGCCGGCTCGCGACGCAGGGGCACGAGACGCGCGGCCACCGGCGCCACGCCCACGTCGACGTGCGCCGCACGATGCGCGCGTCGCTGCAGACCGGCGGCGTGCCGGTGGTGCTCAAGTACCGCCCGCGGCGGCCCAAGCGCCCGGAGCTCTACGTGCTCTGCGACGTGTCGACCTCGGTCACGAGCGCGTCGGTGTTCTTCCTGTCGGTGCTGCACGCGCTGCACGACTCGTTCCGCAGGATGCGCTCGTTCGTCTTCATCGAGCGCATCAGCGAGGTGACCGACGTCTTCGACCGCGAGCGCGACTTTCGCGCCGTCTCGGATGCGATCGCGCGCGACGCGGGCGTGGCCGACATCAGCGGCTACACGGACTATGGGCGCGTCTGGTCGGAGTTCCGTGTGCTCGTCGAGGACGACCTGCACCCCCGTGCGACGGTGATCGTCCTCGGCGACGCGCGCACGAACGGCCGCGACCCGCGCGCCGACATCTTCGGCCAGATCGCCGCGCGCGCGGGCCGCACCTTCTGGCTCAATCCCGAGCCACGGTTGTACTGGAACTACGGCGACTCCGTGATCGCCACCTACGAGCAGCACTGCCAGGCCTTCGAATGCTGGACGACGGGCCAGCTCGAGGACTTCGTCAAGGCCCTGACCCAGCCGATGCACGCCGGGTAGCGCTGGGGTTGTGGCGGACTCTGCCGGCCAGCGCGGGATCGTGGCGCCTGGGGCGCGATATCCGCACCTCGCGCGCCATGATCGGTTCGCGCGCATGATCGAGCCGTACGCGAATGCCCAGCGAAGCTCGCGGTCCCGCTCAACATGCCAGCGACGATCGAGCGGTTGGAGACGCCCGGCCGTGCTCGCTGTCCCGCTCGCTCATGTGGACAACACGCGAAGGAACTCCGCGGGGCCAGACGCACCCATTCCTCATTCGATGCTGTTCCAAGCCGGCGCATGAACACACGCACGCGCAATCCACTGAACGCCACCATCTAGCCTGATCAGTCGATGACTGCCCCATCCGCGATCGCCGCGGGGGCTGGGATGGTCGCGACGCAGGCCGCGCGCCGGCGGACCTTCGCGATCATCTCGCACCCCGACGCCGGCAAGACCACGCTCACCGAGAAGGTGCTGCTCTACGGCGACCAGATCGCCAGGGCGGGGTCCGTCGATGCCCGGCGCGACCGCGCCACGACGTCTGACTGGATGGACATCGAGCGTCGCCGTGGGATCTCGGTCACGTCGACCGTGCTGCGCTTCGAGTACCGCGACACCGTCCTGAACCTGCTCGACACCCCGGGCCACAAGGACTTCTCGGAAGACACGCTGCGCGTCCTCGCGGCCGCCGACTGCGCCGTGATGCTGCTCGACGCCGCCAAGGGCGTCGAGGCCCAGACGTTGCGGCTGTTCGAGGTCGCTCGCGCGCGCAACATCCCCCTCATCACGTTCATCAACAAGTACGACCGCCCTGGCCTCGAACCGCTGGAGATGCTCGACCACATCGAACGCGTCCTCGAGCTCACGCCTGTCGGCGCGACATGGCCGGTCGGCATTCCGGGTGACTTTCGCGGCGTGATCAACCGCGCGACCGGCGACTACTGGCGCTTCACGCGTACGGCGCATGGCGCCACGCGGGCGCCGGAGGAGCGGCTCTCTGCAGCCGAGGCGTACGAGCGCGAGGGCGAGGCCTGGACGGTCGCGGCCGACGAGCTCGAGCTGCTCGACGGCGCGGGCGCGACGCTGGACGAGGAGCAGTTCGCCACCGGCCGCGCGACGCCGGTCTTCTTCGGCTCCGCGGTGTCGAACTTCGGCGTCGGCCTGCTGCTCGACGCACTGCTGGAGAAGGCACCCGCGCCGCAGGGACGGCTCACCATCACGGGCGAACAGCGCCCGGTCGACAGCGCCTTCTCCGCCCTCGTCTTCAAGGTCCAGGCGAACATGGATCCGCGCCACCGCGATCGCGTCGCGTTCATGCGGGTCTGCTCCGGGCAGTTCGAGCGCGGGATGCGCACGATCAATCAGCGCACCGGCCGGCCGTTCGCGCTGACCCACGCGCACACGGTCTTCGGCGATGCGCGCACGGTCGTCGACGAGGCGTTTCCGGGCGATGTCGTGGGCGTCATCAACGCCGGCGACCTGCGCGTCGGCGACACGCTCTACAGCGACGAGCCCGTCGAGTACCCGGCGATCCCGGCGCTCGCCCCCGAGCATTTCGTCACCGTCCGCAACGGCGACGTGACGCGCCACAAGCAGTTTCACCGCGGGCTGGAGCAGCTCGCCGAGGAGGGCGTCGTGCACCTCCTGCGCCGCAATCCGACCGCCGACCCAACCCCGGTGCTTGCCGGCATCGGTCCGCTGCAGTTCGATGTCGCGCTGGATCGCCTGCGGGGTGAGTTCGGCGTCGAGGCCACGGTGCACCCGACGAACTGGACCGTCGCGCGGCGCACCGACCAGGAAGGCGCCGAGATCCTGCGCTCCGAGCGCCATGCCGACATCCTCTACCGCAGCGACGGCAGCTTCATGGCGCTCTTCACGAGCGACTACATGCTCGACCGCTTCGTGCGCCTGCATCCCGACGTGACCCTGGATCGAATGCTCACGCGCTGACGACGATGGCGCAGCTTCACGTCGCGCACACCGCGGATCTGGACCGCGCCACCCTCGACGCGGCGCGGGCACTGCTCGTCGGCGTCTTCGAGGGCGAGCTGACCGAGCACGACTGGGAGCATGCGCTCGGCGGCGTGCACGCGCTCATGTGGGAGGGCGACGCGCTCGTCGGTCACGCGTCCGTGGTGCAGCGACGACTGCTGCACGGCGGCCGGGCACTGCGCACGGGCTACGTCGAGGGCGTGGGGGTGCGCGCCGACGTGCGCCGCCGCGGGCATGCCGGCACCATGATGCAGACGCTCGAGCGCATGGTGCGCGGCGCCTACGACCTGGGCGCGCTCGGCGCCACCGACGATGCGGCGAGCTTCTACGCCGGGCGCGGCTGGAAGGTGTGGCGCGGCCCGCTGTCGGCGCTCACCCCGACAGGCGTCGCGTCCACAGCGGACGAGGCCGGTGGCATCTACGTCCTCCCGCACGAGATCGCGCTGGATCTCGACGGCGAGCTGTGCTGCGACTGGCGCGACGGCGAGGTCTGGTGATGGAGATGGAGATGGCGCGGCTCGCTGTTGATACTGGCGAGCTCGCGCCGCGGTTCTCGCGGCTGGAGCGGCTCGGCGCATGTGGTGGTGACCCGCGCGTTCCGCTCAGCGCAGTCGAGGATGTGCAGCGTCAGCAGCACGCCGATGCGCAAGGCCCGGGGTTTGCTGCGTCCGCCACCGGGCATGACACCCCCGCGATGGAAGAGGCACGCATCACGAGTTACCGCGACGGCCCGCTGCTCGTGCGCGGCCCGTTTCGCCTGGAGGACCAGGACGGCAACACGATCGACGCCGACCGCGACACGATCGCGCTGTGCCGCTGCGGCAAGTCGCGGCTGCGTCCCTTCTGCGACGGGTCGCACAAGATCGTGCACTTCCGCGCCCCGAGCGGCGCGGAATCAGGTCGCGGCGGCTGATCGCTCCGGGCGCTCGCCCGCGGCTGAGCGCTCGTCTGCGCGCCTGGCGACCTCGGCGGGCAGCCGTCGTCGCAGCGAGCTGACGCCCTCCTCCCACGCGCCGAGCAGGTGGCGCGCGAAGTTCGCCTCGACGGCGACGAGCGCCGCCGCGCCCCAGAGGATGTCGCGCTCGAGCTCGGGCTGCTGGCGCGCCAGCCCACCGGCCATGTCGACCGCGGCGATGTTCTCGTGGATCGCGTCGGCGGTGATGTGCTCGTCGAAGAACGCCGTCGCCCGCTCGCCGAAGCCCAGGCGTCGCAGCCCGCTCGCATAGCGGCGGTTCGGCACCGAGGACTCCATCTCGAACAGCGCGAGGTGCCCGACGAGCGCCCCGCGCCAGCGCCGGTGCAGCCCGAAGAGCGACATGAGGTTGACCGTCGCGAGCGTCACGCCCGGCAGGTGCTCGACGTAGGCGCCGTAGGTCGCGTCGAGACCGAGTTCGTCCATCGCATCGGCGAACAGCTGGGAGTGCATGCGGCGGGGGTCGCCGTTGCCGTATTCGTCGGCCTGGATCTGCACGAGCGCCGCCTTGGGGCCGCCGTACAGTCGCGGCATCGCCCACGAATGCGGGTCGGCCTCCTTGAGCTGGTAGGCCGAGCGATGGGTGACGAACTCGAGCAGTTGCAGGGCGGTCGCCTGGCGCTCGATGTAGCGCGACAGCGATGGGCCGGTGTCGGCCCCGGCGACCGCGCGCAGCGCGAGGTCCATCTCCTCGGGACGATCCGGAGCGGACGGCTGCGGCACGGCATCGGTGAGCGCCGACAGGAACACCGCCTCGAGATCGCGGCGCAGCGCCAGCAGCGACGGCTCCCACTCCCACTCGGCGGCGACACCGGGCAGGCCGCGGTAGTGCAGCTCGTAGCAGAGGTACAGCGAGAGCTGCAGGTCTTGGTCGCTGAGGGCGTCCGCAGGCGGCGCGGACCCCGGCGCCTGCAGTAGTCCGACCGGGTGCACAAGGGCCGCCAGCAGCGCTGCGCTGATCTCACCCCGGGGCTGTGGGAGCGCGAGCACGGCAGCCTGGTACCCGGTCACAGGTCTGCATGAACGGCAGCGAGCGAACATGCGCCGCGAATTGTCGGACCGAATCACCGCTCATGGCCAGCCACCCTCCTTGTGCTGACGTTGAGCCGGTGGGTGCTCGTCCCGTCCGGAGCCGGCCTCTCTAGGGGTGGTGCCTGAGCACGTTGTTCATCCGGCGCGACGACCAGCCGGGCGCGCCGTGTGCGCGGGTGCGGGGCGTACGCCGCTGATCGGGCTTGACGCAGGTGTGGTGTTGCGGCTTGCGTACAGCATCGATGAAGGGATGCGGGTTCGGGCCCGTCCCTCGTCCGTCCTGCGTTGAGGATCGTAAGAATGGGCAGCCGCCTGAACAACCTGCTCGGGTCTCACACCCTAGGCCAGGAGGCGATCGGCGAGCGCGGCGACGAGAACCTCAAGGTTCGCGCCCTGCGCGTCGGCACGCTGGCGCGCGGCGCCGCCGGGACCGGCGGCCAACGCACGAGCGTGCTCGAGCTCGGCCACGCAACCGAGCTGGGCCGCGACCGGCGCCAGCTCGTCGAGCAGGCGTTCCAGGCGCTCGCGCACCGGCTCGCGCTCGCCGCTGACGAGGTCGGCCAAGTCCGCATCGAGGCCGTCGCGGGCCGCAACGAAGCTGTTCTCCGCGATCCGCCATGTCGGCGACACCGCAAGCTCCTCGCCCCCGCTCACACGCTGCGCGAGCCACGTCACGAGCGCATGCACGACCGCGGCGACCGCGGCCGTCTCGCCGACGGTCGTCTGCGCGTCGGCGACGCGCACCTCGATCGTGCCGAACGTCGGATGCAGCCGCAGCTCCCACCACCAGCGCCGCGCGTCGGGCATGAGGCCCGCGCTGGCGCCCCACTCCAGCGCGCGCTCGAACGCCCCCCAGCTGCCCAATGCCGGCGGAACCCCCTGGCGCGGGAGCATCGCCGCGATGCGCGGGCGCACCGAGGCGAGGCCGCTGTCGCGGCCCTCGTGAAATGGGCCGTTGGCGGCGAGCGCGGCGATCTCCGGCAGATAGGAGCGCAGCGCGTCGTGTACGGCCACCGCGAGATCCGACCCGCCCACGGACACGTGGACGTGCAGGCCGACGACGAGCTGGCGCCGGGCGCTGCTGGCGAACTGCTGAGCCAGCGCGCTGAAGCGGCCGTCGGCATTCAGCTCGCCGAGCGCTGCGGCGAACGGGTGCACCGCCGCCGCAGCGACGCGGGCGCGGCCGTCCAGCGCGGCCGTGAGGTCGCGGCGAGCGGTGCGCAGATCCTCCGCGGCGAGGCCGACGGTCCGCCGCGGGACCGTCACGTTCTCGATCTGGGCGGCCGGAAGCTCAGGCTTGAATCGCATGTCGCCATCGAGGTCGGCGAGCACCTCCCGAGCGCACGGTGCCAGGTCCAGCGTGCGTGGATCGAGCAGCATGAGCTCCTCCTCGAGGCCGACCGAGAATGAACGCCGGGAGTCGAAAACCGCGCGTAGCGATGCGGCGCCGAGCGCCGCGGGAAAGCGGTCGATGGTGGGCTCGTGCGTCATGTTTGAAGCAGCGTGCGGCGAGGGCATACCCGCGGCGCGTGCACATCATCACCCCCCTCCCCGGCGTCTTCCATCCACGCAGCGACACTTGGCTGCTGGCGGACATCGTGCGCCGGCAGGACGCGCTGCAGGGCGCCGAGGTGCTCGAGCTCGGCACCGGCAGCGGTGCGATCGCCGTGTCCGCCGCCAAGGGCGGCGCGCGCCGCGTCACGGTTGTCGACGTATCGCGCCGGGCGCTCGTCACGGCGGCGCTCAACGCCCGCATCAACGGCGTACGCGTCGTGCCGCGCCGTGGCGACCTCTTCGAGCCGGTGGCCGCTGAGCGCTTCGACATCATCGTCTCCAATCCGCCGTATCTGCCCAGCAATGGCATTCCCAGCCGGGGCGCGTCCCGTGCCTGGGAGGGCGGTGGCCCGGACGGGCGCCGCATCCTCGAGCGCATCTGCTCCGGCGTCGCAGAGCACCTGAACCCGGGCGGCACCGTGCTGCTCGTCCACTCCTCGGTCAACGGCGTGTCGCGGACGCTCGAGGCGCTCGAGAAGTCCGGCCTGCGCGCCGACGTCATCGCCCGCGAGCGGGGCACGGTCGGCCCGCTGCTGGCCGAGCGGATGCCCGACGTGCGCGAGGAGGAGATCAGCGTCGTGCGCGGGCGGCTGCTGCAGTGGCCCGTCGGCCACTAGCGGGTACGCCGCTGACAGCAGCACGTTGCGATCGAAGGACAGAAAGGAGCGCCAATGCCGCCGGCAGGCGTCAAGAAGGGCACCAAGCGCGCGCGCCAGTACGAGCACGTCAAGGAGAGCCAGCTCGAGCAGGGCAAGTCGGAGAGCCGCGCCAAGGAGATCGCCGCGCGGACCGTCAACAAGGAGCGCGCGCGCTCCGGTGAGTCGCGCCAGCGCTCGACGACCTCGACGAACGACATGTCCTCCAGCCGTCGCGGCGGTCAGCGCTCGGGCACGAACCGGGCCAAGGGCCGCACCCGCGACCAGCTCTACAACGAGGCCAAGAAGCTCAACATCGATGGCCGCTCGAAGATGACCAAGGAGCAGCTCCAGCGGGCGGTCGACCGCAAGAAGTAGGCTCTTGGGCAGTTGAAGACCAGGGGGGCTGGCGACAGGCCGGCTGAGATAGCGCCCACGTGCGGCGCTGACCCTTCGAACCTGTGGGGTAATGCCCGCGGAGGGAGCGATGCTTACGCGGATTCGGGCGCCCGGGGTGGCGCGGGCGGAGATCCAGACCGAACTCGGTTCGGTCTCGCTCTCGGACGTCCGCAAGGCCTTTGGCGCCCGTCGCCGCGGCAGCGCTGCGGTCACGGCGCTCGACGGTGTGTCGCTGCAGGCGGCGCCGGGCGAGATCGTCGCCGTCGTCGGCCCCAGCGGCTGCGGCAAGACGACGCTGCTCGAGCTCGTCTGCGGCCTGATCGAGCCCGATGCGGGAACAGTCGACGCAGCGCCCGCAGCGCTCATGGCCCAGCGAGACCTGCTGCTGCCCTGGCGCAGCGCGGTCGACAACGCCGCGCTGGCGCTGCGCGTGGCGGGCGTCGGCCGAGCGCGCGCACGCGAGCAGGCGATCGAGCTGCTGCACGACTTCGGCCTCGACGGATTCGGCCACGCGCATCCGCATGAGCTGTCGGGCGGGATGCGCCAGCGCGTTGCGTTCGCGCGCACGCTGCTGTCGGGCCGCACGGTGCTCTGCCTCGACGAGCCGTTCGCCGCGCTCGATGCGCTTACGCGCCAGGAGATGCAGGACTGGCTGGCGGGCGCGCTCGCCATCGCGCCGCGGACCGTCGTGCTCGTGACGCACGACGTCGAGGAGGCGATCGTGCTCGCCGATCGCGTCGTCGTGCTGTCGCCCCGGCCGGCGCGGGTCGTGGCCACGCTCGACGTCGGCGTCGCGCGCCCGCGCCGGCGCACCGACCCGGCGCTCGTCGCGCTGCGCGAGCACGCGCTGCAGGAGCTGCGCGGATGATCGCCGTCGTGCTGCTGCTCGCGCTGATCGGCGCCTGGGAGGCCTACGCGCAGCTCAGCGGCGTCGAGGAGATCCTGCTGCCGGCGCCGAGCGCGGTGCTCACCGCGCTCGTCGAGGACCGCGCGCTGCTGTGGAGCAACTTCACCGTCACGGCCAGCGAGATGGGGCTGGGCATGCTCGTCGCGGTCGTGCTCGGGCTCGCATGCGCGGTGTCGATCCACTTCTCAGCCGTGTTGCGCCGGGCGCTGTACCCCCTGCTGGTCGGTTCCCAGACGATTCCGATCGTCCTCGTCGCGCCGCTGCTCGTCGCCTGGTGGGGCTTCGGCCTGGTGCCCAAGCTCGCGATCGTCGCGCTTGTCTGCTTCTTTCCGATCGTCGTGCCGACGCTCGACGCGCTCGATCGCGTCGACGCCGACCTGCGCAAGCTCATGCGCACGTTCGGCGCCTCGCGCTGGCAGACGTTCCGCATGGTCGAGGCGCCCGCGGCGCTGCCCGGCGTGCTGACCGGCGCGAAGCTCAGCGTCGCGGTGGCGGCGATCGCCGCCGTCCTCGCCGAGCTCGCCGGGTCCGACTCCGGCCTGGGCAACCTCATGCTCAAGGCGATCCCGCAGTTCGAGACGGCACGCGCGTTCGCCGCCGTGCTGATCCTTTCCGTCTTCGCCGTCGTGCTGTTCTGGCTGCTCGCGCTCGTCGAGCGACGACTGCTGCCCTGGGCCCACCAACCGAGAGGAACCGTTCCGTGATCCGTCGCCGTCTGCCCCTGCTCGCCCTCCCCGTCGTGCTGCTCGCGCTCGGGCTCGCCGCCTGCGGCGAGAAGGAGGAGACGACCGCCGGCGGCACCACCGAGCGTGTCAATCTCATGCTCGACTACCTGCCCAACGCCGATCACGCCGGCATCTACGCCGCGATCGAGGAAGGCGAGTTCAAGACGGCCAAGCTCGACGTGGAGCCGCGCACGCCGTCGGACCCGTCGGCGCCGCTGAAGCTGCTCGCGGCGGGCAGGGCCGACCTCGCAATCTCCTACGAGCCCGAGTTGCTGCTCGCGCGCGTCAAGGGCGCCGACCTCGTGTCGATCGGCGCGCTCGTTCAGAAGCCGCTCACGTCGATCATCTCGCTGGGCAGCAAGCCGATCCGCAGCGCGGCGTCGCTCGAGGGCAAGAAGGTCGGCACCTCCGGCATCCCCTACCAGGAGGCCTACCTGAAGACGATCGTCGAGCAGGCCGGCGGCGATCCCGACGCGGCCAAGCCGATCAACGTGGGCTTCAGCCTCGTCCCGGCGCTCGTGAGCAAGCGCGTCGATGCGGTTCTCGGGATGTTCTGGAACGTCGAGGGAGTCGAGCTTCGCCGGCAGGAGAAGGACCCCGTGATCCTGCGCATGGAGGAGATCGGCGTGCCGACCTACAACGAGCTGGTCGTCGTCGCGCGCGCCCAGGACGTACGCGCCCGCGGGCCGCTGCTGCGGCGCTTCATGCGTGCACTCGCGCGGGGTCACCACATCGTGCGCAAGGACGTCGGCACAGGCGTCAGCGCGCTGGTGAAGGCCAATCCGGACCTCGACCGCCGGCTTCAGCGCGCGCAGATCCAGGCGACGCTGCCGGTCTTCTTCCCGACGGACAAGGATCGCCCGTTCGGCTTCCAGGATCCGACGCAATGGCGACGCTACGCGGAGTGGATGACCGACAACGAGTTGCTGCCGAGCACGCAGACCTCCGAGCGTGCGTTCACCAACGAGTTCCTGCCGGGCGAGGGGATCTGAGTCTGTCCCACCCGCCCCGTCGCACGGTCTCGCCGGCGCGGGCGCGGCGGCTGGCGCTGCATGCCCAGGGGCTCGCCGGGGCGCCTGTGGGTGCTGGTGGTCGCGGCCCCGAGGCGATCGCGGCCGTCACCCAGCGCATCGGCTGCCTGCAGCTCGACCCCGTCAGCGCGGTGGCGCGCAGCCCGCTGCTCGTCCTCTTCGCGCGGCTGGGTGCGGTGCGCGATGACGCGCTCGATCGCGCGGCCTACGAGCGGCGATCGCTGTTCGACGCGTGGGCGCACGAAGCCTCGCTGGTGGCGACCGCCGACCTGCCGCTGCACCGCTGGGCGATGCGCACGTGGCTGCACGCGCCGGGGCCGCGCGCCGAGCGGGCGCGCTCGTTCCTCGACGCCAACGCGGCGTTCAGCGAGGAGCTGCTCGACGAGCTGCGCGAGCGCGGGCCGCTGCGCGCCCGAGAACTGGAGGACCGCTCAGCCGAGCCGTGGCGCCACGGCTGGTGGACCGACGAGGTCTCCGGCCGGCAGACGATCGCGCGGCTGCTGCACCTGCTGTGGGCCACGGGCCGCGTCGGCGTGGGCGGCAGGATCGGCAACGAGCGGCAGTGGGACGTCTTCGAGCGCTGTGTCCCGCCGGAGGCGCTGGCGGTCGCGGATCTCTCCGACGGCGCGGCCGAGCGCGAGGCCGTGCTGCGCGCGGTGCAGATGCTCGGCGTCGCGCGAGCGGGGCATGTGCGCGCGCACTTCCTGCGCCGCCGCTACCGGCGGCTGCCCGAGACGCTCGCGCAGCTCGTGGGCGCCGGCTCGCTCGAGGTCGTGACGATCGAGGGCCTACGTGGCGAGTGGTTCGCGGCGCCGCAGGACCTCGACGGCCTCGCGACGCTCGCTCCGGGCGCGCGTACGACCGCGCTGTCGCCCTTCGACAACCTGCTCTGCGACCGCGTCCGGACGGCCGAGCTGTTCGGCTTCGACCATCGTCTGGAGATCTACGTCCCGCCGGCGCAGCGGCGCTGGGGCTATTACGTCCTGCCGATCCTGCACCGCGAGCGGATCGTCGCGCGGGCCGACATGGCGCTCGATCGCAACGCGGGGGTGCTGCGCGTGCTCGCGCTGCACCGGGAGCCCGACGTGAAGCGCTCGGCGGCGCTCGATCGCGCAACGATGCTGGCGCTCGAGCGCCTCGCGGCGTGGCGCGGGGCGAGCGGCGTGCAGATCGTGGCGCCGCGCGCTGCGGGGCGCGCCGCTGAACGTGGCGAACGTCTCGGCGGCATGCCAGGCTGAGGCGTCATGGCGCATCCGATCGTGAGCACACCGCGGCTGGAGGCCGCGATGGACCGCATCCGCCCGGTCGCCCTCGCCCTTCCGGGCGTCGTCGAGCGAGCCTCGCATGGCAGCCCGACGTTCTTCACCGCCGCCGGGCCGAAGGGGCGGACGTTCGCCTCGGTGCACGACGAGCGCGAGTGGCACGAGGGCCGGCTCTGCCTGTGGGCCGCCGGCCCGAGGGAGCTCCAGGAGGCGCTGGTCAGCGGAGGGCCCGAGCGATTCTTCGTGCCGCCCTACGTCGGCCACCGCGGTTGGATCGGCCTGCGACTGGACCTTCCCACGGTCGACTGGGACGAGGTGTTCGGCGTCATCGAAGACGCCCACGCATACATCGCGGACCGCTGAGACTAGGCCGCCAGCAGCGCGGTCGCCGGCGAGCGCAAGGCGTGAGCCCCGGCAAGCCCGCGCCATTCACCGAAGCGCTCGAACAGCGCGCGCACCTCGGCCTCCTCGGCACGCGCGGCAGGGTTGCCGCCGCTGCGGGCGCCGCCGAGCAGCTTCAGGAAGCCGAGGTCGCCGGCGGGGACGACGTCGTAGCGGCCCTGGCCGTGCAAGGCCGTCATCTCGACGGTCCAGCGGCCGATGTTCGGGATCGCCAGCAGCCGCCGCCAGTGGCGCTCCTGGTCGCGTCCCGCGGGCGCGTCGAGGTCGATCCGGCCGCGCGCGACTTCACGTGCGGCCCGCACGAGCGCGATCGCCCGCCGCCCGGCGAGCTCGAAGCTCTCCAGCCGCGCCGGTGAGCAGGCGGCAATCGCCGCGGCCGTCGGCACGTCGCGCAGGCCCGTCTGCTCGCAGCGCGTGCCGAGCGCGCGAACGATCCGGCGCTCGATCCCGTGCGCCTGCGAGGTCTGGATGAGCTGCTCGCAGATCGCCCACGCGAGTGCCTCGAACGCGAACGGCCGACGCGCCACGCGCAGCCACGGCCGGCGCCGCAGCGACGGCCCGATCAGCGGGTCGTCGCGGTACAGGTCCCAGAACGGGCGCAGGTCGTCGTCGACGCCGAGCGCGAAGCGCATCCGGGCGATCGCCACCTCCGCGTCGGCGTCATCCTGTGCCCAGGCGCCGAATAGCACGCGGCGCTCGCCCGTCTGCGCGACGCGCACGATCGCCGGGCGCCCGTCGACATGCAGCAGGCGCTCGAGCACGCCCCCGCGACGGCGCATGACGCCGTCAGCGCCCCCGTACGTGGGCAGCCGGAAGCTCCAGCGGGGAGCGATCTCGACGCGCACTTCGACCACGCGCAGAGCTACCGATTACGGTTGGAGCGCTCGCCGAGCACGTGCACGTCGACCAGAAACGAGCGGCTGGCGAGCACGGGGGCGAGCATCCTGCGCCTGCGGCGCGCAAGGCGGCGCGTACGGCGCCGATGCACGATCGCGACGGTGGCGGCACCCGCGACCATGCTCGCGCCGACGACGGCGACGGTCTGCACGACGGCCGGGCCGAAGGCGCCAGGGGAGCGCTCGAGCACGCGAGGCTCGTCGGCGACGGTGAGCACCGCGACGCCGTCGAGCACCTCGAGGTCCTCCGCGTCATGGGCGGCCTGATCGAACACCTCTCGCGGACGCTCGCTCACGATCGCCCGGCGGGCAGCCGGTCACCAAACCCCGGCATGTCGCCGAGCTTCGTGAACTGCAGGTGGTCGAGGTAGTAGTGCTGGAGCAACGTAGACAGGATGACGATGTAGTAGGCCTGCTGCAGAGATACCCCGAAAGCGGCGTGGATCACGAGCACCAACAGCGCCGCCACAGCCGTCAATCCAACTGCGAGGCCGTAGAAGCGCCACACCCGATCGGGCCCGTTCATCTCGGCGACAAAGCGGTTGTCGATCTCTCCGCGCTCCTTGCGGATTGCCATCAGGAACC
The DNA here is from genome assembly GCA_035536715.1 of Solirubrobacteraceae bacterium. Lineage (GTDB taxonomy): Bacteria > Actinomycetota > Thermoleophilia > Solirubrobacterales > Solirubrobacteraceae > CADCVQ01. The sequence goes on from DATLNO010000073.1 coordinate 13,076, forward strand.
ACACGAGGGCCAGATACTGAAGGGAGTGCCAGACGTTGAAGCCCTGGAAGGCGACATCGCTGTTGGGCAAGAGCGGGAGCGTGAAGCCGATCACCACCGTCAGGCCGATCAGCAGCACGCTCGGCACGAGCAGCCGGCCCTCGCGCCAGTCGCGTGCGCACTTCGCCAGCCACAGCCCGAGGAAGATTGCGAACAGCGCCGCGATGCCGTAGATCTGCACGTCGGCGGCGAGCCCGTGCGTCGCCCACGACGGCACATAGAGCGAGATGCCGCCGAGCTGGAACGAGCCGCCGAGGATCTGCGGCGTCGCCATCGGATACAGGCAGAGGAACACGACGCCGTAGTCGATGACCCGCTCGCGCGCCGGCCGTGCGACGGGACCTCGGGCCGCGTAACAGTCGTTGATGTACGTGATCTGGTGCAGCACGTGGATCGACGCCCACAGGAAGAAGACCGTCAGCAGAATCTGGAGGCTGACGAACGACAGCACCGTCACGAAGACCGGCAGCGCGAGCGACGCCGCAAGAAAGCGCCGGTGGCGGCGGCGAAAGCTGGGCTCCATGAACGTGTAGGTGAACGTCGAGTACAGGTGCGGCCCGCCGATCACGCCCGCGACGACGAGGTTGACCGCGGTCTGCGACATCCCGAGGGCGTGAAACGCGATCAGCGGGATCGGCACGAGCGCCGCGCTGAAGATCAGAAACGACAGATCCCACGACGGTGAGCGCAACCACACGCCGCGGGCCGTGCACGGCGCCCTGGCGGCGCTCACAGGCGCTGTGATCCCTCCCGCCACTGCACCCATCGCTCTAGAACCGCGACTCGTATATGCGGAAGCGCTTTACTACCCGCCCGCCCATAGCCTCCATGCCTCTGTTCATGGATCGGTTGGTCTCGAGGATCCAGCCCATCTCGCCCCATTTCTGCGGCCGCACCTTCGCCATGTCGAAGTGCTCCACGTAGAACCGTGCCGCGGTGCCGGTGTGCTGGTACTCGGGCTTGACGCCGAGAAAACCGACGCGGACGCGGTCTATGATCCTGCCGCGGCGCAGAAAGTGCCACCAACCGAAGGGCAGCACGCGACCGTTCATCTTCTTGAGCACCTGGTTGATGTCGGGCACCGTGATCGCGATGCCGATCGTCTCGCCATCCTTCTCGGCGAGCATGAACCAGTGCTTGTCGAAGACGAGCTGCAGCTCCTCGGCGTAGTGCTTGAGGTCCGACGGCCCGTAGGGCACGAAACCCCAGTTGCGCTTCCAGGCGGCGTTGTAGACCTCGCCGAAGACCTCGATCTCCTTCGACAGGTCGCGGCGGCGCATGTGGCGCAGTGTCACGCCGTGCTTGGTCTCGCACTGCTCTGAGAGCTCGAAGATGATCGGCAGGATCTTCTCGCGGTCGTCGATCACGAGTTCCCACATCCACAGATCGATCGCCTTCTGCAGTCCGGCGTCCTCGCACAGCCGCTGGTAGTGCGGCGGGTGCCACGGCTGCTTGATCATCGGTGCGCGCTCGAAGCCCTCGATCAGGATCCCGCACTCGTCGTTCATCGTGAAGTCCATCGGCCCGATCATGTGCTGGCGGCCGCGCTCGGCGAGCCACGCCTGGGCGGCGTCGAGCAGCTCGCGCGCGACCGCCTGGTCGTCCTCGAGTTCGAGGAAGCCGAACATCCCCGTGCCGACACCGTGCTGGGCGTCGTACGCGCCGTCGATCTGCGCCGAGATCCGCCCGACGACTCGCTGCCCGCCCGGGGTCGTAGTCCGGGCGAGGAACTCCTGCGCACCGGCGTGCTTGAAGTACGCGTTCATGCGGCGGCTGTGGAACATCCGTCGCTCCAGACGCAGCGGGGGAACCCACTGCCGGGAAGTAGAGTGCAGCCGGTACGGGAGCTCGATGAACTCCCGCAGATCCCGGTTCGACGAAACTGCCCGGACGTCGACGCTCACGGTTCCCACGCTACATGGCCTCCCTGTCACACGACGTCTTTGCCAAGGTCCGCGGTCACGAACGTGCCGATCAGTTGCGGGCCGCGCGCGAGGCCGACGTCCTGCCCTACTTCCGCACGCTCGAAGGCCCCGCCGGCCCGGTCGTCGAGATGGAGGGCACCGAGCGGATCATGCTCGGCTCGAACAATTACCTCGGGCTGACCGGCGACGAGCGCGTCGTCCAGGGCGCGCAGGCGGCGCTGTCGAAGTTCGGCACCGGCCTGACCGGCTCACGGCTGCTCAACGGGACGATCTCGTTGCACCTCGAGCTCGAGCAGGAGATCGCGGAGTGGATGGGCACCGAGGAGGCGCTCGTCTTCACGACCGGCCATCAGGCCAACCTCGCGGCGCTCGGCACGCTGCTGGCGCCCGGCGACACCGTCGTCGCCGACGCCGGCGACCACGCCTCGATCCTCGACGGCTGCCTGCTGAGCCGCGCCAAGCTGCGGGCCTTTCGCCACAACCGCATGGACAGGCTCGAGCGCACGCTCGAGAAGGCGGCGGAGAACGACGGCGGCGGCGTCCTTGTCGTCGTCGACGGTGTGTTCTCGATGGAGGGCGATGTCGCCCCGCTCGTCCAGATCACGGAGCTGTGCGCGAAGTTCGGGGCGCGGCTGATGGTCGACGAGGCGCACGGCGCCGGTGTGCTCGGCGCGCGCGGTGCCGGCGCGTCGGAGCTGCTGGGCGTCGAAGACCGCGTCGACCTGCGGATGGGCACCTTCTCGAAGTCGCTGGCGAGCTGCGGCGGCTTTCTCGCCGGCGACCACGACGTCATCGACTACCTACGCGTCCAGAGCCGCGCCTTCCTCTTCACCGCCGCCGGCGTCCCGGCGGCCGTCGGCGCGGCGCTCGCCGCGCTGCGGATCGTGCGCTCCGAAGAGGGCCCGCAGCTGCTTGCGCGCGTGCTCGACAACGCCGCCTACCTGCACGCCGGCCTGCGGGAGCGCGGCTTCAAGGTCGTCGAGCACGAGGGCAGCCACATGACGCCGATCGTCCCGATCATCGTCGGCGACGACTGGAAGGCCGTGCTGCTCTGGCGCGCGCTCTACGACGCCGGGGTCTTCGTGAACGTCGCGATCCATCCCGCGGTACCACCCGGCGGGGCGCTGCTGCGCACGAGCGTGATGGCGACCCACGACCGCCCGACGCTCGATCGCGCGCTTGACGCCTTCGTCACCGTAAAGGGGCAATTCGAGGCGCAGCACGGTCCGCTGCCCGTTTGAGCCGAGCGGCCAGTTCCGTCCGACCGATCTGCTTGTCCAATTATTCACAAGCATGTCACGGAAGAAAAACATCGCTCTGAGCGTGCGCATTGCGTCCGTGAGGGTTGAACGCGAACCGGGCCTCGAATACGTTCGCGGTGCGCCTAGCGCGGGCGGTGGGATGAGCAGGCCCGGCCACGGACACGACGGAAGGGAGTGTCCGTAGAGGCCACCGGTCGGCTGCTGTACGTGCCCGGCACGCCCGCGCGGTACATACACGAACCAACCACGAAAGTGCTGCCTCTCGTCGATGAGGGCAGCCGGGGAGGACCCGTCCATGCACGACGCGACAGCGACGATTGCCCCTGCGCCGCCGCAACACATGCAGGCCCTTCAGCGTGCCAACAAGGTGCGTCTCGCCAGGGCTGAGCTCAAGCGGAGGGTCGGTGAGGGCACGCTGACGGTCGGCGAAGTAATCCTGGTTTGCCCGTGGGAGGCGGCGAGCATGACGATCGCCGAACTGCTCGCGAGCCAGCGACGCTGGGGAACGACTCGGGTCAGCAAGTTCCTCGCGAGCATCGGGATGCCGGAGACCAAGACGGTCGGATCGATGACCGAGCGCCAGCGCAGCCTGCTGGCAGCCCTGATCTAGAAACCCTGCTATCGCCGACCACGGCGACCATGACGGCCAGCCGGGCACGGAAGCCCCGGCGCCGCCATCCCTTATGGGTTCCAGCCTGCGGCGCGCGATGCCGCGACGGCGCGCCCAGCCGCGCGTTCGAGCTCGGCTCGCGAGGCTGAGCCCAGCACCGTGGTCTGCACGCGCCCGCGCCGGCGGGCGACGACGACGTAGGGACAAGCCGCGACGCCATAGAGGCTCGCGAGCGCGCCGTCGCGGTCCCAGCCGACGGGGAAGGTCCAGCGCCGCGCCCGGACGACCGCGCGCAGATCGTCGAGCTCGCCGCGGATCGAGACGAGAGCGACCTGCAGGCCCGGGTAGCGTCGCGGCAGGGCGTCGAGCGCATCGAAGGACTCGACGCATTCGGCGTCGCGCGTTGCCATCAGGCCGAGGACGAGCGGCCCGCGCTCGGTCAGCTCGCAGAGGTTCAGGACGGTTGGACCGCGGACCTCGCAGGCGGGGCGGTTACCGGCCTCCTCGTGGTCTCGGGCGCCGGAGGCTGCGACGTTCGCGTCGCAGGGATCGTCGTCGCTGTCGCAGACGATGTCCGATGTGGCGAGTGGGACCGCGAAGGGCGGCATCTGAGCGCCGGCCGGCAGACCGCCGGCGCCGGGGCCGGCGGGGCGCGTGGTGCCGACCACGAGGAAGCCCACCACGAGCACCGCGGCGATGCCCACGAGCCAGGCGTAGCGGCTCGTCGGCAGCAGCGGCCGGCGCTCGTCGCTCACGCGACCGCTTCGGTCGCCGCCGCGGGCTCGGCGCGCGGCGCGGCCGGCGGAGGCGGCGGCGCTGCCGACTGCGATCGCCGCTCGGCGAGCAGCAGCACGGCCGGCAGCACGAGCAGCACGCCCAGCAGCGAAACCGTCAGGTCGATCACGGTCACGAAGCCGAAGTCGCGCAGCATCCGGATATCGGAGACGACGAGCACCGCGAACCCGGCGATCGCGGTCGCGCCCGAGGCGAGCACGGCCGCGCCAGTCGATCGGTATGTGCGCGCGAGCGCGGTGTGCGGGTCATGCCCGAGTGCGCGCTCCTGGCGGTAGCGCTCGGACAGCAGCACGCTGAACTCGGTCGAGATCGCGATCACGAGTGCGCCGAGCGTCACCGACATCGGGTTCAGCGGGACGCGCAGCGCGAACAGCAGCAGTGCCGACCAGCCCGTCGCGAGCACGATCGGCACGAGCGGCACGAGCGCGCGCGAGACGCCGCGCAGCGCCACCAGCAGCACGATCGCGACCGCGAGGAGGCCGGCCAGGAGCGTCAGCATCCGCCGGCTGTTGGAGGCGACCTCCGCGTTGGCGTCGGCGGCCAGCACGGGCAGGCCGGCGAGCTGTGCGCGCACGCTTTGCGGTTTGCCGTCGGCGAGCCGCGCGCGCATCTCGTCGATGACCTCCTTCTGGCGGTCGAGTTCCATCAGGCGGATACCGAACGCGAGCGTCGCGGTCCGCCGGTCGGGCGAGACGACGGACTGCGAGAAGTACGGCGGGACAGCGTCCAACAGCCCGCGGATCTGGTCGGCGTCGCGTCGCGAGGCGGGCGTCGTGAAGAGGTCGGGCAGCGAGAACGCAGGGCACAGCTCGGCCGCGCCGCAGCCGCGCTGAGACGAATACCCGAAGCGCTTGAGCACCTTCGTCTGGTAGCCGATCATCCAGTTGAGCACCGCCGGGTCGGTCAGGTCACGGCCCTCGATGAGGACGTCGATCTCGCCGCCGACGCCGGTCGCGCGCTGCAGCGCGTCGAGGTCGCGCAGCGCGCCCAGGTCCTGCGGGACGAGCTTCTGGATGTCGGACTCGACGCGCGTCTGCGTGTCGAGCGCCCAGCCGGCCGCCGCGAGCGCCAGCGCGACGACGAGCACGCGCCTGGTGCGGGCGATCGCCCGCACCAGC
>DATLNO010000074.1:0-14182 GCA_035536715.1 Solirubrobacteraceae bacterium
GGTCGTCCTGCACGCTGACGCCGACGCGTTCTTCGCGTCCGTCGAGCAGCGCGACGATCCGAGCCTGCGCGGCAGGCCGGTGATCGTCGGAGGCGGTGTCGTGATGGCTGCGAGCTACGAAGCCAAGCGCCGTGGCGTGCGCAGCGGGATGGGTGGCTCGCGGGCGCGAGCGCTGTGCCCTGACGCGATCGTGGTGCCGTCGCGCTTCGCCGCCTACATCGAGGCGAGCAAGTCGCTCTTCGCCGTGTTCGCGCGCACGGCGCCGATCGTCGAGGCGATGTCGATCGAAGAGGCCTTCCTCGAGATCGGCACGCTCGCGCGAACGAAGGGCGCCGCGCGGGCGATCGCCCAACAGTTGCGCGACGAGGTCCGCGACGAGATCGGGCTGCCGATCACGGTCGGCGTCGCCCGCACGAAGATCGCCGCGAAGATGGCCAGCCGCGCCGCGAAGCCCGACGGGCTGCTGGTCATCACGCCAAGTCAGGAGCGCGAGTTCCTCGATCCGCTCGCCGTCGAGGATCTCTGGGGCGTCGGTCCGAAGACCGCCGAGCGCCTGCACGATCGCGACCTCAGGACGGTCGGCCAGCTCGCGCAGCTCGACGAGCCGGCGCTCGTGGAGATCCTCGGCAAGGCCTCGGGGCGCCACGTCCACGCGCTCGCCCACAACATCGATCTGCGGCCCGTGCAGCCCAACCGCCCGCCGCGCTCGTTCGGCGCGCAGCGCGCGCTCGGCCGCGCGCGGGCTCCGCTGCCCGCGGACGAGCTCGACGAGACGCTGGCGAGGCTCGTCGAGCGCTGCGTCACGCGGATGGAGAAGGCCGGATTCGCAGCGCGTACGGTCATCCTGCGACTGCGCTTCGGCGACCACTCGCGCGCGACGCGCTCGCACACGCTGCCCGGCCACGTCACGACGCCCGAGCCCGTGCTCGCGGCAGCCCGCGCGCTGCTGACCGCCGCCATTGCGACGATCGAGCGCCAGGGCCTGACGGGCATCGGCGTCAGCGTCACGAACATGGTCGACGTCAGCGGCGCCAGCCAGCTCGAGCTCGGCGTGGACTGAAGGCTGGCTACAGCGGGATGTTGCGCATGATCGGCCGCTCGCGGTCGGCGCTCGCCGCGGCGAGCATCCCGAGCGCGTCGCACAGCCGCCGCCGGGTGCTCGACGGCGCGATGATCTCGTCGACCGCGCCCTCCCGAGCCGCCGTCTCGGACGACAGCCAGTCGCGCTCGTACTCCTCGGCGAGCCGCTCGCGTGCCCCGCCCTCGTGGTCGGCGGCCTTGATCGCACGGCGGTGGATGAGGTCGACCGCCTGGGTTGCGCCCATGACGCCAAGCTGCGCCTGCGGCCAGGCGAGCACGAGGTCGGCGCCGAGCTCGCGGCTGTTCATCGCGATGAACGCGCCGCCGAAGGCCTTGCGCAGCACGACCGTCACGCGCGGGACCGACGCCGCAGCGAACGCGTGGACGAGCTTGGCGCCGTGACGGATCACGCCGATCTGCTCCTGGCCGCTGCCGGGCAGGAAGCCGGGTGTGTCGACGAGCACGACGAGCGGGATGCCATACATGTCGCACGTGCGCACGAAGCGCGCCGCCTTCGTCGCGGCATCGGCGTCCAGCACGCCGCCGAGGTACCGGGGCTGGTTGGCGACGATGCCGATCGCGCGGCCGTCGATGCGGGCGAAGCCGGTGACCATGTTGCGCGCCCAGCGCGGGCTGATCTCGAGCAGGCGCCCGCCGTCGACGAGCGTGCGCACGACGTCACGCACGTCATAGACGCGGCGCTTGGCATCGGGCACGGCTTGGTCGGACGCGCCCTCGAAGGGATCCATGCTCGGCCAGCGCCGAGGGGCCTCGGTCGCGTACTGGGGCAGGTAGTCGAGCAGATCGCGCACGAGCCAGGCGGCGTCGAGGTCGCCGTCGGCGACGAGCTGGCAGACGCCGTTTCGATCGTGCACCTTCGGCCCGCCGAGCGTCCGCGCATCGACGTCCTCGCCCATGACCTCCTTCACGACGCCCGGTCCCGTGAGGAACAACGATGCGCGCTTGGTCATCACGACGAAGTCCGTCAGCGCCGGTGAGTACGAGCCGCCGCCGGCGGACGCCCCGCAGATGACCGAGATCTGCGGCACCTGGCCCGACAGCGCGACGTTGCGGTTGAAGATTCGCCCGTAGCCCGCCAGCGCGGCGACGCCTTCCTGCAGGCGCGCACCGGCCGACTCGACGAAGCCGACGACCGGCATCCTCGCGCGCTCGGCGGTGCGCAGAACGCGGCAGATCGTCTCGGCATGGACCTCGCCGAGCGAGCCGCCCATGTAGGACGGGTCCTGCGCGTAGCAGGCGATCGGGCGCCCGTCGACGCGCCCGGTGGCGCCGATCACGCCGTCGCCGGCCGCCGTTTTCTCGCCCAACCGCAGCGAGCGGACCTCCCCGCGCAGCGTCTGCAGCGAGCCCGGGTCGCACAACGCCTCCAGGCGCTCGAGCGGGCTGAGCTTCTCGTCGGCCCTGGGGACCAGCGCGAGGTTGCTCATTGCACCCACGGCCGAAGATGGGTCATGCGCTCATGCCGCCGTCGACGAAGAGCGTCGTGGCGGTCACGTAGCCGGCGGCGTCCGACGCGAGGAAGCGCACGGCTGCGGCGACCTCGTCGGGGCGGCCTGGACGGCGCATGGGAACCGCGTCAAGCAGCTCGCGCGGCAGGTCAGCGGTCATCTCGGTCTCGATGAGGCCCGGGGCGACGGCGTTGACGGTGACGCCCTTGCGGGCGATCTCGACGCCGAGCGTCTTCGTCATGCCGATCAGGCCGGCCTTCGCCGCGGCGTAGTTGACCTGCCCGGCGTTGGCGCGCGGCCCGACGACCGAGGCGACGTTGATGATCCGCCCGTAGCGGGCCTTCATCATCGGCCGGACGACCGCGCGGCTCAGGCGAAACGCGGCGTTGAGGTTCGTGTCGATGACGAGGTCCCACTTGTCGTCGTCGATCTGGATCGCCAGGCCGTCGGCGCGCACGCCGGCGTTGTTGACGAGGCCGAGCACGGGGCCGAGGCGCTCCTGCACCTGCGCGAGAACGTCCTGCATCGCCTCGGGATCGCAGACGTCGCCGCCGATCGCGACGGCGGAGCCGCCGTCCTGCTTGATCGCGTCGACCGTCTCGGCCGCGCCGTCGGCGTCGGACCGGTAGCCGGCGGCGACGGCCCAGCCGTCGGCGGCCAGCTCACGGGCGATCGCGGCGCCGATGCCCTTCGAGGCGCCGGTGACGAGGACGACGGCGCCGCCCGGGCGGCGGCCTTCGGTCGTGCGGGTTTCGGGCTGGGCCGTGGTGCTCATCTGGTGGCGGCTCCTCCGTAGGTGAGCAGGGCGGCGCCCCAGGAGAACCCGGCGCCGAACGCGGTGAGCAGGACATGGCCGCCATCGGCCGGCAGGCGCCCGTCGTCTGCGGCGAGCGCGAGCGCGAGCGGGATCGAGGCAGCCGAGGTGTTTCCGAGGTCGGCGACGTAGTCTGCGACGCGATCGGTCTCAAGGCCGAAGCGCTCGCGCACGGCGTTGATGATCCGGCCGTTGGCCTGGTGGGCGATGACGAGGTTGATGTCCTCGATCCCCAGCTGCGCGAGCGCGAGCAGCTCGCGGCACGACTGCTCCATGTGGTCGACGGCCTGGGAGTAGACGAGCCGTCCCTCCATCCTCACGACGTTGTCGGTGCGGTCGATGTAGAGCATGTCGCGCTGCGCGTCGGCGCCGATGACGACGGGGCCGAGGGTCGCGGGCCCGCCCGGGGCGAGCACGGCGGCGCCGGCGCCGTCGCCGAAGAGCGCGGCGGTCTGGCGGTCGTCGTGGTCGGTGTAGCGCCCGAGGACGTCCGCACCGATCAGCAGAACCGTGTTGGCGCGGCCGCTCTCGATCAGCGCGGCGCCCTGCTGCAGGCCGGCCAGAAAACCGGTGCAGGCCAGGCCGACGTCCCACGCCATCGCGCGGTCACAGCCCAGCGCTCCGGCGACGATCGGCGACGCCTGCGGCACGACGTCGTCCGACGAGGACGTCGCGACGAGCACGGCATCGACGTAGGACGGCTTCACGCCGGCGGCGGCGAGCGCGCGACTGCCGGCCTCGATCGCGAGATCCGAGAGGCCCTCGCCGTCGATGGTGCGACGGCGGGCGTTGATGCCAGTGCGCTTCGTGATCCACGCGGGCTCGACGCCGATGCGCTCGGCGATCGGGCCGTTCTCGACGACGGTCGGGGGCAGTGCCCGGCCGAGGCCGATGATGCCGGCGGTGCGCAGCCGCGAGCGGTGATGCCCGCCCGCCCGCGCGACCGGTGACGGCGCGAGAGCAAGCTCAGACGGGTGCACTGATGTCCTCCAGAAGCGACTCCGCGGTCGCGGCGCTTGCGTCCCGGATGCAGCGCGGGACGAGCTTGGCGAGGATGCGGCCGGGGCCGACGTCGATGTAGGCCTGCACGCCGAGACCGTCGAGCGTCGCCATCGTGTCGCGCCAGCGGACGGGGTTGACGAGCGCCTGGGCGAGCTCGACCGCGGGGTCGGCGAAGGGCTTGGCCGTCGCACAGCTGATCACCGGGATCTGCGGCGACTCGAACACGACCTCGGTGAGCGCCGCGCCGAACGGCGCGACGGCGCCCTGCATCTGCGGCGAGTGAAACGCACCGGCGACGCCGAGCGGCAGTGCGCGCAGGCCCGCGGTCGTCGCGTCCTTGCGCGCCGCGGCGAGCCCGTCCGGCGAGCCGGAGAGCACGACTTGGCCGGGGGCGTTGTCGTTGGCGATGCTGACGCCGTGGCGGGCGGCGAGCGCCTCGGCCTGGGCGGGCGATGCGCCCAGCAGGGCCAGCATCGTGCCGCCGCCGGAGGCCTCGCCCGAGGCGGCCATGTGATCGCCGCGGATGACCACGAGGCGCAGCGCCTCGAGGTCTGAGAGCGCGCCGGCGGCGGCCAGCGCGGAGAACTCACCGAGCGAATGGCCCGCCAGCGCGACGGGGTCGACGTGGTCGCGCAGGCGCGACCAGCCGGCAAGAGATGCGCAGAGAATGGCGGGCTGCGCGAAGCGGGTGGACTCATCGACGCGAGGGAAGGGATCCTCGCCGACGAGCTCGATTGCGGCCTCGAGCAGGTCGGGGCGCACTGCGGCCACGAAGGCGCGCATGTCCGGAGTCTGGCTGCCCTGTCCGGGGAAGAGGACAGCGGTTGGATGGGATTGGAGCACGACCACACCGTTGCGTCCCCCGGCCCGAACAGCAGGCGTTCCCCCCCGTGTGGGGGGAACATCGCGGCAGGTCGGGGGGGCGTATCCGCGCGATCTGCCGACGGCGGTGGGGGGTACTCCCCACCACGCACACGCCGACAGTGCGTCATTGCGGCAGCGTGTTGCCCGCGCGATGCTGCTGTTCGTGTCCAGCGCCACCTCACCTGATGACGTCCCACTGCGCACGCGCTGGTCGCGCGATCTGCTCTTCATGCGACCGGCTGCTGACGGGCGAACGTCGGCCTCGTGCTGTGGGTGACGGGCGTTTCGGTGAGCCTGTCCTTGGCGATCACGTTCTTCGGGCTGATCGCCGAGCGCTATCCGCCCGCGCAGGACGCGCGCTGGACGACGCGCCTCCACACGCTCATCGGCGACCCGACGACCTGGCGCGACTTCGCCTGGACCGGCCTCTGCGGCGTGATTGGGATGACGTGCTCGATTTGCGCCGTTCTTGCGCTGGGCGCCAGTTGAGCGCCAATCGCTCCGTAGGTGAGCACGACGCCATCGCACGCGATCGACCGCCAGGCGCGCTGCTTCCCTGCCGCGGCGGCCGGTGCCCCTTCACCCTCGTTGATGCTGTTGGAGACGATCGCGGCGAACGCAAAGCCGTGGTTGCCACAGACGACCGGCGTAGGGCCACCAACCCCGCATACGAGGGGGTCAACCCCACCCCCACTCGTCCGTCTGCCGCAGCGACGAAAGCACCCCCGACGCCGAGAGTCACCCCAACGATCCCGACGACGGAGGGGAGCCCTCATGAGACCGACGAATGGTTCCTGTTCGTCGTGCTCTTCGGCCTGTCGATGGACTACCACGCGGTCATCCTCAGCCGGATGCGCGAGGCGGTGCTCGGCGGCGCGACCACCGAAGCGGCAGTGGCACACGGCATCAAGGCGACCGCCGGCGTGGTAACCAGCGCGGCCGCGGTGATGATCGCTGTGTTCTCGGTCTTCGCGACCCTCGGCGCGATCGAGTTCAAGCAGATGGGCGTCGGCCTCGCGGCCGCGATCCTGATCGACGCGACGATCGTGCGCGCCGACTGCTGCCGACGACGATGAAGCCGCTCGGGCGACTGGAGCTGGTACCTGCCGCGCGGTCTGTCGTGGCTGCCGAAGACGGGGGCGGTCTCGGCATCTGCCTCGCGCGCCTGAGCCAGGTGGCAATGCGACGGTGGCCGCCCACGGGCGGCACCATGCGTGCCGCGACTCAGGTCAGGACGTCTTGTCCTTGCTTGCCCGGCGCTCGGCGGCCTGGCGCTTGAGGTCGACTTGCGCGGCGAGCGCGGTGGCGGACTGGCGCGCGCGGCGCTCGTCCACCGTCTCCTTGGGCGGGCGGGGCGCGTAGCCACCGGCGTTGGGGCGCTGCGGGCGAGGCTGCGGGGGTTGGGCCTTATCGGCCATGAGTCCTCCGTGGTGCGACCTGCGTCGCGTCAGTTTAGGTGAAGCTTTCAAGATCACGCAGCGGGGCGCAGCGGGGCAAACTCGGTGCTCCCTTGCCCACTGACGGTAGCAGGCGACCCCGGACGCGCCGCACGTTGCGCCCGCGCCACCAGCGCGTTTCAGCGGTCTGAGAGCTCGCGGTCCTGAACGATCCAGTCGACGCCTTCCGGCGTCAGCCCCCAGGTTCCGCCGTCGAGCGCGGCGACGTGTCCCTGCTCGGCGAGCGACTCGAGGTTCAGCGGCGTGCGCATGTCGCCGCGCCCGCGCCCGATCGCCGCGTCGATCGCGGCGACCGCTACCGCCGCCCCGGGCGTCCCGCCCGACAGGTCCCACAGGGCGCTCATGACGTGCGCGAGATCACGACGGCTCATGGAGCCATCCTCACAGGTCGGCGGGACTCAGCCTGAATCAGACGGCGTGCAGCTGACGGCCCGCGCGCTGGTGGTAGAAGTGCGCGACGAGCGCCTCCGTGACCTGCGGGTCGAACTGCCGGCCGGCGCAGCGCGTGAGCTCGCGGAAGGCGTCGGCGTGAGACATACGCGCGCGGTACGGGCGGTCGCTCGTCATCGCGTGGTAGGCGTCACAGGCAAGGATGATGCGGCTGCCGATCGGGATCGCGTCGCCGGTTAGCCCGTCGGGATAGCCGCTGCCGTCCCACGACTCGTGTTCGTGGCGCACGATGTCCGCGACGTTCAAGAACCCGCCGATGCTGCGCAGGATGCGCTCGCCGATCACCGGGTGCTCGGCCATCACCGTGCGCTCGTCGGGTGTCAGCGGGCCGGGCTTGTTGAGGATCGCGTCCGGGATGCCGACCTTGCCGATATCGTGCAGCAGCGCGGCCGCGCGGACGTCCTCGACCTGCGGGGGCGAGAGCCCGGTACTGCAGGCGACTGCGACGGCCATCTCGACGACGGACTCGGAGTGCTCGCCGGTGTAGCGGTCGCGCTCGAGCAGGGCGACCGCGAGCGCCTCGACGGCGTCGCGGCGGTGCAGCCTGGCGCTGACACCGGCGCCGCTCCCCTCCTTCGAGGCGATCACCGCGCGTCCGCCGCCGCCCGCCTGGGCGTCGGCGAGCGCCTGCGACGCCCGCTGGAAGAGCACGACTGCGTCCTGATCCTCGGCGTCGAACAGGGCGACGCCGGCGGAGGCGCAGACGCCGCGAATCGCGCCGACCTCGATGAGCTGGAAGGCGCCGAGCAAGCGTCCGACGCAGGCGCTCGTCGCCGCCTCGCCGGCCTCCCGCAGCAGCACTGCGAAACGGTCGTCGCCGATCCGCCCGAGCAGATCCTCTGAGCGCGTTCCGGCGCGCAGCGCCTCGACGAGCCCGCTGAGCATGGCATCGCCGACGGCAAAGCCGTGATCGCGGTGGATGTCCGCGAGGCGATCGACCTGCAGCACGATCAGGGAACCCTGCAGCCCGCGGCGGCGTGTGCGAGCGAGCTCTTCGACGAACTGCTCGCGGAAGGCCTCGATGCGAAGAACGGCCGTCAGGGCGTCGCGACCACGTCGCAGCAGTGCGGTCTCGAGGTCGGAGATCCGCTGGCGAGCGGCGTCGAGTTCGCGGGCAAGCTGGTCGCGTTCGCTGCGTGCCGACATCTGTCAGGGGGATCGGCGCGAGGCGGCCGATGGGCGAACGAGAGCGCCCGGGCCTCCACCATATGTCGAGATCGCTCAGCCGCGGGTTGCGCCGAGCAGCGAGCCGCGCAGGAACGCGATCTCGAGCACGGCACCGGTGACGTAATCGTGATGCGCCTCGGCGATCGCCTCGTCCAACCGTGTCATGTAGGGCGAGGGGTTCTCGATGCCGAGCTCGAGCGCTTGAAAACGCTCGCTCTGCAAGCGGATGAGGCGGGCTCTTGTGCTGTCGAGGTCCATGTGCGCAGCCTGCCTGAACGCGCCGGACAACGCCAGTCGGGTCTACACGAACGTCGAGGTGCGGATAACCGCCGTATGCGTTGTCTGGCGGGGCGTTTGTTTGTATGGTGCGTGCTCTGCGAGAGAACGTTCTCTCGCATTCCTTCCGGCCGGTCGCCAAGCCGGCAGAAGGGGCGTTGAGGGTGCGCCTTCCAGGGGGAGGGCGGATCCGGAAGTTTAGGTATCCCAGCGGCGATAGCCGTTCTCACGACGGAGGGAATCCAAGGTGCTGGCAAAGGTGTTTGGTGGTGACGTTCAGCTCTACTTCATGGCGAACGAGCGGGTTCCGCCCCCGGGTGCGCCGACGGGTGGCTACGCGACGCCGCCGGCGGTCGCTCCGAAGGCTTGGCCGTCCGGCTTCGCCTCGTACGGCGGCAGGACCGGCAACGCCGCTCCCGTGACCGGCGAGCTCTCGGATCACGCGAAGGCCGCCCTGAAGAAGATGGGCATCACGAATTAGACGCAGGTCGCTGTGAAGGTTCCGAGGCCGGGGCGAACGCCCCGGCCTCGGGCGTTAACGGGCGTCGACGCGCGCCAGCGCCGCGACCTTCGCGGCACCGGACACCGCAGCCACCTCGCCCGGAACCTCGGCGAGCCGCACCTGGCGTACGAAGCTCAGCCGCTTCCCCAGGGGCGCGAAGAAGTCGTCGTAGTGGGTGGGCACGACGAAACCCGGATCCAACCGCGGCAGGATCCGCTCCCAGTATCGCGGCGTGAAGTTGCGCCCGGCGACGCCCGCGAGGAACACGTCGACCGGCTCATCGCGCAGCTCGTCATCGTCGAGGTCGGCCGAGCCCTGGTGATAGAGGCTCATGCCGGCGACGTCGATCCGGATGCCCCAGACCTGGCCGCAGCGATAGGCGCGCGGCGACAAGGCGTGCAGGTGATCGCATGTCAGCTCGCCGTCCATCGGGACCTTGCGCCCGAACAGCAGCTTGGAGTGCCGGCTGGGCACGAAGGTCACGACGAACGGCCCGAGGTCGTAGCGCTTGTGCGGCGTGACCTCCTTGGCGAGACCGCCGAGGCCGTGCAGGTGCATGAGCTGCGCGAGCGACGACGAGCCGTACGCCTTCGTCGCAAAGCGCCGAGCGATCGCGGGCGCGTCGATCGCGTGATCGAAGTGCGTGTGACCGACGAGCACGCCGGCGACGGGACCGGGGGCGGATATGTAGCGGTCGATCAGCGCCTCGTCGGGCATCGCGAGGCGGCCGAGCAGCAGCGCGCGCAGCGGCACGCGCGAGACATAGGGGTCGATGAACAGCGACACGCCCTCGTACGTGATGCGATAGCCCGAGACGCCGAGCCACTGCACCTCGAGGCCCGGTACGAGCATGATCGGCACGGTCTCGAGCTCGCGCAGGGCGCCGGCGTCGTCGATCTCGGTGGCGGTCGCCATCCCCGCAGAGGCTCGCAGACGATTCCCCGGGCAGTCCGCCGGCATCCCCCCGGGCGGGGGGTAGCGCTATAGATCGCGGGTCGCAGATGCGACGGTGCAGCTGTGTCAGATCTCGGCCACGGCGAACGGCTGTCGGCGATCGACGCATCGTTTCTGCAGCTCGAGTCCGGCAGCGCACACATGCATGTCGCGTGGAGCTCGTTTCTCGCCCCGCCCGACGGCGCGGCGCGCCCCGGCGTCGAAGCGTTGCGCACGCGTGTGCGCGCACGGCTTGCCTGGGTTCCCCGCTGCCGACAGCGGCTGCTCAGCGCGCCGTTCGGGCTCGGCGAGCCGCGCTGGGTCGACGACGCGCACTTCGACCTCGCGCGCCATGTCGTCCAGCTCGGCGATCCGGACGAGGCGATCTCCTACGAGCGCTTCGCGGCGATCCGCGACACGCTGCTCTCGACGCCGCTTGACCGCGACCGCCCGCTCTGGCAGATCGCGCTGATCCCGCGCCTGAGCGATGGTCGCGCGGCCGTCGTCGGGCGCGTCCACCACGCGATGGCCGACGGCGCCGCCGCGCTGCAGGTTGCGATGCTGATGCTCGACGTCGACGGCTCACCCGACGCGCCGCCGGCGCCCTGGCAGGCGGCCCCGCCGCCGACCGCGCTGCAACGCGCGCTGGATCCGATCGTCCACGGCGCAGAGTTGACCTCGCGGGCCGCACGTGACGTCGCACGCGCCTGTGAGCATCCACGCGCCGCAGCGCGAACGGCCCTGCGTGATGTCGGCCGCATGGCGCAGGCGCTTACCCAAGACCTCTTGCCGAGCGCGCCGCCGTCGTCGCTCAACGGTCCGCTCGGCCCGCGTCGCACGCTCGTGCAGCACCGCGTGTCGCTCCAACGGCTCAGCGAGATCACGCGCGGCACGGCATCGACCCGCAACGACGCGGGGCTCGCCGCCGTGGCAGGCGCGCTGCGCGCGCTGGCGCTCGAGCAGGACGTCCCGGTCGAGCCCCTGAAGGCGCTCGTCCCGGTCAACGTCCGCCAGGCGCACGAGTACGGCGTGCTCGGCAACCGGGTCTCGATGACCTCGATCTGGCTTCCGCTGCAGCTCAGCTCCCCCGGGACACGGCTGGAGCACGTCCACGAGCAGACCGCGCGCTTCAAGCGCAGCGCGCGCTCGGAGGGAACGCAGAACGTGATGTCGGGGCTGTCGCTGCTGCCCAGCCCGCTGCGCGCGCCCGTCCTGCGCGCCGTCGCGCCGGGGCGCTTCAACCTGACCATCTCGAGCGTCCCGGGCCCGCGCAGCGCGCTGTTCATGCAGGGCGCCCGGCTGGAGGAGATCTACCCGGTGATCCCGATGGCCGAGGAGCAGATGCTGTCGATCGGGATGCTCGCGTACAACGGCTTTCTGCACTTCGGCCTGTACTCCGATCCCGACGCGTTGCCGCAGGCGACGCGCCTGGCCGAGCTCATCGACGACGAGCTGTACGCGCTGCTGCGCGCCCGCCGCTCACGTGCGCCGCTTCCGGTCGTCGCGCCCGTCACCGCCGGTCCCGTCAGGACCTACGCCAACCGATCTGCCGTGCTGACCGCAGCCGGACGAGGAGGACACGCATGACACCCCCGACTTCGACACGGCGCCTGTCGCCGCTGGACGGCTCGTTTCTGCGGCTGGACACCCAGCAGTCTCCGATGCACGTCGGCTGGAGCGCGGTCTTCGCCAAGCCCGAAGGCGACCGGCTGCGACCGACGGCCGCCGGCATGCGCGACCTCGCCGCGGGACGGCTGCACGAGGTTCCCTGGTGTCGCTGGCGCCTGGACGACGCACCCTTCGGGCTGTCGGAGCCGCGCTGGATCGACGACGCCGACTTCGACCTGTCCGCCCACATCATCGCGCTGACCGCGCCCGAGGATCGCGTCAGCGACGAGACCTTCGAGGTGCTGCGCTCGGCTGTGCTGTCGACGCCGCTGGATCGCGGGCGCCCGCTGTGGCAGGTCTTCCTCGTCCCGCGCCTGGCGGACGGCCGGGTCGGGATGGTCGGCAAGATCCATCACGCGCTCGTCGACGGGATGGCCGCGCTGCAGATCGTGAAGCTCTTCATCGATCCCGAGCCCGACGTCGCAGCCCGGCCGCCGGCTCGATGGCGTCCCGCCGGGCGGTCCGGCCTCACCGGCTGGGCTGCGAACGCGGCGCGCTACGCCGTGAGCGACGGCATCGGCGCGCTGCGAGCGGGGGCCGACGCCGTGACGCACCCACGCAGCAGCATCGAGGGTGCGGCGCGCGGCGCCAGGCTGATCGCGACCGCGCTCGCCGAGGACGTCCTGCCCTCCGCCCCGTCGTCGCAGCTCAACGCGCGCATCGGCACGCGCCGCACGCTGATCGGCTACCACGCGCCGCGCGCGCTGCTGCGCGCCGCCCGCGGTCGCGGCGGAACGCTCAACGACGTCGGCCTGACCGCGGTCACGGGCGCGCTGCGGACGCTCGCGCTGCGGAGCGGCGACGACCCGCACGAGCCGCTGAAGACGATGGTCCCGGTCAGCATGCGCCGCATCGGCGAGGAGGAGGCCGGCAACCAGATCGCGATGGTCTACATGCCGCTTCCCATCCATCTGGCGACGAGCGGCGAGCGGCTGGAGTTCGTCCGTGCGCAGACCGCGCGGCTGAAGCACACCGACCGGCCGCAGGCGACGCAGGCCTTCGTCCAGGCTGCGGGCGTCATCCCGCCGCCGCTGCGCACGCCCGTCGTGCGCGCGCTGGCGACGCCGCGCCAGTTCAACCTCACGGTCTCGCAGTCGCCGGCGCCCCGAGGCGCGATGTTCCTGCTCGGCTGCGAGCTCGAGGAGGTGTTTTCCGTCGTCCCGATCTCCCAGGGCCACACGCTCGCGATCGGGATGGTGCGCTACCGCAACGAGCTGTTCTTCGGCTGCTACGCCGACCCGGACGCGCTGCCCGAGGTGCACGACCTGCCACGGTTGCTCGAAGGCGAGCTCGAGGAGCTCGCTGCCGCGGCGGCGGCCGAGCGCGCCCCGGCTGCGGCTGCTGTACCGGCTGCTGTGCCGGTGGCCGGCAACGGGCATTCGCGCTCGAAAGGGCGGCCGGTGACGCCTGTGGGCTGACGGGTTCGCTCGCAGAGGGCTCCGGCGCCCGCGAACAGCATCGAGGAAGAAGCGTTCATGCCCGGGCGCGCGTGGGCCCACCGAGCGTGTCCTGGCTCGGCGGTGTAGCCGCGGTACGCAATCGTGGCGCGGTAGGTGCGGATATCGCACCCGAGGCGCCACGATCACCGACGCGGTGTACGGTCGTGCGCGGCAGGTGCGGATATCGCCCCCCGACGCGCCATGACCGTCTGGCGAGCAGAACCTCCCGGCGGTCGTGGCACCTGTGCAGCGCGATGCGCCCAGATCTGCCACGACCGCCGGACAACCCCTCCTTCATCGATGCTGTTCGCGAGCGCCTGCACCCTCACCCGCCGCTGGCACCGACCGCGCACACCGGGACTAGAGTTGACGACCAGGCTCACGAGCCTCGACGCACAGTTCCTCGCGCTGGAGACGCGGCGCCAGTCCGGACACGTCGCGAGCGTCGCGATCCTCGATCCCTCTAGGACTTCGACCTGAACTTCCACGTGCGCGAGCTCGGGCTCGCCGCGCCGGGCACGGACGAGCAGCTCGCCGAGCAGGTCGCGCGGATCGTGTCGCGGCCGCTGGACCGCGGCCGCCCGCTGTGGGAGCTGTACCTCATCAGCGGCCTTCGGTCCGGCGACGTCGCAATGCTGACAAAGATCCATCACGCCGTCATCGATGGGATGTCCGGCGCGGAGATCATGGGGTTGCTGCTCGATCTCACCCCCGAGATCCGCACGATCGAGGCCGAGGGGCCGTGGGCGACAACGAGGCCGTCCCCGGTGAGCTCGGGATGCTCATTGGCGGCATCGCCGGCGCCGCGCGGTACCCGCTGCGCGCGCTCAGCGCGCTGCCCTCGGCACTCCCGAATCTCGAGGAGACGCAGTTCAAGGTCATCCCCGGCCTCGCCGCGCTCGGGCGGCTCGCGAAGAGCGCAGTACGCGATCGCCCGCCAGGACGGAGGCGTCGAGCGGACCTCGCTCGACGCGCCGAAGACGAGCTTCAACGGGCGCGTCTCCCCGCACCGGCGCTTCACGTTCGGACAGCTCTCGCTCGACGACGTCAAGGCCGTCAAG
>DATLNO010000075.1:0-15084 GCA_035536715.1 Solirubrobacteraceae bacterium
AACATCGCGACGATCCGCCCAGACGGCACAGGACTGCGATTCGTGACCAACTACCGCGGCGGCGACGTCAACGCGTTCTTCGGCTCCTACTCACCCGATGGCCGCTGGATCTCGCTGCGACTCGAAGACCACGGGCGAACGGGCCTCTACAAGATGCGCCCAGACGGCTCACACCTGCGCCCCATCCTCGAGTCCCAGGAGGTGGTGCCGCGATTCATCGACTGGGGCCCGCGCCCGAAGCCCCACCCGCACGGCGACGACGATCGCTGAGCGAGGACCTACTACCGCCTGCAGGCGGTCTTCAGCGACAGGCAGGTCGAGGCGCTGCCCAACGCCGACCCGGCACCGCTGCAGCCACCGAGCGCCGAGCTACAGGGCGACAGCCTCGCGTGGGCGCGCGAGCGCCGGCCGCAGCGGCGGCGCCTCGCAGCGCGTCAAAGCTTGGCGTGTTGGTGCCTGATGACCAGCGCGACACGGTCTCGCGGGCGACGCCTACATGGACGACGTCGTCAACCAGCTCGCCGCGGTGGTCGCGAGATAACGACGAGCACCTTGCGCGACCTTCCCGCTGCAGCACGAGCACGTCCTGATGCTCGGGATGATCCCACCTCACGTTGCCTCACGAGCTCGCTGCTGGCCAGCGTCAACAGCTACGCACGTCAAGAGATCGGCTTAGCGTGCGTCTGGTCCGTTGCTACCGAAAGGCCTTGACGCAGCCGTTGGTCTGCCCTATACATTGCGGATATGTATCTTCGATATGTATTCCGGTGAGGCAGGCGTTTCTGGTGCTGCTCGCTGCACGGCCTGCGCACGGGTACGAACTCAAGACCGAGCTCGAGCGGCACTTCGGCGGCCTCCTGCCCGCGCTCAACGACGGACAGGTGTACACGACCCTCGCGCGACTGGAGCGCGACGAGCTCGTCGAGTCCCACGACGCCGCGGGGGACACACGCGGCAAGCGCATCTACGCGCTGACCGACCGCGGACGCCGCGAGGCGCTTCAGTGGCTGGGGGCGCCGGCGTCCGAGGCGAAGCTGAAGGACGAGTTCTTCTTGAAGCTTGCGCTGTCCGCGTCCACCGGAATGGGCGATGCGATGGCGCTGATCGACGCGCAGCGCCACGCGGCGCTGCAGTCGTTGCGAGACCTCGACTCGCGCCCGCGCGGCGGCGACGACACGGTCCCCGCGTTGTTGCGCGAGGGCGTCGCGCTTCATCTTCAAGCCCGTCTGCGCTGGCTCGACGTCTGCGAGGAGCGCCTTGAGAAACCAAGCGAGGAGAACCATGCAAGCCGTCCTTGAGGGTCGCGCGCTGGCAAAGACCTACCGCAGCGGCGACATCGACGTCCTCGCACTTCGCGGCGTCGACATCCGGGTGGCGCCAGGAGAGTGCGTGGCGGTGGTCGGACGCAGCGGCTGCGGAAAGTCGACGCTGCTGCACCTGCTCGGCGGCCTCGACCGCGCGACCGCGGGCGAGGTGTACGTGGAGGGCCGGCGCGTCGACGGCGTGTCCGACGCCGAGTGGGCACGGCTGCGGCGGCGGCGGATCGGCTTCATCTTCCAGGCGTTCCACCTGCTCGACGCGATGAGCGCACTGGACAACGTTGCGCTCCCGGCACGGCTGGCCGGGCATGACCGCGCCGGCGCCCGCAAGCGGGCGGGCGACCTGCTCTGCGAGCTGGGCCTGGAGAACCGCGTCGAAGCGACGCCTGCCCAGCTGTCGGGCGGCGAGCAGCAGCGTGTCGCGATCGCCCGCGCGCTCGTCAACCGCCCGGCGGTGGTGCTCGCCGACGAGCCGACCGGCAATCTGGACACAGACTCGGCACGGACGGTGCTCGAACTGCTGACCACGCAGCGTGGCGAGGACCGCGGACTGCTGATCGTCACCCACGATCCTCGGGTCGCCGCGGGCGCTGATCGCGTGGTGCGTTTGCGCGATGGACTGGTGGTGGGTGACACGGCGCTCGCCGCAGCCGGCACGCGGCCGGCGCAGCTCGTCGAGCTCGAGGGCTGGTGATGGCGGCCGTGTTCGCATCACTGACCTGGGCCGGCCTGCGCGCCCGCTGGCAGCCCACGCTGCTGACGATCGTCGTGGTCACGTGTGCGATGGCGACGGCGACTGTGGCCCGCGCGGTCGGTGGCCTCGCGGACGATCCTTGGCAGCAGACGTTCGCGGCAACCAACGGCGCGCACGTGATCGGCATCGGCGGTCCGCAGACGCGCTGGCAGGCAGTGAGCACGGCGCCTGAGGTGCTCGCGGTTGCCGGCCCGTTCCAGACAGCGTTCGCGTCGCTGAGGGCAGGGGCACGCCGGGCGCCCGCGCTCCTGCGCGAGGGGGACGCGCGACCGTCCGCGGTCGATCGCCCGCTGCTGGTGTCCGGGCGCTGGCTCCACGCGGGCGAAGTGGTGCTCGAGCGCAGCCTGGCCGAGGAACTCGGACTCCGGGTAGGCGACCGCGTGCGGCTCGAGTCCACCGCCGCGCGGGTGGCGGGGATCGCCGTCACCTCCAGCCAGCAGGCGTTCCCGGCGTCGCAGCCCGGTGTCGTGTTCGCGGGGCGCGCGACGCTGACCGCGGTCGCTCCGGAGCGCGCGGCACGCGGGACGCTGCTCGCCGTACGGCTGCGCCATCCCACCGGCGCCGAGGCGTTCGCCGACCGCGCGGCGCAGCTGACCGGCGGTGCGGCTCAGTTTCAGACATGGGGCAAGCGTCGCGCTGACGCGGGCGCGGACACGCGGACCAACCAGGTCGTGCTGTCCGTGTTCACGCTCTTCCTCCTGCTGATCTGCGCCGCGGTCGTCGCCACGCTGGTCGCCGCGCGTGTGGTCGAGCGCGCGCGCACGGTAGCGACGCTGGCGGCGATCGGCTGCACCCCGCGCCAGGCGACGACGGCATTCGCCGCCGAGCAGGTTGCGGTCGGCCTCGTCGGCGTGCTGCTCGGCAGCGCGATCGGCACCGCGCTTGCCCCGCAGTTCGTGGAGCGCTCGTCGGCGCTGCTCAACGTCGCCCCGGCCGCATCGCTCGAGCCGCTCGCAGCGGTGCTGTTCGGCCTCGTCGCGCTGGTGCTGATCGGCGCGGTCGCCGGCGTCTCGGCGTGGCGCGCCGGACGCGGCGTGGTCGTCGACGGGCTGCGCGGCGTGCGGCGCGGCCGTGATCGGCCGTCGCGAGGCGCTCGGTTGGCCGACCGGCTGGGTCTACCGCCCGCCGCCGCCCTCGCCGCGCGAGACGCACTGTCGCCGCACACGCGAGCGGCGCTCTCGGTGCTTGCCCTCTCACTCACCGTCGCCACGGTCGTGGCCGTACTGGCGATGGAGGCCACGCTCGACGCGTCCGCCACCGCGCGCCCGCCGGCGGCGCTACCGCCACCGCCGGGAGCGGGTGGGCTGCCCGCACCGTACGTCGGCGACACGTCGGCGGACAGCGCGGCGCGCCTTCGCGCGGTGGTCTACGCACTGTCGATCGCGCTTCTCGCAGTCGGCGCGGCAAACCTTCTGGCGACCGCGATCCTGTCCGTGCGCGAGCGAGCGCGAGACATCTCGCTGCTGCGCTCGCTGGGCGCAAGCACGCGGCAGCTCGCCGGCGTCGTGCTCGGCGCCCAGGCCGTGGCCGCTGCGCTCGCGACCGTGATCGGGATTCCGATCGGGTTGCTCGCGTTCCGGCTGGCCTACGTGGCCGACAACGGCTCCGTGGACGGGCTCGCGTGGCCGCCGGCGTGGCAACTGCTGGCGCTCGTCCCCATCACGACCGCTGCGGCAGCGCTCGCCTGCCTACCCGCGGCAGCCATGGCGGTCCGGCTACGGCCAGTCATCGGGCTCCGAGCAGCGCGAGAGTAGATGCCGCGGGCGCCTCGACGAGTGTTCTCACACAGCTCAGCGACTTGCATCACGGTCCCGAACTCGGTCGGCTGGCGTAGCTTGCCCTTGCGGATCGGCCGCGCGTCGGGATCGTCATCGAGACTCGTACGTTGTCCGGTACTTGGGTTTCATGCTTTGATGGGTTTGCCCTCGTAGGTCCACGCGAACGACCACTTCGGCGGCCTTCTTAGCCTCGCCCGCAAGCATCCGCGCGGCGTCCTGGGCCAGCCGAGATAGGTCGGGTAGCGAATATCGGACTCCACAACGGTCGAGTCGATCCGCGCTGCCCGAACGACAAACCGCCGCTCGGCGCCGGCGCCGGCGGCGGTCGCGCGGGCGATCACCGCCATCGTGATCTGATCGATGACATCCGCTCCCAGCCGCTTGACGAGCGTGCGAACCGTCGACTCATCGGGGACCCGGTCGGTCAACGCGATCCGGCAAAAGCGCCGCAGATGCAGCGATCAGAACCTCGCGCATCAGCATCTCATAGCCCCAGCCACCCGACCGCGCCTTGACGATCATCTGCCGAACGAACCGGTCCAGAGAGCAAAATATGTCCCGCTGCACCCAGAAGGGCGCGATTGCACAAGATACGACCGTTCAGGAACAAAACGAAAGCTGCCATTTTGCAGGGATGTTCTCGAGGCGCTGACCGATCCGCAGGCCATCTCGCTGTGGGCGCCGGTCGATTTCGAGGTCGACGGGCTGCATGGCAGACCTCTGCGGCGGCAGTCACGCGATCGTCAGCGGGTCACTGGCCGGCGTCGCGGCAAAGTTCGAGATCGACGTGTTGCGCGCCGACGAGGCGGCCCTTGATCTTCAGGCGAGCGGTCTAATCGACTTCGAAGTCGCGTACCGCCTTGTCCCGGAGCGCGCAGGTGTGATCGTCGAGGCCGAAGTCAAGCTCGTCGCGTGACGGGTCTCAACACCCGTGTGCTGCGCGCCGCGACGGGGCGTTGCTCAGCGGCGGCGCTTTGGACCGCGCGCTCGGACGCCTCGCCCGCGAGCTCGACGAGGTGGCGCTGCTCGCGGCATAGCGGCGCACGGCGAGGCGGTCTTCCAGCGGGACATAGCGGCACGCTCCGATGCACCGGAGGGCCGCGACTCAAGCCGAGTCGGGCACGCCGACCCCGACCCGGAGCATCCGGCCAAGCAGCAATGCACTCGGCTTCGAGCCCCGGTGCAGCCGCCTTCACAAACGACACCAGGCGCGCGCCCGGACGGCCTCCCGCTCGGCGATCCTTGAACAGGACTAGTGCGCTGGCCGTTGGCCGTTGGCCAGCGAGTCGCGGCATCGCCCGGCATCCGGATCGAGGATGCCCACGATTTCTTGTCCTCAGGAGCCGGGATACGTCGGGAGCCATTTGGCGGGCAGTACCCGGCCCAGATGGCCGTTGTAGTTGGGTGCGACACGCCGGGCCAGCGCCTCGGCCGGCCGTCCGTGGACGAGCGGTGCGAGATCCTCGGACATCAACAGCACCGACACGTTGACAGCGATCTGAAAGTCGGCGGCGTTCAGCTGCGGGCCGCCGAGCACACCCTGACCGATCCAGCGGTCGATCTGGTCAAGACGCTGGGGGACTGCCTGGACGTCCTCGCGCGCGGCGTCCTCAGTCGCGTGGTGCGCGCCGCTCGCCAGCCGAATGATCGGCCGGGCACTCATACGCAGAAGGATGCGCATCCCTAGGGCGCGGTCGTCCAGCATGACGCTGAGGAACGCGTTGCGGTCACGCCGTGCGACGCAGTAGTAGATCCGCCGCGTGGCGTTCTGGAAGTCTTCACCCCAGCGCTCGGCATCCTCGACGGCCTTGCGACGTTCCGGGTCCGACGGGAACAGCGGTCGCTCGGGCACGAGCTCATCGAGCGCCCGCGAGATCGACCTCGTCCCCTGGACTCGGCGACCGTCGAACGTGATCGCCGGCACGCTCATCGACTCAAAGCCCAGCGCCAACATCGCGAA
This sequence comes from Solirubrobacteraceae bacterium, assembly GCA_035536715.1. GTDB lineage: Bacteria > Actinomycetota > Thermoleophilia > Solirubrobacterales > Solirubrobacteraceae > CADCVQ01. Next base: position 5,812 of record DATLNO010000075.1, read on the forward strand.
GGCGTGGATGCCGGGCACAAGCCTCACGAGCTTGTAGTCGATGTTCTTGTGATCGAGCATCAACCGCGCCGTCAGGACCGCGCTGGATCCGGGGAACATGTACAACTTCATCGTGTGCTCGACCCAATTCTGATCGCGGACTCGACGATCGGGTAGGTGGCGTCGTCGAAATTCTCGGCGGCGCGGTGGGTCAGCGTCGCAAGGCTGTCGAGGATCGTGTCGAGCCGGTGTTCGAGCCAGCGCCTGCCGCCGAGGAGTAGCCCGAGGCGCGCGAGGACTCCGTCCGCTTCGAGTTGCGCGGCGAGGTCGACCTCGGTCGTGCCGCGCCCTGCCGTGAAGATCCAGGTGAGCCACAGGACGTCGCGATGGCCGAGTTGCACGCGAATTTTGACCAGCCGGGCAAAGACTCGTGGGTCCACGTGCGCCCGCGGCCGCAACAGCGAGCTGACGCCGTCGAAGAGGCGCGCTTGGTTTGCGGGGTCCGAGACGAGCGCCTGCAGCGTCGTGGCGTCGGCAGCTACGACGCGAGTTGCCATCGCGGGAGCGCTGCCCCAGTTGATCAGGGTGTTCCAAATCGCTAGTCCGATGAGTTCGAACATGGGTCAGCGCTCCTTGGGGCGGGGTTGACGTTCAGGGTTCGTCGTGCATCATGCTGGGCCGGCCGCCTCGCGACGACGAGGCATCACCCTGGACTTTTGAGCCGCCAGGCGAAGAGAATCGAACGCTGAGCCAGCGGGAAGCGCTAGCTGCCGGCGGGTGATTGCAGCGCGGCCGCGAGCTGCTCGCGGCTGGTGATGTCGAGCTTCATGTAGGCCTGCCTGAGGTGGCCTTCGACGGTTCGTATCGTCACGAACAGCGCTTGGGCGATCTCGCGGTTGGTCAGGCCGTCGGTCGCGAGCCGGGCGACGCGTTGCTCGCTTGGGGTGAGTGAGTCGGCGCCGCTGAGCGCGGCTCGTCGCGGTCGCGCGCCGGTCGCCAGCAGCTCCTCGCGCGCCCGCGCAGCCGTACGGCGCGCGCCGCAGCGGTCGGCCAGCTCGAGCGCCTCGCGAAGCGGCTGGCGCGCGTCGCGCCGGTGGCCCGCGCGGCGTAGCGCAGCGCCGTACGCCGTCAGCGAGAGGGCTCGCTCGTAACGCGCCGGCGACGGCTCGACGACGGCCGCTGCCTCTCGCAGCAGCTCGACGCCGTCATTGCCACCCTCGATGATCCCCGCGGTCCGCAGGGCGAAGGACAGTGCGAACGGCGTGCCCCACACCCGTGCCTGGTCGACTTGCTGTCGCGCGAGCCGTTGCGCGTGCTCGTGCTCGCCGAGCTGGGCGTGCGCCAGCGCCGCCGACGCGCGCGTCGGGACGCCCGCCGGATCAAGACCCGAGCGCTCGTCACGGGCCCGTATCTGCTCGAAGTCGCGCAGCGCGCCGGCCGGGTCCCCGGCCACCAGTCGCAGGTGCCCGCGGCTGTACAGCAGGCGGCTTGTCAACGAGACGCTCCCCATCTCCTCCTGGATCTGATGCTCGGCGAGAAACGCTTGGCATTCCTCGATCTCGCAGCGTTCGACCATCGCGTCGAGCACGCAAGCGATCAGCATCGGTCGGCCGACCACCCTGGCGTCCCCGACCGCATCCAGGCAGCTGCGAGCCTCCGCCTCCGCCTCCGCAAGTCGCCCGAGGCGGATGCGTATCTGGCAGCGGGCGCCCGTCGCGATCGCGAACGCGAACAACGAGCCGCGAGCGCGGGCGTCCTCGACAGCACCGCTGCAGAGCTCCTCGGCGCGCTCGAGCCGGTCGGCGACCATCAGCGTCCAGATGGCAAGCGCGAAGTTGGCCGAGCCTATGCGCTCCGGCGTCCACATCCAGTCGGTCAGTGCCAGCTCGGCCAGCCCGGCGGCATGCTCCGCCGGCAGCGGGCGATGAGCGCCGTCGAACGCCATGACTGCGAGCAGCAGGCGCTCGCCAATGCTCTCCCCGCGCAGGCGGCCCTCGTAGGAGGCCAGGCGCGCACGAGCCGGTTTGGCTGTGGTCGGGTCAAGCTGCGCAGTGCACACCAGGACCCCTTCGAGCTGCATCGCTCGCTCGAGATCGCCCTCGTCGGCGAGTCTCGCGCTGGACTTGTCGAGCAGCTCGATCACGTCCGCGGTCCGCCCCGCCATCACCAGCGCGGCGCCGTAGTCCAGTGCGGCCGTCATCTGCGCGCGCGGCTCGAGGTCTCCATCGAGCGCTTCTCTCAGATGCCCCAGCGCGCCGAGTCGGCCGGCTGCGACCTCTGCTGAGCCGAGCGCTTGCATGACGGCTGCGCGATGCTCCGAACGCGGCGGTTCGGCAAGCGCACGTTCCAGGTACGCGCACGCAGTCTCGCTCGCGCCGCGGTCGCGAACCTCGGCGGCGGCGGCTTGCAGCAGGCGCACGACCTCGGGATCGCCCGCCGGCTCGCTTGCCATCAGGTGCGGCGCGAGCTCGGCGGGCGCCACTGCGTCACGCTCCAGCAGTGACGCCGCCAAGCGGTGACTCGCAGCGCGCTGTGCCGCCGGAATCTCGGCGTAGACGGTAGCGCGCACGATCGGATGGATGAACTCCAGCGGACGGCCGTCGCGCAAGATCGCGGCGCCCGCCAACGCGTCCGCTGCTGTACCCGCGGCGCCGATCTCGACGTTCGCGAGAGTGGCCGCATGGCGCAGCTCGGCGCTCTTGCCGAGCACCGCGATCGCGAACGCGAGTTGGGTCGTGCTGGGGCCCAGCCGCCTGAGGCGCGCGAGGATCGACCGCCTGATGGCCTCCGGCGCGATCTGCGCGACGCGGCCGCTGCTCTCCTTTTCGGGTGCGATGCCCTCGGACTGCAGCGCGCGCAGCAGCTCCTCGAGCAGGAAGGGATTGCCGGCCGTCGCAACACGGCACGCGTTTGCAAACTCCGGCGAGCTGACGCTGCCCAGTAGCTGCCCGATCAGCTGCTGCGTAGAGCGCTCCCCAAGCACGCCGGGGCGCAGCACCGTTCTGACCAAGCCCGGGTCCGCGGTCGCAGGAAGACGGTCGCTCGCGCCCTCACCGACACGCGTCGCATAGACGACGAGCAGCCCGAGCCCGTCCATGCGTCGGGCGAGATAGGACAAAAACGCGATCGAGGCGCTGTCGGCCCAGTGCGCGTCGTCGATCACGATCAGCAGCGGCTGCTCGGCGGCCAGGTTCGCCGTCAACCAGTACAGGCCATGAAGCACCGCAGCGGGATCGGCCGGGTTGGCGCTCGAGTCCGAGACCGACAGGGCTGCCGTCGCCAAGCCGGCCGCCCCGCCCAGCACCCGCGAGCGCTCGTCGGACTCCATCGCCGCCAGCGGCGCGTCGAAGAGCTGCCGCACGACGCCGTACCCGAAGTCCTGCTCCAGCTCGCCACAGCGAGCGCTCAGCGCGCGCATCCCCGATTCTGCAGCCTGCTGCGTCACGTGCGCGACGAGCGCCGACTTGCCGATCCCCGCCTCGCCCTCGATCGCGACGATCGAGCCGTCCCCGCCGACCGCGGCAGCGACCCACGCGGAGAGCTGGTCGAACTCGCGGTCGCGCTCGAGCAACGCGGGTACAGCCGTCGAGCTGCTGCGTCGCATCGGCCCATTGTCTTCGCTTGTCGCCCCGAAAGTCCAGGGTCGCGCCTCGTGGCGGCGACACGCGCCACAGCGGACGATGACGCCACGACATCGACCGAGCTAGTCAGGAGCACTGAGGCGCAGATGGCCACGACAACGACTCTTTCACTGCACAAGCCGATTCACTACGACAGCGTTCGCCGCCGCCTGTGGATCTTCGGTCAGCGCTGCCACCACGGCGCGACCGGCGCGCTGCTGACGTTCGCTGGAGCCGCCGGCGTCGCGCCCTTCGGCCAGCAAACCCATGACGGCGCGGCGGACACGCTGCTGACATTCGCCACCGCGCTCGGCGTCGCGCTCATGGCGCACGACTGGAAGGACCGCTCGGTTTGGTTCAGCCGCGGCTGGCAGGCAGACTGACCGATGGTTGCACGCGCCGTCCAGCAGTTCCAGACCCACCCGCGCCGCGTGGCCGCAGCGCTCGCCGATCCCGATGCGATCGAACGCTGGGCATCGATTTCGTTGCGCGTCACCGGAACGCAACCGAGTCGGCTACGCCGCGGTGACGGTCAGACCGTGGAGTCCGCGCTGGTCCGCCAGAGACTGCTGTCGACATCGACGGCCGCATGACACGAACCGATTGTCTTCGCTCATGGCGCCAAAAAACCAGGGTCGCACCTCGTCGTCGAATGAGTCCACCGGGTGCAGGATCCCAACCGGGATGAGCCCCGTTGCCAACGCCACGCCAGGACTGGATCGCTGGCTCAATCCGCTGCTGGCGGATCTGCCCGGTTTGGCGGTCGTCGATGCGCATACGCACATCGGCACCGACTGCGACGGCACGATCTGCGAACCGCCGGAGCTTCTGGCCGCGCTCGACACGCTCGGCGCTCGCGCGGTGAGCTTCCCGCTTCGGGCAGAAGGCGGGTACTCATCAGCGAACGATCTCGTCTTGCATGCGGCGGCAGCATCAGGTGATCGCCTCGTGGCGTTCTGCCGGCTCGATCCTCACGCCGACCCGCTTGCCGAAGGAGCGCGCGCGATCGCGGCCGGTGCGCAGGGGATCAAGCTGCATCCGCGCTCGGACAGCTTCACCCTCGCGCATCCGGGCGTCGAGGCGGTGTTCGGGCTCGCACACGAGCATGGCCTGCCGATCCTGATTCACGCGGGCCGCGGAATCGCCCCGATCGGCGCCGACACGCTGCGGTTGGCCGCCGAGTATCCGCGCGCGAGCGTGATCCTCGCGCATGCGGGCGTCACCGATCTCGCGTGGATCGCCGACGTCCTCGAGGAGCACCCCAACGTCCTGTTCGACACGGCCTGGTGGAACCCGGCCGACCTGCTGGCGTTGTTCACGCTCGTGCCCGCGGGTCGCATCCTGTTCGGCAGCGACGCCCCGTTTGGGCACCCCGCGCTCAACGCCCTCATCACGTTGCGCTGCGCGCGCGCCGCGGGCCTCGGCGACGAGCCGATCCGCGGCGTCATGGGCGAGCAGCTCGACCGTCTCCTGGCCGGCGAGCCGCTTGACGACTACGGTCCCGGGCCGGGCGCCGGCCGCCTACGCCGCGACGTGCTGCTCGAGCGTGTCAGCACCTATCTCTCCTACGGATGGGGCATCGCCTTGGCGGGCGGGACAATCGACAGCCCCCATTCGCTGGCTCGGACTGCTCTCGATGTCAGCGCGCGCCACCCGCTCCGCGAGACGTTCGACGAGATCCGCCTGGCGCTCGACCTGCCGCCGATCGGCCCACTCGGCCTCGGCGGGCTCGCGATCGCCGCGACGCTGGCGGCGACATCCGATTTGGACCGCGCAAGCAGGGAGACGCGATGTCAGAGCACGATACGAACATGACGACGGCCGACACGTCTGCCGTAGCGCAGACGCTTCGTCGAATGTTCAGAGGCTCGGAGGACACGGTGTTAGAGCAGGGGTATGACGGCGGGATCACGCGGCGTCGGTTTGTTCGCGATGCGAGCGTTGCCGCGGTCGCGGCTGCCGATCTGCTGGCCACGACCGCGCCGGCATCGTCGCAGCCGAAGCAACGCACGCGGCAGCGGCCGACGGTTGGGGTATTCGGCGGTGGCATCGCCGGTCTGACGGCGGCGCATGAGCTGGCCGAGCGCGGCTTTGACGTCACCGTCTACGAGCGGAGGGCGTGGGGCGGCAAGGCGCGCAGCAGCGAGGTGGTGGGATCCGGGCGCGATGGCCGCCGCAACCTCCCGGGCGAACACGCCTACCGGGGAGAGTTCGGCTGTTATCAGAGCGTGTCGGACACGATGAAGCGCATCCCGTTCGCCTCCAATGCGAACGGTGTGTTCGACAACATGGTCGGTGTCCCCCGGGTCATGTTCGCGCGCACGCGCGAGCGGGACCTGATCCTGCCGTTGCTCTCATTGGATCCGCGCGGCAATTCGCCACAAAACGTTGTCGATTTCGTCTTCGCAATCGCCGTCGAGATGCAGCTCAAGCCCCACGAGGCCGCGTACTTCGCAAGCCGGATGGCCGTGTTCATGTCCAGCAGCGAGGCGCGCCGCCACGACGACTGGGAACGCATGAGTTGGTACGAGTTCATCGGCGCACCGCGATTCGGCGAGGGCTACAAGCGGACCCTCGGCCAGTTCTGGGAGTTCGTCCAAGGCACGAAGTCGGACGAGACTTGTACGCGCTATCCCGGGTCGGTCGTCGAATCCTGGCTCATCTATCCGCTGCTTGGCCGCGGGACGACGGGCCCGGTGTTGCGGATGCTCGACGCGCCGACAAACGAAGCGTGGATCGACCCATGGGTGGCGCACTTGCGGCAGCTAGGTGTGCGGCTGCGCCTCGGCTCCAAGGTCGCCCGGCTGGATATCCGCCGCGGCCGGATCGAGGGCGCGCTCGTCGAGTCCCCCGGGGGCCGGCGCGTCGTGCGCCACGATCACTACGTCTGCGCGCTGCCGGTCGAGTACGCGCGGCGGCTGTGGAGCCCGGCGATCCTCTCCGCGAGCCCTCGTCTGGCCGACATGAAGCACCTCGATGTCGGGCGCTACAACGGCATCAGCTACTTCCTGCGAGAGCGCAGCCGCATCTACGAGGGCAGCATCCTCTGCGCGGACTCCCCATGGTCGGCGAACTTCGTCACGCAGCAGTGGATGTGGGAGGGCGATATCGCCGCGCGCTACGGGGACGGGACGGTCGCCGACAAGCTGTCGGCAGTCGTCGCGGGATGGGACAAGCCCGGGGTGCGGTACGGCAAGACCGCGGCAGCGTGTTCACCCGAAGAGCTCGCGCTCGATCTCTTCGAGCAGATCAAGCAACACGTCAACAATCCGGGACAAGAGCCGGTACTCACCGACGACATGCTGCATTCCTGGCAAATAGACCCGGGCATCCGCCGGCGTCGTGGCGTCTGGAAGTTCGAGGACCGCCTCGTCATGCCGCGCGTCGGGACCTACCAGCACCGACCCGGCGTGGAGACCGACATCCCGAACCTCTTCCTCAGCGGCGACTACCTCGACGGCCCGTGGGAGATCGCCAACATGGAGGCCGCGTGCCGCAATGGCCGCCGCGCCGCCAACGCGATCCTCGAGGATTCGAGCTCGATTGAGACGCCAGCCGCTACGGCTGGGATCTACCAGCCGCCGGAGTGGCAGCAGCTACGCCGCATCGACGAAGACCGCTATCAGCGCGGGCAGCCCAACCTGTTCGACGCCGACCTAACGGCAACACAGCTAAAGGAACTGCTGAGCGGACTCGTCAAGCGCTGAACGTCGCCTTGGTGGGAAAGCTCACGACGCGGGCGCGGGTCGACTCGGTGAACGCCTTCACCGGGGTCCGCCAGAAGGGCTGACGTCGCGCTGAATGACGGTATTTCCCGTCCCGGGGCAGCCGCCGTAAGGCGGGTCGGTGGCATGGCACCCCTGGCCGGGCGCTGCGCGCGGGTGCTTGCGGTCGCGCCGCGGTATCGCAACGAGCTCTTGCGCGAGTCAGCGACGATCGTGCGCGCGGTGCTGCCCGCGCTGGCACTGACGATCGCCGCGTCGCGGACGACGTTCCGTCGAGGACGCCCGCGGCGGCGCGGGGATCGACCGCCTGATCGGCGACGGTGGCGACAAGATCTTCGAAGGACGGGGTGGAGCGGACCAGCTCATCGGAATGGACGGCGACGACGTCCTGCGGGGCGGCGACGGCAACGACCTCCTGGACACGTTCGACTACGTCGAACGCCCGGCGCGGCGCCAGGACGAGCTCCGTCAAACCGACTGGGGTGAGGACCGGGCCTACGGCGACGCGGGCAACGACACGTGGAGCACCGATTACGCAGACCGCGGTTTCAGCTTCGAGAGCAAGGAGCAGAAGGGCGGCGTTCTGAGCCCGCGCTCAGCCCGCAGGAATTGACGTGACGCAGCTGCTCGCCGGTAACGAGCCGCGCATCGTGCTGGCCACCGGCCGCTACATCGGCGAGGGCTTCGACGGACCCGCGTCTGGACACGCTCGTGCTCGCGATGCCGATCGCGTGGAGCGGCCCGATGACGCAATACGCCGGGCGCCTTGATCGCCATCACGCCGACAAGCGGAGATCCGCATCCTCGACTACCTCGATCACGACGACCCAGTCCTGCGACGGATGTACGCCAACAGCCAACGCGCCTACACGAAGCTCGGCCGGGCGCCTGACACGCCGGCGACCAGCTTGACATTGCACTGAGACCCACATCGTTCGCGCTTCGCAGCGTGCGCTCGGGACCGCGTGTCGCCCGCTGGTCTGTACGGGCGGGTGGCCAAGCGCGGCCGCGTCCGCGCTGCTCGATCAGCTTCGGGCCGGCGGGGCCGCATTGCGCCACCACGGCGATTTCGACTGGGACGGCCTTGCGATCCATCAGGCGCTCGTCCGAGACGCGGGCGTCATGCCCTGGCGCTACGACGCCGCAACTACGACCGCGCAGTACAGGACAGCCACGCGCTCCTACGTCCGCTACGATCCGCCGCCGTACGGTCAGTGGCGCCCTTGCGGAGGCGCTGGCCCGCTTCGGCTGTCTGGTGCCGGAGGAACTGGTGCTCGATGGACTGCTCGAAGTCTTGCGTCGCAGGCCGATGCCTGATCGACAGAGGGTGTCGCCCTGAGCTTCATGGTGTCTCGCGTCCCGTCCAGAGTGCTTCGATTGGGACGGCCCAGAGGTGGCTGCCCAGGGGGGTGGTCTGCCGCGTGGTGCAGAGCACGAGGCCTGCGACGAATCGTTCGCCTGCGAGGGTGCGGAGCTTGGTGATCGCGCGAAGATCGTTGCGTCCGACGGTCGCGCCGGCCTTGATCTCGATCGCGACGATGCGCCCCCGGCGGTCTTCGAGGACGATGTCGACCTCGTCGCCGTGATGGTTGCGCCAGTGACGGATCGTCGGTGCGACGTCGGTGTGGGGTAGCAGTCGTGCGAGCTCCATCGCGACCCAGGACTCATAGACGCGTCCGGTGATCGTGTCGTCGCTGGCGACGCGGTCGGCGTCGGCGTCCAAGAGGTGCGTCAGCAGACCTGAGTCTTCGATGAAGACGCGCGGTGCGCGCACGGCGCGTGCCGCTGACCCGGCTGCCCAGGCCGGAACGCTGACGACGAGATGCAGGAGCTCGAGCAGGCGGACGTAGGTGCGCGTCGTCTTCTCGTCGACGGCGAGCGCCTGTGCGATGGGTCGCATCGCGGTCATCGATCCCGACCCGGCGGCGAGGTGGCGCAGGAGCACGGGG
>DATLNO010000076.1:0-9470 GCA_035536715.1 Solirubrobacteraceae bacterium
CCTGATTCGGCGTGATGACCAGCAGCCCGTCTGGCTTCGCGGCGCGGCTGGCCATCTTCGCGACGATCTTCGTGCGGGCGACGCCGACGCTGATCGGCAGCCCGACCTCGTCGCGGACCTCGTCGCGCAGCTGTTGGGCGATCGCCCGCGCGGCACCCTTCGTTCGCGCCAGCGTCCCGATCTCGAGGAACGCCTCTTCGATCGACATCGCCTCGACGATCGGCGCCGTGCGCTCGAACACTGCGAAGAGCGATTTGCTCGCCTCGACGTAGGCGGCGAAGCGCGACCGCACGACGATCGCGTCAGGGCACAGAGCCCGCGCCCGCGAGCCACCCATCCCGCTGCGCACGCCGCGGCGCTTCGCTTCGTAGCTCGCAGCCATCACGACACCGCCGCCGACGATCACCGGCTTGCCGCGCAGGCTCGGATCGTCGCGCTGCTCGACGGACGCGAAGAACGCGTCGGCGTCAGCGTGCAGGACGACCGGGGAGCGCGACACGAACACATGTTCGCATTTCGCCGAGGGGAACTCGATGTTTAGGTGGGGCCGATACGCTGACTGTGTCTACGTGGATGTACGCGGGGCTCACCGAGACTCGTTGTCCAGCCGTCCGGAGGCCCTCGTGGCCGACTCAATGTCAGACGAACGACCCGTGAGCAGCACGATCGGGCAATCGGACGACAGCAGTGCTGCAGCACCGTCGGAAGCGATCGAGGACGAGGTGGTGCAGACGCATCGCTCACCGACGCTCCCGCATGTCGAGCACGCTGACGCCGAACGCGATCACACCGGAGCAGAGCGGCTGCGCGCCGCCGAGCGGCGCGATGCGCTTGCCGACATCCGTGATGTTGCCGCGCTGGCGCGAGACCAGGCAGCCGTCGCGCGCGACGTGGCGATCGCCCAGGCCGGCCTGAGCGATGACCGGGCCGCCCAGCGTCGCGCGCTGGCGGCCGAACAACGCGTGCTGGCTGCGCGAGACCGCCTCATGGCCGAACGCGACCGCGAGCAGTCCGCACGGGAGCGGCGGCGCGCGCTCGTGGACCGCGAGATGCTCGTGAGCGAGCTTCGGCGCGAGCACAATCTGCGCTGCGAGGCGCTGGGACACCAGCAACGCGCCGAGCAGCTGGCGCGCACGCTGCAGCGCAGCCTTTCTCCTCCCGACCTGCCACACATCGCGGGTCTCGAGGTCGCCGTGCACTACGAATGCGCTGCGCCCGAAGACGTGGGCGGCGACTTCTATGACCTGTTCCCGCTCGCGGCTGACCGCGCCGGCTTCTTCCTCGGCGATGTCTGCGGTAAGGGCCCCGAGGCGGCCGCGATCACGTCGCTCGCGCGGTACACGATGCGGACGGCGGCGATGCTCTGCGAGGAGCCGGAGGCGATCCTCATGGAGCTCAACTCCGCGCTGCTGATGCACGCCGCAGAGCACATGCAGACATGCACGGCGGTCTATGGACAGATCGACATGAGCACCGCCGCGACCGCGATCAGGCTCGCGGTCGCGGGGCATCCGTCACCGCTCGTCGTCCGCAGCGATGGCACGGTCCAGACGACGACGGCACACGGGACCATGCTCGGCGCCGTCGCGAGCCCCGTGTTCGACTTGTGCAAGGTCGCCCTCGGGGTGGGCGATGCGATCGTCGTGTGCAGCGACGGGATCGTCGACGCCAGACGCGACGGCATCCCAGTGGACGAGCACTTCATCGCGGAACTGCTGTCGCGCGGGCCGCACACGCGTGCTCAAGACCTCGTCGACCGGCTCGTCAGCGCGTTGCGGGAAGTCGATCGGCCGCTGCGCGACGACGTCGCCATCATGGCGCTGCAGCGCACCGTGATGCCGGCGGCGTCGGTGTAGGAACTTCCCGTCCCGCATCCAGACGCCAAGCGCCCGGCACGTGCCGGGCCCTGGTTCGTGCTCGGGGTATTGGGTTATGGGCGCTTGTCGAACTCCTCCGCCGCCGTCGCCTCGAAGCTCGAGTTGACGAGCACGACCACCTCGCTGCCGTCGGGCTTGCGCACGTGCGTGGTACGTCGCGTCGTGGCCGCCCGCTAGAGTCCGCTGAGACGCACGCCAGCCGGCTCGTACGACAGGGCTCGCCGCCGTACCCGACGACCGCTGGCTCACCATCACCCACCGGGTTCGCGGTGCTGTTCTCATCGATGCTGTTCTCGAGCGCGCCGACGCCGCATTCGCCTATCGAGATGAACTTCGTGGCCGGCGCGAGCTGGCCGGCGCCGGTGCGCCAGCACCGCCGCTGACGCCCACAGTCGTCAGCGCGTGATCAGGTGCCGCAGAACGTCTGGTACGCGCCGAAGCTCGGCGGGGCCGCAGCCGCGTATCGCTGCAGGCCGGAGCGTTCCTCGAACGGCCGGCCGAGCACGTCCATCAGCCGCCGAAACGGCGCCAGGTCGCCGGCGGTCGCCGCCGCCAGCACTTCCTCGACGAGGTGATTGCGCGGGATGTACACCGGGTTGACCCCGTCCATCGCCTGGGCGGTGGCCACCGCGTGGGATCCCTGAGCGGACAGCCGCGCCTGCCACCGACCAGACCACGTATGGAACGCATCACGCTCGGCGAACAGCGATCGCGCTGGTGTCAGATCGCCGCGCACCACCGCCGAAAGTGCCCGGAAGCACGAGGTGAGGTCGACGCTCTGCTCATACAGCAGCGCGAGCAGGTCATCGATCAGCCCGCGGTCCTCTTCGTGGGGCGCCCCTTCCAGGCCCAGCTTGGCACGCATCCCGCGGGCCCAATGCTCGTCGTAACGGTCGGGAAAGGACCGCAGCACGCCTGTGGCCTTTGCGATCGCCGTCTCTGCGTCGTCGTCAAGCAGCGGCAGCAGTGACTCGGCCAGCCGCGCCAGGTTCCACTGCGCGATCACCGGCTGGTTGCCGTAGGCGTAGCGGCCGCCGTGGTCGATCGAGCTGAACACTGTCGCTGGGTCGAACGCGTCCATGAACGCGCATGGGCCGTAGTCGATCGTCTCGCCGGAGATCGTCATGTTGTCGGTGTTCATGACGCCGTGGATGAACCCGACGAGCATCCAGCGAGCGATCAGCGACGCCTGGGCCTCGACGACGCTCTCGAACAACGCGAGATACGGGTTGTCCGCGCTTGCGGCGTGCGGGTGGTGGCGGGCGATCGCGTAGTCCGCCAGGCGCTGCACGAGCGTCGGGTCCTCATCCCGCGACGCGTACTGGAAGGTGCCGACGCGCAGATGGCTCGCCGCGACGCGCGTCAGCACGGCCCCGGGCAACATCTGTTCGCGCACGACCTCCTCGCCGGTCGCGACCACGGCGAGCGCGCGCGTCGTCGGGATACCGAGCGCGTGCATCGCCTCGCCGATCACGTACTCGCGCAGCATCGGCCCGACGGCGGCCTTGCCGTCGCCACCGCGCGCGAACGGCGTGCGCCCCGAGCCCTTCAGATGCAGGTCGCGACGCTGTCCGTACACGTCGAGCACCTCGCCGAGGAGGAGCGCCCGGCCATCGCCGAGACGAGGCGAGAAGCCCCCGAACTGATGGCCCGAGTAGGCCTGCGCCACCGGTGACGCCCCTGCGGGCACCGCGGCGCCCGCGAGGACCGCGACACCTTCGGGGGCTTCCAGCGCCGCGGCATCGGCACCGAGCTCTGCGGCCAATTGCTCGTTGAGCGCGAGCAGCGTCGGCGCCGGGACCTGCGCCCCTGACCATGGCTCGTAGAGCCCCTCCAGATCGCGAACGAATGAGTTGTCGAATGCGAACAGCGGGCGGGCGGCGACGGGCATGGATCCCAAGGCTAACGAGCACGCGCGGCTGCCCTGCCCTTCCCGGGCCGGGGCGGACGCGCTGGCATCGCCTGGCCTCGGACGCTCACGACGCCCGCGCCGTCGGCGACCCACGCGTTGACGTAGCGCGGGCGTTACGGCGTTAGAGCCACCGCCGCCTCGGGCGTCGCGACGCGGAAGGTGAAGCTCTCGATGAGATAGAGGTCGACCGTGTCGACGTCGTGGCGGTCATATCCGATCGAGAGATCCTCACCGGATTCGAAGAGGAAGTCCCCGCCGCGCTGGCTGACCACGACCGCGCCCCGCACGCCGGGCGCCCAGACGAGCGGCCCGCCGATGATCTGCCGCAGGTGGTTGAGCAGCGGGTACCCGCCGTGCTCGGTCTCCAGGACGCGGGTGTAGGGCTCGGGTCCGAGCGCCAGACCGTAGGGGCCGCCGACGCCCACATGCAGCAGCGCCTCGACCGCCTTGGCGACGTGGCCGGGATAGAGCGTGCAGTCGTCGCCGAGCGTCATCGCGTCATGCGTCGAGGCCTCCGCGATGCCCGTGATGCCCGCGGCCTGCCAGCCGTGGAAGACGGCCCGGTTCTCCGCCGCCGCGATGCGATGCGCCGCCGCGTCGAGCGGGGCCAGATCGGCGTCCGGCGCCCCGCGGTCGGCGTCGCGCAGCTCGCTGCGGGCAACCGAAAACGGCGCGCGTAGCTCGACCATCGGCAGGACGCGGCGCTGGACCGCCTCGAGCTGGTCGATCGGGGGCGGTGCGCCGGCGAGCGCGGTCGTGCGACCGAGGTTCGTCGCCGAATGCTCCCAGCCATGTGGCCCGTCGAAATCGATCAGCTTGCGCGCGGCGAGGGCGGGGCCCAGGCGCTCGCGCGCCTCGTCGTCGATGAGGCTCCAGTTCGCCTCGGTGATCGGCGCATGCTCGCGCAGCAGATGGCTCATGACTCCGCTCCTTTCATGCTGCCGATGCCGAGTGATGTGCTGCCGGACACCGCTTCGCCGCGTGCCGCAGCTCCCTCGAATGCCTCTTCCTCGGCCTCCTCGCCGTGCTCGACGATCTCGCCTTCCTGGAACAGGATGCCTTCGGCGATCTCGCGCCACAGGGGCGTCCGTCGCAGCAGGAACTCGAGGTCCATGCAGAAGTGCTTGAACTCCTCGCCCTGCGCGTTGCCCATGACCGCCAGTGCCTCGCGGTCCTTCTCGACCGCGATGCGCTGCTCGTACCAGCCGATCGCCTCGGCCTCTTCGGTGAGCGATGCGCACAGGCGCGCGAACGTCCGCGTTGCTTCCGGCAGTTCGCCGGGTGGTTCGTGGTACTGGTCAAACCCCATGAAGAACCTCGTATGTCGTCGGCGCGCTTGTGCAAGCCCCAGGCGCGTCTTGCTCTACCGTCCCCGTTATCGAGCGGTTTGGAACGATCATCGAGCCGTTTCGCATCCACTCCATCGAACCGATCCGGATGTCCGATCGGGCCGAGCGCGAGGGCTGGCTGACCCATGCCGGATACAACCTGTTCGCGCTGCGCAGCGAAAACGTCCTGATCGACCTGTTGACCGATTCGGGGACGGGCGCGATGTCCTCCGATCAGTGGGCGGGCCTGCAGCGCGGCGACGAGAGCTACGCGGGGTCACCCTCGTGGTTTCGCTTCCTCGCCGCCGTGCAGGAGCTGTTCGATTTCTCGCACGTCATCCCGACCCATCAGGGCCGTGCGGCGGAGAAGATCCTGTTCACGGTGCTCGGCGGCCCGGGGCGGGTCATCCCGAACAACACGCATTTCGATACGACGCGCGCCAACGTCGAGTTCTCGGGTGCCGCCGCGGTCGACCTGCCGATCGCGGAGGCGCGCACGCCCGGCCTGGAGCATCCCTTCAAGGGCAACATGGACGTCGATGCGCTGGAGGCGCTGCTGGTGGAACGCGCCGCCGACGTGCCGCTCGTGTTCGTCACGGTGACGAACAACTCCGGCGGCGGCCAGCCGGTCAGCCTGGAGAATTTGCGCGCGGTGCGCGCTGTCTGCGACCGCCACGGCGTGCCGCTGTTCCTGGACGCCTGCCGTTTTGCGGAGAACGCCTGGTTCATCCGTGAGCGCGAGCCCGGCCAATCCGGCCGTGAGGTCGCCGACATCGTGCGCGACATGGCCGCGCTCGCCGACGGCATGACGATGTCCGCCAAGAAGGACGGCCTGGCGAACATCGGCGGCTGGCTTGCCGTGCGCGACGCCGCGCTCGCCGAGCAGTGCCGCAACATGCTCATCCTCACCGAGGGATTTCCGACGTACGGCGGGCTGGCCGGTCGCGACCTCGAGGCGATCGCGCAGGGTCTGCGCGAGGTCGTCGAGCACGACTATCTGCGCTACCGGATCGGATCGACCGCGTATCTCGGCGACGCCCTGCATCGCGCCGGCGTACCCGTCGTGCGCCCGATCGGCGGCCACGCCGTCTACATCGATGCCGGCGCCCTGCTCGCGCACATCCCGCCACTGGAGTATCCGGGCCAGGCGCTGGCGTGCGAGCTGTACGCCACCGGTGGCGTGCGCAGCTGCGAGATCGGCAGCGTCATGTTCGGCCGTCAGCCCGACGGCAGCGAGGCGCCGGCTGCGGTCGAGCTCGTGCGCCTCGCGATCCCGCGGCGCACGTACACGCAAAGCCACGTCGACTATGTCATCGAGGTCGTCCTCGCGGTCGCCGCGCGGGCGCACGAGCTGCGCGGCCTGCGCATCGTCGAGGAGGCAGCAACGCTGCGCCATTTCACCGCACGCTTCCAACCGCTGTCGTGACCGGCCCCGCCCAAATTGGCCTTGACTTGGCATCGCACAGACGCGTAGCGTCGGGACGTGGCGTACAAAGTCGTGTGCATCTCTGCCGCTGACGGCGCGATGGGCGAGGAGATCGGCCCGCAGGTCGCCGGCGAACTCGGTTTCCGGCTCGTGAGCGATCAGATCGTCGTGCGAGCCGCCGATGAGGCGGGAGTTCAAGCCCACGTCGTGGCCGATGTGGAGCAGCGCGGATCCATGGTCGATCGGGTCATCGGCCAGCTGTTCGGGAGGGCCGCGGCCGCCGACGTGGCGTACGGTTTCGGGGCGCCGGTGGTGGTGGACCCGGAGCCCCCAGGCGACAACCTGCGCGGGCTCATCCGGACCGTCATCGAGGAGATCGCGAGCAGCGGCGACGCGGTCATCGTGTCCCACGCGGCATCGCACGCGCTGGCGAACCGCGCGGACACGCTGCGCGTCCTGATCACCGCTGGACCGGACACCCGGGCGGCACGCCTTCGCACCGCGCGCAAGGTGTCCGAGAAGGAGGCGCAGAAGCTTGTCGCTCGCGGCGACAAGAATCGCGCCGACTACATCAAGCGCTTCTATGAGGTGTCGGCAGAGCTGCCGACGCACTACGACATCGTGCTCAACAGCGATCGGCTGTCGCCCGATCAAGCGGCCGACATCATCGTGCGGACAGCGTCAGCCGATCCGGCATCCGCGCCGATCTCGGAGGCACCAGCCCGCCATATCTCCTAGATACTCATGTAGGACTGGCCGGCCTGCCCACCCGCGTTTCTCCCAGAGCCCCTGTCCCGGAACGCGCGAACCCACGACCCAGGCCGGACGTTTCCAGCGGCTCAGGCGCCATGCTCATGCCGGTACACCAGCCAGGGACTTGACTCCCCTGACCGCCGCATCTGTCGGCGCGCGGCGTACGACCCGAACGGTAGTCAGGGCCGTTGCGCCCGTGTGAACGTGCGTCGCCGCGGTGCGGGGCGCCCGTTGACACAGGCGCCCTGCGCCGTCAGCGACCGACCGGCTTCAGCGGTTGATCTTGGCGATCGTCATGCCCATGAACATGCCCACGATCAGGCTGACGCTGCCGACGGTCATGACGGCCCACGTTCCCGCCTGCGCTGCGGCCTGTGTGGCCTGCAGTC
Source organism: Solirubrobacteraceae bacterium (assembly GCA_035536715.1). Taxonomy (GTDB): domain Bacteria; phylum Actinomycetota; class Thermoleophilia; order Solirubrobacterales; family Solirubrobacteraceae; genus CADCVQ01. The sequence continues at coordinate 7,686 of DATLNO010000076.1, forward strand.
CCACGGTTGTCGCGGCGTTGGTGGACTCCATGCCGGCTGTCGTGGCTGTTTGGACGGCCTGGGCGGTCTCCAGCGTGTGGATGCGCTCGGTCACTTCTTCTGCTACAGCGGTTCCATTGTCCATTGCAAGCTCTCTCTCTGATGTGGTGGATGCATCACCGGTTGATTTGGGCGCAGACCTACGCGCTACTACACACGGGTTGCGTCGGCAGGACGTTGATCCTGCGATGACGCTGCGCGAGTTCGACGGTGCCGTGCGTGGCAGCGTTCTGCGCCGCCGAGCCAGACATTCGCGAACGGCGATTGACGCCCGAATCCGCGGTCATACCCCCCAGAGGCGATCGCATCACGCCGAGTTGTTCGACAGGCACGGCAGCTTTAAGACCCGAGGAGGTTGTTCGGCTCCTTCGATCACGCGACAGCGGCAAGGCCGATTTGCTCCCAGCAGGCCTTCATCCGCGAGGTGGGCCCGATCTTTCCCGTGCGCTGCCGTCGTGCGCACCGCGTCCGCCGGTCCCAGCGATGACGGCGCGTTACGGAGTATCGTCGGCATGCTAGCCCGCCCGGCGCGGCCAGACGTATTGTGAGTCCAGCAACGAGTGAGGAGGCATCTGATGGCCGACAGCGTGTATCGCGTGACCGAGGTGATCGGGACCAGTGCGGAGTCCTGGGAGGCGGCCGCGCGCTCGGCCGTGAAGACCGCAGGAAAATCCGTCAGGCACCTTCGCGTCGCGGAGGTCGTGCGCCAGGACGTCACGATCGAGGACGGCGCGCTGACGAGCTTCCGCGTGCGGTTGGCGATCTCCTTCAAGTACGACGCGGACGACTGACGTTCGGCCGGTCGCCCGCGTGTCGTGGCGAAGGCCGGGCTCAGGCCCGGCCTTCGGTGCTGTGACGCCGCATGAGCTGCGGCGGGCGCCGCACCGGCGCCACTTCAGACAGGACGTTTGCCTGTCGGGCACGGACGGGTTGCGGCACGCGCGTCCTGCGCCCCAGTGCTGCACCCAGGTGACAGCTACCGGTCGGGCGAGTAGGAGCCGGCGTATGCGCTGCGGCCGTCCTTGAAGTTGGTCAGTGCCGTAGGTGCCTCCTACGAGCGTCCGCCGCGTCCCGGCCGAGGCCGATGTCCTCCCCAAGCTCGTTCGCCAAGGCAGTAGGCGACCGGCTTGCGGACGCCGACCTCGAGCTCCTCGAGGCTGCCCCGTCCAGGCGATAGTTCCAGGGCGCCGCTGGTGGCGAGCGAGACGCTCGCGGCGCGAGGTCCCCTTGACCGTTCACTTGCGAGACAGGTCGCTTTCAGCTCGTCGCCGTCGCCGTCGCCGTGCCGCTGATCGGGAGCGTGACTTGCGATCATTGGACCGATGACACCGGGGCTACCGATCGAGTTCAAGGCGACGTTGAGCAAGGCCGAGCACAAGGGCGCGTGGACGTGCGTCTACTGGGATCGGTCCGCCGAATTCTTCGGGACGCGTGGGCTCGTGAAGGTACGCGGCACGATCGATGGCGAAGCGTTCGAGTCCTCGTTCATGGCGCAGGGCGACGGGCGCCACCGGCTTCCGGTCAAGGCGTCTGTGCAGCGGGCGATCGGTAGGTCGGTGGGCGACGAGGTGGTCGTGCGGATCGTTGAGCGGCTGAACTGCCTGGCGCGCGCAGCCACGGGCCGCGCGCGATTTTCGCTTGGTCGCCTCTGGCAGAACTGAGGACTGCTCGTTCGGCCGCGCGCGATCGCGGGCACCGCGACGGCGGTTCACGCCGTGGCTAGGACTTCTGCTCGCGCATGCCCTT
>DATLNO010000077.1:0-76113 GCA_035536715.1 Solirubrobacteraceae bacterium
GCGGTGAAGGTCGTGTGCCGCGCCGCCGGCAAGGCGCGCGATCTTCGACGCCGACAAGCCCGTGCCGAACCCGTCGCCGGCGATGAACTCGAGGATCTGCAGCGCGGTGTCGTGCAGGTGGCCGCGGACCCATTCGCGCTCGTCGAGGCATTCAGGATCGTCGGCGATCGACAGGCCGAGGAGGCTGTCGTCGTCATGCGAGCGCTCGAGCTCTGCGCGCAGGCGGCGCGACTGCAGGTCGGCGATCGCAAGCAGGTGGGCGGGCAGGACCGCCGGGTCGACGAGGCTCTCGAGGGCGGGGATCACGTCTGCACGAACGCGCGAGAGGAGGCGCTCACGCTCGCGCGCTCGCTCGCTCCCGATGCCTCCCAGGCTCGGTTGCATAACTGCGCAATTGTTCGCGTCCCCCGACGGCGATCGCCCCGGCTGCCCCAAACTCATCTCGTCCCTGCCTTCTTGCTCCCGGACCCTCGTTGGTCCGCAGAAAAAGGAGATTCTTCCGGTGCAACCCTACGCAGATGCGGCTGCAGTGGTCAACCCTAGTGTGCACACTGTCACGCGACGATCACCCGCTGGGGGACCCCAGGGAAAGCCTTGCTTTCCAGCCTGATTGCGATTTCGTGCGGACGCTGCACGATCCTGCAACCGGGCGCAAATCGACGCAATGCAGTGGTTGCAGGATCTTGCCCTAGGCCATACGTTCGTCACCCCTCGTAGCCCGGCTCCCCCGGCAGCACAACGCGCGGCTCGTCGCCGTCTTGAACGACGCGCGGCAGAATCGGCTGGACGTCGAGACCGGCGGCGTGCTCGATCAGTTCCGCGGCGGTCGAGAACGGCGACAGCCCCTCGAGCAGCCTGAGCGTCGGGAACACGAGCGCCAGCGACCCGTCCGCGTACGCGTCCACGGCCCCGCGCGGCGTCGTCCAGCACAGGTCGACGCACTCCCGGCCGTCCACGACGGGGTTCGCGTCCTGGGGCGCGGCCGCGACGAAGAACAGCGTGTCGAATCGCGTCTGGATCGCCTCTGGTGTGATCCAGCGGCTGTAGGTCACGAGCGCCGAGGGATCGACACCGGCGACGCCGGCCTCCTCGGCGAGCTCACGAACCGCCGTTGTGCGGTGCGACTCACCAGCGTCGACCGCGCCCCCGGGGAAGACCCAGAAACCGCCCATGAAGCGCTGCTGCGGATTGCGCTGGACGAGCAGCAGCTCAAGTCCTGCCGGAGCGTCACGAACGAGGATCAGCGAGGCTGATTGGCGCGGTTGCGTCGGCGGTCCGTCGCGTCTGATCCGCGCCGCGATCGTCGGTCGATCCATGCCTCGAACGTATCGCCTACCCTCCAGCGCATGACGACCGAGACCACCACCGCCCGCTGGATCTGCGAATCCTGCGGCTTCATCTACGACCCTGAAGAGGGCGATCCCGACGGCGGCATCCCGCCCGGAACGGCATTCATGGACATCCCCGACACGTGGTTCTGCCCGGTCTGCGGCGCGCGCAAGAAGGACTTCACGCCCTACGAGGACTGACACGTCCCCGTGACGGCTCCCGAGCCTCCGGAGGACCACCGCCCGCAGCTGCGGGTCTCCGACGAGGATCGCGAGCGCACGGTGCTGGCGCTGCGTGACGGCGCCGCCGAGGGTCGCCTGACGTTCGACGAGCTCGCCGGTCGCGCCGAGCTCGCCTACACCGCTGTGTCGCGCGAGGAGCTCGACCGTCTCGTCGACGACCTTCCCGCGGCGTCGGCATCGGCTTCACCCGATCGCCCTGACCGCAAGCGGCGGCGCTGGAACATCGCCGTCATGGGCGGCAGCGAGCGCAGGGGGCGCTGGCGGCCGGCGCCGGACCTCGTCGCGGTCGCCGTGATGGGCGGCGTCGAGCTCGACCTGCGCGACGCGCTGATCGAGGACGAGGACATCGTCATCACCGCCGTCGCCGTCATGGGCGGGATCGAGATCATCGTGCCCGAGGGCATCGAGGTCGACGTCGGCGGCTTTGCGTTCATGGGCGGTCACGAGTACCGGCCGGGCAGCGAGCCGATCCGGCCCGGCACGCCGGTGGTTCGCGTGCGCGGCTATGCGCTGATGGGCGGGCTGGAGGTGCGGGTCAAGCGCTCCGGCGCGGCCAAGTAGGCTCGCGCCACATGGACGAGGGCATCCGGATCGGGGTCGCAGCGCAGGCGCTCGGCGTCAGCGTCGACACGCTGCGGCGCTGGGAGCGCGACGGACGCATCACCTTCGAGCGCCGCGGCAGCACCCGCGTGCTCGCCCCCGAGGAGCTCGCACGCGTGTTGCGCGAGCGCGGCACAAACTCGCGCTCGAGCGCACGCAACCGCATGCCGGGTGTCGTGGTCGACGTCAAGCGCGACGGTGTGATGGCCCAGATCGACCTCGCCTGTGGGCCGTTTCGGATCGTCTCGCTCATGTCGCGCGAGGCGGCCGACGAGCTGGACCTCAAGCCGGGCCAGCCCGCCACCGCCGTCGTGAAGTCGCCGATGGTCATCATCGAACGCCCGTGACACTCCAGTCGCTGGTCCGCGGCGCCCATCGACCTATCTAGTCTTCTGTCAATGGGCCTGATCAGCAAGGCGAGCAAGCGCACCCTCCATCGTCGCTACGAGAACGCGGCCGCGGCAGGCGACGCCGACGCGATGCTGTTTCTCGGCACCGTCGCGGCCAAGACCGACCCGGCGGCGGCACGCGAGTGGTTTCGCCGCGCGGCCGAGGGCGGCAACGTCCACGCGATGTACATCGTCGGCCTCTATCTGGAGCCGCACGATCCGGCGGCGTCGCGCGACTGGCTCGAGCGCGCCGCCGACGGCGGGCACATCGACGCGATGATCAAGCTCGGCGTCCTCGACCAGGCGATCGCGCCCGCCGCCGCACAGCGCCGCTACGAGCTGGCCGCCAAGCGCGGCAGCGCGATCGCGATGTTCAACCTCGGGCTGCTGTTCGAGCTGACCGATCGCCCGAGCGCGATCGGCTGGTACGCGCGCGCCGCCGAGGAGGGCGACGCGGACGCGATGTTCAACCTCTCCAAGCTCATCGAGGACGAGGATCCCGACGAGGCCAGGGCGCTGCTGGAGAAGGCCGCCACCGCCGGGCACGGTGAGGCGAGGGAGCGCCTCGCCTCCGAGCAGTAGGTCCGCCGCCGCGCCGAAGCTACGCGACCGCGGCCAGCAGAACCGGCCGCGCCGTCGCCTCCGCCACCGACGCGGCGGTGATCTGGACGAGGTGGCAGATCTCGTCGGCGCTCATCGCCAGCGGCGGCATGAGCACGACGACGTCGCCGAGCGGGCGGATCACCGCGCCGCGGCGACGTGCGGCAAGCGTCACCTGGTGGCCCATCCGCGCCTGCACCGGGAACTCGCGCAGCGCGATGCCGACCATGAGCCCGCGGCGGCGGATCGCGCGAACGCCCGGCAGCGGCGCGACGAGCTCGTCGAGCAGCTCGTGCAACAGGGCGATCTTCGGCTGGATCGCATCGAGCGTGCGCTCGCGCTCGAAGATGTCGAGCGTCGCCAGCGCGGCGGCGCAGGCGAGCGGATTGCCCGTGTACGTGGGGCCGTGAAAGAACGTGCGCAGGTCCTCATGCTCGCCGAGGAACGCCTCGTAGATGCGCTCGCTCGCGAGCGTCGCCGCGAGCGGCATGTAGCCGCCGGTCAGCCCCTTGGCGATGCACATGAGGTCCGGCGCGACGCCCTCCTGCTCGCAGGCGAACATCGTGCCGGTCCGCCCGAAGCCGGTGGCGACCTCGTCGCAGATGAGCAGCACGTCGTGCTCGTCGCACAGCGCGCGGATATCGCGCAGATAGCCGTCAGGGTGCGTGAGGATCCCCGCGGCACCCTGCACGAGCGGCTCGACGATGACCGCCGCCACGCGCCCGCCGTGCTCGCGCAGCAGCGCTGCCATGGACTCGGTGCTCCCGGGCTCCGCCTGCCATGTGTCGAACAGCAGCGGGCCGAAACAGGCGTGGAAGAGGTCGATCCCGCCGACGGAGACCGAGCCGATCGTGTCACCGTGGTACGCGTCGCGCAGGCAGATGAAGCCGTCGCGCTCGGGCATGCCTCGATGGCGCCAGTGCTGGAACGCCATCTTCAGGGCGACCTCGCAGGCCGTCGAGCCGTTGTCGGAGTAGAAGACGCGCTCCAGGCCGCGGGGTGCGAGCTGCACGAGGCGCTCGGCGAGCTCGATCGCGCCGGGATGGGAGAGGCCGAGCAGCGTCGTGTGCGCCACGCGACCGAGCTGGTCGCGCACCGCGCGGTCGATCGCCGGATGGCCGTGGCCGTGGACGTTGCACCACAGCGACGAGACGCCGTCGAGATAGCCGTTTCCGGCGGTGTCATAGAGCGTGCAGCCCTCCGCGCGCTCGATGATCAGCGGCTCCTCCTCGCACCAGCCCTGCTGCTGCGTGAACGGGTGCCAGAGCGCCCGCTTGTCCTTTGCCGCAAGCTCACGCGTCGTCATGGTGCGGACCCTAGGCGGGCGCGCGGACGAACCCGCTGGTCTGCAACGCCTTCAGGTCATCCGGACATTGGGTGGATGCTGCGCACGATGCGAGACGACGAAGCAGCGAGACAGCGGTTTCAGCCTGCTCTTCCATGCGCATCGGCACGCCGTGCTGGGCTATGCGCTGCGCCGCTGCCGCGAGCCCGCGGATGCCGCCGACGTGCTGGCCGAGACGTTCCTCGTCGCCTGGCGGCGCGTGAACGACGTTCCGGCGGGCGAGCATGACGAGCGCCCGTGGCTGCTCGGGGTGGCGCGCCACGTGCTCGCCAACCAGCGGCGCGGCGCCGCGCGCCGCTCGCGGCTGTCCGAGCGCCTCGGCCAAGAGCTGGCGGCGGTCGGCCCCGCGACCGACGAACTCGCCGCCGGCGGCGGCGTCGTCGCCGACGCGCTCGCGCGGCTTGACCCGGACGATCGCGAGCTGCTGCAGCTCACGAGCTGGGAGGGCCTCGACCCGGCCCAGATCGCCTCGGCACTCGGCGTCCCCGGAGCGACCGTCCGCAGCCGCCTGCACCGCGCGCGGGCGCGGCTGCGCGCGGAGCTCGCCGCGCTTGGCATGACCCACCAGGTGACGGAGGAGATCAGATGAGCCCGACGATCGACGAGCTCGTGGCGCAGGCGGCGCCGATCAGCGACTGCGAGCTGCGGGCGCTCGACGGGCTCGAGTGCCTCGCGGACGAGCTGAGCGCGGCGATCATGCGCGAGCCCCGCGAGGCGGTGCCGTCGCCGCGAGGCCTGCGCGGTCGCCGCCCACGCCGCCCCGGGCGCTCGGTCGCCGCGCTCGCAATCGCCGTCTGCGCGGCGATCGTGCTCGCCGCCACGTCCTTCCTCGGTGCCGATCAGGGCGCCCAGCGAGCATGGGCTGCCGAGGCCGTCCGCGTCGCGAACGCAGTGCCGCGGCTGCTGCTCGGCGATTCCGAGATCCAGCGCGCCGACCAGTTCTCCGTCGATTTCGGCGAGATGACGTTCGTCGACGGCGAGCGCCGCCTCGACCTCAAGTGGAACCGCGTCGGTATCGGCGCCGCGCTGACCGAAGGACGCAGGAGCGATCGGGAATCGCGTGTTGTCGCGCGGACGCAGGTGCTCGGCCACAGCGCGCTCATCTATCGCGTCGGCCCCGGCCGCGCGGACGACTATCTGGCCGGCGTCTGGCGTCAGGGCGGCTACGAGCTCGAGCTGCGCTCGGGCTGGCCGGGGCCGCAGCTTCGAGACAGCGGCGAGCTTGTCGCGCTCCTGCGTACCCTGCGGGCCGTAGGCGTCGACGAATGGCTGTCGGCGATGCCCGCGAACGTCGTGCTGCCGGTCGATCGCGAGAAGGTCGTGCGCGCGATGCTCGCCGACATCCCTGTCCCCGCCGCGTTCGACGCCGCGCGGCTGGCCACGGGCGACTCCGTCCGCGACCGCTACCAGCTCGGGGCGCTCGTCGCCGGCGCCGCGGCCTGCGCGTGGATCGAACAGTGGGTGAGCGCGCGGAGCAGCGGCGACGCCGCCGCGGAGGAACAGGCCGAGGGCGCGATGGGCACCTCCCGCAACTGGAAGATCCTGCGCGAGATGCACCCCGAGGGCGCCTACCCGCTGATCATCTGGAAGTACGCCGACGCGATCGCCGGCTCGGGCACCGTGATGGGCGGCAAGATCCTGACGGTGGAGGAGTCCGTGGGTCCGGCGTTGGGCTGCGGCGAGGGCGATTGAACCTCTCGGGGCATGCGGGCGAATACCCTCGTGCCCCCCGATGCGCCGCCTGCCCGAGCCACCGCTTGCCCTGATCGTCTTCGTCGTCGGCGTCGCGATCCTCGGCGCCGAGATCGCCGCCGCGCGCCTGCTGGCGCCGTACTTCGGCGCGTCCACGATCGTCTGGGCGAACACGATCGGCATCGTGCTCGTCGCGCTCTCGATCGGCTACTGGTACGGCGGCAAGCTCGCCGACCGCAATCCGACGCGCGAGGGGCTGTACAGGATCGTGCTGCTGTCGGGCCTGCTGCTCGCAGCGGTACCGTTCGTCGCCGACCCGTTCCTCGGCGTCGCGATCGACGCGCTGGACTCGATCTCCGCGGGCGCGTTCGTCGGCTCGCTGCTCGGCGTCACCGTGCTCGTTGCGACGCCGGTCCTCGTCTCGGGCGCTGTGGCGCCCTACGCGCTGCGCCTCGCGGTTGCCGACGTCGCGCACGCGGGCACCGTCTCCGGGCGCCTGTACGCGATCTCGACCGTCGGTTCGCTGCTGGGCACGTTCTCGTCGGCGCTGCTGTTCATCCCGCTGATCGGCACGCGCCGGACGTTCATCGTGTTCGGTCTCGCGCTCGTGCTGATCGCGGTATACGGGCTGGCAAGGCGCCGGCTGCTGCTTGCCCCCGCGCTGCTGGCCTTCCTGCTCGTGCTGCCGCTGGGGACCGTCAAGGGGGAGACGGAGGCAGGCGCACGCGTCATCCACGAGACCGACACGGAGTACCAGTACGCCCGCGTCGTGGAGCGCGCGGACGGCATCCGCACGCTCGAGCTCAACGAGGGACAGGCGGTGCACTCGTTGCGGCGCCCGAACTCCTACCTCAGCGACAACGTCTGGGACGAGTACATGATCGTCCCGTTCGCCGCCCAGGACCGCCCGCCGGGGCGGATCGCGATCCTCGGCAACGCCGCGGGGACGACCGCGCGGGCATACGGCCACTTCTTCCCGCAGGTGCAGATCGACGGCGTCGAGATCGACGGTGAGCTGAGCGAGATCGGGCGGCGCTACTTCGACATGCAGGCGCCGGGGCTGCGCACGCACACCGCCGATGCGCGGCCCTACCTGCGTCGCACGAAGGAGCGCTACGACGCGATCTTCGTCGACGCCTACCGCCAGCCCTACATCCCCTTCTACCTCGCCACGAAGGAGTTCTTCGAGCTTGCCCGCGACCGCCTGCGCCCCGGCGGCGTCGTCGTCGTCAACGCCGGCCATCCCGAGGGGTCCGACGATCTCGAGAAGGTGCTCGGCGCGACGCTCGCGTCCGTCTTCCCGACCGTGCTTCGCGACCCCTCGCAGCCGGTCAACACCCTGCTGCTGGGGACGATGGGCGACGCGTCGGCCGAGCGGTTGCGCCGCAACGGGGCGGCGCTGCCGGACGAGCTGAAGCCGCTCGCGTTCGAGGCCGCCGGGCGCATTGAGCCGTACCTGCGCGGCGGCCGCGTCTACACCGACGACGTCGCGCCGGTGGAGTGGCTGATCGACTCCTCGATCGTGTCCTTCGCCGCGGGCGAGGACGGCTAGCGCTACGCGATGCGCAGCGGGTTGGACGGGTGTTCTCAGCTCCGCGCCTCGGGTCTGAACGGCGTAATCGACACCGCCGACCCCTCTGCGAGCGTCACATGCGACGGCTCGGCGTCCGCGAGGTACGCCCACTGTGGCCCGTACAACCCCGCGAAGTCGACGTCGACGTCGAGCGCGCGGACCTCGTGCAGGGCCCAGACCGGGTGGTCGACCTCGTAGGAGCGCGCGCTGCCGTCGCGGGCGCGGCCGACGCCCAGGTCGTGGTGGGTGAGCCAATACGCGGCCGAGTCCTCCGCCGGCGCGACGGGCTCTGGGTCTGCCCACGCCTCCAGGCGGTTACCCAGGCCGCGGCCGAAGCGGTGGCGCACGCCGACGAGCCCGTCCTCCCGCGTGAGCACCTCGTCACGCATGCGGATCGTGCGGTAGGGCTCGTTGTAGCTCAGCTTGGCGACGATCGAGATCGCGGGCCGTGACACGAACTCGCGGATGAACACGACGGCACGCCGGCCGCCGAGGCGCACGTAGAAGCGCAGGTTGATCTCGCCGAAGTTCACATGCAGCGGGATCGGCACCCCGCGCAGCCGCGTGCCGCGGAAGTGAAACGCGACGATGCTGACCCGCGGCGAGCCCTCGAGCGTGTCGATCTGCGCGCCGCGCGGGAGATGCGGCGTGAGCAGCTCCTCGTCGGCGGCGTACGTCACGCCGAGGACATGCAGCCAGCGAGCGGTCAGGAACGCCCGCGGCGGCGTCACGGCCCGATCCACGCGTCGAAGGGCAGCGCGGCACCGGCCCGTGCGAGGTCGTCATAGGCGGGGCTCGTTGATGCCAGCGTCGCGACCTCGACGTCGCCCAGGCGCTCGATCGTCGCGCGGTTGGAATGCTCCATGACGCTCGGCTGCGCCGGCCACGGCGTGAGCACGACCGCACGGACGGCGAGGCCCGCGGCGCGCGCGGCCTCGATCGTCAGCAGCGAGTGGTTGATCGTCCCCAGCCCTGGGCGCGCCGCGACGACGAGCGGCAGACCGAGCGCGACCGCCAGGTCGCGCACGCTGAACGCACCGAACGGGACGAGCAACCCTCCGACGCCCTCGGCGACGAGTACGTCGGCGCCCGCCGCGGCAGCACGCGCCGCGTCCGCCAAGACGCGCAGGTCGAGCATCGTCCCGGCGAGCTCGGCCGCCAGGTGCGGCGAGACGGCGGGGCCGAAGGTCGCGGTCGTCACGGCCGAGGCATCCCGGTCGACGGCCCTCGCCAGCAGCTCATGGTCAGCCGGCCAGCCGTCCGGCCCGGGCTCGTCGACTCCGGTCACGACCGGTTTCCAGACCGTCACTCGCTCGCCGCGCAGGTGCAGCGCGGCCGCGATCGCCGCCGCGACGACGGTTTTTCCGGCGCCGGTGTCGGTGCCGGTGACGAAAAGGCCGCGGAGGGACACGCTCTGAGGCTACGTGAGCACGTCGACCGGAGTTGTCGAGCAACCGTCGGCAGGCGACGATCATTCGTCGCACCCGGCGACCCGTCGGGGGCCCGATCACCCGTGCGCTTCCCTCCGGTCTTACGCGGCGTCGGCGGCGTGCCGCGCCGGCGACGCGCTCGCCAGCGGAGCGCCCGGCCGTGCGCGTTGCTCCTGCGCGACCGCGACCGGCATCGCCGTCGCGGGGCGGAAGCCCGCCTGCAGCGCCGCGCGACCGAGCACGCGCGCGGCCTCGCGCAGCTCGTCCTTCGTGTGCGTCGCCATCACCGCCAGTCGCAGCCGCGACGTCCCATGCGGGACGGTCGGCGGCCGGATCGCCTGGGCGAACACGCCCCGCTCGAGCGCCGCCTCGCAGACGCGCATCGCCGTCGAGGCGTCACCGACGATGATCGGCACGATCTGCGTCGAGGAACCGGCGACGTCGAAGCCCTCGCGCGCGAGCTCCCCGCGCAGCACCTCGGCGTTGGCCCGCAGGCGATCGACGCGGCGCGGTTGCTGCTCGAGCAGCTCGAGCGCGGCCAGCGCGCCGGCGACCGCGGGGGGCGGCGGCGCGGTGGAGAAGATCAGCGAGCGCGCGCTGTTGATCAGCAGCGCCGCGACGTCGTCGTCGCAGGCGACATACGCGCCGTAGGAACCGAGCGCCTTGCCGAGGGTTCCGACGATGACGTCGATGCGGCCCTCGAGGCCTGCCTCGGCGACGGCGCCGCGGCCGCCCGGTCCGAGGCAGCCGGTCCCGTGCGCCTCGTCGACCATGACACGCACGCCATGGTGCCGCGCGAGATCGGCGATCTCCTCCAGCGGCGCGACGTCCCCGTCCATGGAGAAGACCGACTCGGTCACGATCAGCGCGCCGCGCCCCTCGGCCTGCTTGATGCCCCAGGCGAGGTGCTCGACGTCGTTGTGACGGTAGATGAAGGTGTCCGCGCGCGACAGCCGGCAACCATCGATGATCGAGGCGTGGTTGAGCTCGTCGGAGAAGACGACCTCGCCCGCACGCGAGAGCGCTCCGACGACGCCGAGGTTGGCGAGGTAGCCCGAGCCGAACAGCAGCGCGGTCGGCGTGCCCTTGAACGCCGCGAGCCGTTTCTCCAGGCGCCCGTGAATCGTCATCGTGCCGCTGACCAGCCGCGACGAGCCGGCTCCGACGCCCCAGCGCAACGCGGCCTCGGCAGCCGCCTCCTGCACCTTCTCGTGATCGGCGAAACCGAGGTAGTTGTTCGAGCACAGCAGCAGGACCGGCCGACCGTCGAGTACGACGTTCGGTCCCTGGGGACCACTGACGAGCCGGGTGCGGCGGTACAGGCCGAGCTCCTTGAGCTCTGCCAACCGCGCCCCGATCTCACTCATCGCTTGCGCTCAGCCTCGGATCGCGCTGGTGGCGTCGCCGGCGGCCCTGGGCCGCGGCGGTATCGGACCGCGCTTGCGCGCGAAGCGCAGCTGCGAGGACGGATCCCAGAGGCGGACCTCGAGTCCGGCAACCTCGGCCGCGACGTCGCCGACGCTCGCCTGCCGATCCACCGCGGGCGTCTCGCCGGCAAGGTGGCCGCTGCGGTTGTCGGGGCGCGGGTTGGCGCCGTTGTCGGGCTGGCGCGCGACGTTCAGGCCGAGGTTCTCGAACATCGCCCGGTCCTCCTCGGGCGTGTTGCCGAGCGTCGTGAGGAAGTTGCCCATCATCACGCCGTTGATGCCGGCGCGAACCGCGAGCTGCTGCAGGTCACCGATGTTCTCCACGCGGCCGCCGCACAGGCGAAACAGCGCGTCGGGCAGGATCAGGCGGAAGATCGCGATCCACTTCACGGCCTCCCACGGGTCCATGTGGTCGCGGTCGCCGAACTTCGTTCCCGGGCGCGGGTTGAGCAGGTTGATCGGCACCGAGGTCGGGTCGATCTCCGAGAGCTCGAAGGCCATCTCGACGCGCTGCTCGCGTGACTCGCCGAGGTTGAGGATGCCGCCGACGCATGTCTCGAGGCCGGCTTCGCGGACGGCGTCGATCGTGTTCAGCCGGCCCTGGTAGCGGACCGTCTGCGAGACCTCCGGGTAGTAGGACTCGGCGGTCTCGACGTTGTGATGCACGCGCTGCACCCCGGCCTCCTTCAGCGCCTTGGCCCGTGTCCGCGACATGTGCCCGATCGACGCGCAGCGCTTGAGGTTCGTGTGTTCGGCGACCAGGCGCGTGCCCTCGAGCACCTTCTCGAAGTCGCGCTTGGAGAGGCCCTGGCCCTGGGTGACCATGCAGAACCGGTGTGCGCCGGCGGCCTCGGCCGCGCGGGCGTGCTCGAGAATCTGCGCGGGTTCCATCATCGCGTGCATCGGCGTCTGCGCCTCCGCGAAGCGCGACTGGGCGCAGAAGCCGCAGTCCTGCGCGCAGCCACCGGACTTCGCGTTGACGAGCGAGCACATGTCGGTGGCGTCGTCGAAGCGCTCGAGGCGCGCCTGCCAGGCGCGCTCGATCAGCGCCTCGATCTCTGCGGGCTCCTCGAGGTCGCCGAGCCGCAGCGCCTCCTCGCGGGTGATCAGCGGTGCCATCGCGCGGCAGCGTCGCAGCCGCGCCGGACGCACGGTCTACTCCGCGGCCGGCAACTCGCGCCTCGGTTCCCTGAGTCATCATGTGGCGATGCAGCGTCCGCGTACCGAGGCCGAGATCGCCGCCTGGAAGGCGAGCGATGCCGAGCGCAACGAGCGTGCGCGAGCCGAACGTCTGCGTAGCGACGGCGCCCGCAGCCCGAGCGAGAACCTCGCCGAGGGGATCGCGCTCGCCCGCTCCGCAGGGGCGTTCTTCGGCGCAGCGCTGCGCACCCGGACATGAGCGGTCCGCTGGACCCCGTTCCGTTGCTCGGCGCGCTCGCGTCCGCAGGTGTCGAGCACGTCGTGATCGGAGGCTTCGCGGTCATTGCGCACGGTGTCGTGCGCGTTACGACGGATCTGGATATCTGTCCCGCTCCGGATCGGGGGAATCTCGCCCGGCTCGCGGAATGTCTTTCGGCACTTGCGGTGGAGCAGGTCGGCGCGAACGACTTCGGCGAAGACGAGATGCCGTTCGACCCGAGGCGAGCAGACGATCTCGCCCAGGGCGGCAACTTCCGGCTGCGTTCATCACTGGGCGCCCTGGACATCATGCAGTCGGTCGCGGGAGTCGAGGGCGAGCACGCGTACCCAGCGCTCATCACGAGCGCAATTGACGCTGACGTCGCGGGGACGGCCGTACGTATCTGCTCGCTGCACCAGCTTCGCGCAATGAAGCGTGCCGCCGGCCGCCCGCAGGACCTCCAGGATCTCGCCGACCTCGCGATCGCGCACGGCGACGACGAGTAACTGCCCGTCGTCACGTCGCTGTCCGCGATCGAGTGGCCGCGGTCGGACCGCAGCTGAGTCGGCGCTTGCCGTAAGCTTGTGCACAGAAGTGGGATGAGGCGCCGGGGATCACCGGAGACTCGCCGCCTTGCCACATGGGAGGCCGTCATGGCCGCAGCAGAGCAGGCGATCGTGTTGGCCCCTGAGCGCCCGTACTGGCGCGAGTCGCTGTCACCGTTCGAGGGTCCGCACCTGGGTCGCAGCATCCGCGACATCGGGACGTCGGTCGTGCCGTTCCTCGCGCTCGCGGTGCTCATGTACCTCGCGCTCGACATGTCCTACTTCCTGACGCTCGCGCTCGCGATCCCGGCGGCCGGCTTCCTCGTTCGCACGTACATCGTGTTCCACGACTGCACGCACGGCTCGTTTCTGCCGTCCAAGCGACTGAACACGTGGCTCGGGACCGCGTTGGGGCTGCTGCTGTTCACGACCTTCGCGGCCTGGCGCCACAACCATGCCATTCACCACGCCACCGCCGGCGACCTCGACCGGCGCGGTGTCGGCGACGTCGCGACGAAGAGCGTCGCCGAGTACGCGGCGATGACGCCGCGGGCGCGGCTGGGCTACCGGCTGTATCGCAATCCCATCGTCATGTTCGGGCTCGGGCCGATCCTCGGGATGATCGTGCAGGCGCGCCTGATCCCGCGCGGCTGCCGGCCCCGCATCAGGCGCGCGATCATCGCGACGAACGTCGCGCTCGCCGCGCTCATCACCACGCTGTGCCTATTGATCGGGCCGCTGGACTACCTGCTCGTCCAGCTTCCGCTCGTGCTGCTCACCGGTGCGGCCGGTATCTGGCTGTTCTACGTGCAGCACCAGTTCGAGGACGTCTACTGGGAGACGGGCGAGCAGTGGAGCTACGCCGAGGCCGCACTGCGCGGAAGCTCGTATCTGAAGCTGCCGAAAGTCCTGCAGTTCTTCACCGGCAACATCGGCCTGCACCATGTCCACCATCTCAGCGCGCGGATCCCGAACTACAACCTGCAGCGCGCGCACGACGCCAATCCGATCTTCCACGACGTCCCGACGCTCACGCTCGCCGACGGCCTGCGCGCGGTCCGCCTCAAGCTCTACGACGAGGAGCAGCGGCGGATGGTCACGTACGCGCAGGCGCGCGCGGCCGGCAACTTCGGCTCGTAACACGCATCCGCAAGGCCACGTGTACAAGGGCCGGCGGCGCGCGACTGCGCCGTCCGACCGCCAGTGACTAGCGGCCCTTCCAGCTCGGCGTGCGCTTCTGGGTGAACGCGAGTACGCCCTCCAGCAGATCCTGGGACTCGAAGCTCGAGGTCCGCAGCGACAGCATCTCGCGCTCGACGTCGGGATCGAGCGCGCCCTCGGCGTGCAGCAGCTCACGCAGGACGCGCTTGTTGCCGGCCATCGACAGCGGCGAGTTCTGGGCCAGCTGCGTGGCGAGCTCGAACGCCGTCGTGTCGAGCTCGTCGCGCTCGACAACCCAGTTGACGAGGCCCCAGATCTCAGCCGTCGTCGCGTCGATATAGCGGCCGAGCAGAAACAGCTCGCGCGTGCGCGGCTCGCCGATCGCGTCGAGGAAGCGACGTAGGCCGGTGTGCGAGTAGATGAGGCCGAGCTTCGCGGGCGGCATGCCGAGCTTGATGTGGCCGCTTGCAAGGCGCAGGTCACAGCTGAGGGCGAGCTCCAGTCCGCCGCCGATCGCCGACCCGGACAGCACAGCGAGCGTCGGGACGTCGACGGCGTCGAGCGCTGCCAGCGCATCGCAGAACGGGTGCGCGACGAGCTTCTCCGCCTCTTCGGCGAAGTCCTCCGGCGCGATGTCGCTGATGTCGTAACCCGACGAGAACATGTTGCTCTCGCCGGTCAGGATCACGCAGCGCGTATCAGCGTCCAGCGTCGTCAGCGCTTCCGTGATGCCGTCGAGGATCGCGTGGTCGAGCGCATTGCGCTTCGCGGGGTTGGAAATGGCCAGCCGGAGGACACCATCGGCGGGTCGATCGATGACCACTTCTCCCGGCATAGACGGCGAAACGTAACGGTCCGCGGTGCAGTTAGCACAACGCCTATGGCGCATTAGTCCTACGTCGATGAATGCAGCGGTCGGCTACTCGAGGATGACGAGCGTGTCGCCCTCGTCGACGGGCTGGCCTTCCTCGCACAGGATCTCCTTGACGACGCCTGGGTCCTCGGCCTCGACGGGCATCTCCATCTTCATCGATTCGAGGGTGATGACGGTGTCGCCCTCCTCGATCTGGTCGCCGACCTTGCACTCGATCTTCCACACGATGCCCGTGATGTGGGCCTCGACTTCGATCACGGCTCCTCCTCGTTCACACATCCGGGCACGTCAAGCGTCTGGCAGAGTAGCCGCCGGGATGGACGCCGACACGATCGTCATCGTCACCGCGCACGATGAGGCCGATCGACTCGGCGAGACGCTCGCCGCTCTGGGCGAGGCGTTCCCGGGTGCCCGGGTGCTCGTCGCCGACGACGGATCGACCGATGACACCGCCGCCGTCGCCGCGCGAGGGGGCGCGGAGGTCGTGCGCAGCGAGCAGTCGATCGGCAAGGGCGGGGCCGCGACGCTCGCGGCCCGGCGCGTCCTCAGCCGCGCGCTGGAACCCGACCCGCCCGTCTTCGTGCTCGTAGACGGCGACCTCGCGCAGAGCGCCAGACAACTGCCCGCGCTCGCGCAAGCGGTGCGCGACGGGCGCTGCGACCTCGCCGTGGCGGTCTTCGCGAGCCGGGTCGGCGGCGGCTTCGGGTTCGCGATCGGCGTTGCGCACAAGGCGATCCGCAGCCTGACCGGCCTTGATCTGCAGGCACCGATCTCCGGCCAGCGCGCGTTGAGCGGCCCGGCGTTCGCGACCGTCGTGCCGTTCGCGCCGCGCTTCGGCATGGAGATCGGGATGACCGTCGACGCCGCACGGGCCGGCTTTCGGATCGAGGAGATCCCGCTCGACCTCGCTCATCGCGCGACGGGGCGAACCCTGCGCGGCTTTCTGCACCGCGGCCGCCAGCTCGTCGACTTCCTCGCCGTCTACGCCAGCCGCCGCTGAGGAACGCAGCCGTGGAGAGCGCCGGCTCGATCGTCGAGCTCTACCGCGAGCACACGCAGCGCAGCGAGCCCAGCGACGAGCTCGTCGCGCAGCTGCTGGCGCTGCTCGATCCCGGCGAGGAGGTCCTGTTCACCTGCGGGTGGGCCGACATGAGCGAGAAGTGGGGACCCCTGGCACAGCTCACGGTCACGTCGCGGCGGATCGTCGACCAGCGCTGGGCGGGACCGGGCGAGAGCGCGCCGCCGCGCACGGTCGAGCTGCGCGACGTTCTCGCCGCCGCCGACCGCCCGCGTGGCGCATCGTCGCTCTTTCAGACGCACGCGCTCGTCCTCGCCCTGGCCGACGGCCAGACGCTGCAATGGGAGCACCTGACGAACCACCAGATCGAGCCGGCGGCGGCCGCAATCGCCACGGCGCTCGACGACCTCGGCACCTGACGACCTTTCGACCGACGGGCGATCTACGGCGCGGCGAATTTGGACAGGCGTCGATGGGAGACCTCTGGAGCGGGCCGTACCGTCGATGCATCACCGTCGACGAGCTCTCCCGTCGCCGGCGGCGACAACCTGGCGCGCGTGATGATCGCCACGCAGCAGCGCCGCAATGCCGAGGGCAACGGCCGGGACCGTCCATCTCCCGGTCCCGGCCGGTCCTCGTCCTCGTGCTCACACCGCATCTCCGTCCCGCGGGCGGGTACGGTCCCAATCGTGATCCTCGCGATCGACCAGGGGACGACCGGCACGACCTGCCTCGTCTTCGACGAGTCCGCGCAGCTCGCCGGCCGCGCCTATCGGGAGTTCGGTCAGCACTTTCCGCGCCCCGGCTGGGTCGAGCATGACGCCGCTGAGATCTGGGACACGACCGTCGCCGTGGCGCAGGACGCGCTCGACGACGCCGATGTCGCCGACGGCGAGCTGCAGGCGATCGGGATCACGAACCAGCGCGAGACCGTCTGCGTCTGGGATCCCGGCACCGGAGAGCCGCTGCACCGCGCGCTCGTCTGGCAGGACCGCCGCACCGCCGCGCGCTGCGACGAGCTGCGCGCCGCCGGGCACGAGGCGCTCGTGCGCACCCGCAGCGGGCTCGTGCTCGACCCGTACTTCAGCGCCACGAAGATCGAGTGGATGCTCGACAACGTCGACGGCCTGCGCGAGAAGGCGCAGGACGGCGGCGCCGTCTTCGGCACGATCGACGCCTGGCTCGTCTTCAAGCTCACCGGCGAGCTGCGCACGGATGCGACGAACGCGTCGCGCACGATGCTCTACGACATCAACCGCGGCGACTGGGACGACGAGCTGCTGGCGCTGTTCGGCGACGTGCCACGCGCCGCGCTGCCCGAGGTGCTGCCGAGCATCGGCGAGTTCGGCACGCTGCGCGACGGCGCGCTGGGCGGCCACGACGGTGTCCCCGTCAGCGGCATCGCGGGCGACCAGCAGGCGGCGCTCTACGGCCAGGGCTGCCTCGAACCGGGCCTCGGCAAGAACACGTACGGCACCGGCTCCTTCGTCCTGCTCAACTCCGGCGAGAGCGTGCCCACCGCGCCGCCCGGGCTGCTCGCGACCGTCGCGTGGGAACACGGATCGCCATCCGACCGCCGGACGGTCTATGCGCTCGAAGCCGCGATCTTCGTCACCGGCGCCGCCGTGCAGTGGCTACGCGACGGCCTGGGGATCATCGAGCAGGCGGCCGAGACCGAGCAACTCGCCGGCTCGCTGGACGCCAACGACGGCGTCTATTTCGTGCCCGCGCTGACGGGCCTCGGCTCGCCGCACTGGGATCCGTATGCGCGCGGGACGATCGTCGGGCTCACGCGCGGGAGCACCAAGGCGCACATCGCGCGCGCGACGCTCGAGGCGATCGCGTACCAGACCGTCGACGCCGTCCAGGCGATGGAGTCCGCCTCCGGCCGGCCGCTCGAGGAATTACGCGCCGACGGCGGCGCGACCGAAAACGCCTGGCTCATGCAGTTTCAGTCCGACATGCTCGGCGTGCCTGTCGCGGTCGCCGAGCTGGCCGAGACGACCGCGCTCGGCGCGGCGCTGCTGGCGGGCGTCGGCGTCGGCGCGTGGACGCAGGACGATGTCGCCCGCCGCGACGCGACGGGCGCGCGCTACGAGCCGCAGATGGGGCAGGACGAGCGCGAGGAGCTCCTGCAGCAGTGGCGCCGCGCCGTGCAGCGTTCCGGTGGATGGGCGCGGGGGTAAAGTTCTTTTCATGGCGAGACTGAAACGGTCCGAGCAACTCGCGGCGATGGGGTCCGGCGGCCGCGATGAGCGCCCCGCCGAGGACTTCGCCGCCTTCCACGAGCGCTCGCGCACGCAGGAGCCGGACTTCGCCTACGAGATCGTCCGGGTGCTCACCGGCCTCTGGGCGCTGACGTTCTTCCGCACGCGCACGATCTCCAGCGAGAAGGTCCCGCAGAGCGGCGCCGTGATCCTGGCCCCCAACCACGGCTCCTTCATGGACCACTTCTTCCTCGCCGCGTTCATCCGCCGCAAGGTCCGTTTCATGGCGAAGTCGCAACTCTTCCAGCCGCCGCTGCAGTACGTCTACTCGCACGGCGGCGTGTTTCCGCTGCGCCGCGGCCACCGCGACGAGGAGGCGTTCATCACGGCGCGGAAGATCCTCGAGCGCGAGGGCGCCGTCGCGATGTACTGCGAAGGGGCGCGCTCACGCGACGGCACGCTGTCCCAGCGCCCGAAGCCGGGCATCGGCAAGCTCGCGCTGCAGACCGGCGCACCCGTCGTGCCGGTCGCGATCCACGGCTCGGCGAAGGTGCGCAACTGGCGCCGCGGGCAGTTCCCGAAGGTCACCGTCCAGTACGGCGACCCGATCCACTGGGAGCGTGTCGAGGACCCGACGCGTGATCAGCAGATGGCTGTCGCGGAGGAGATCTTCGGCGAGATCAAGGTCCTCCACTCGGGCCTCGAGACGCTTGGCCGCAAGGGCGTGCTGCAGCGCCTGCGCGAGCAGCGCCGGTCCGAACGGCGCGGCAAGAAGCGCACGGCGACCGCGTAGCGACAGGACCCCTCAACCCGCGCGTACGCTGCGCGGAACGCCACGAACGGCGCAGCCAGCGCGCGGCAGGCCCAGGCGATGGCCGGCGGCTCAGGGCACCTGCGGGTGCGCGTGTGCGCGCGCGTCGGGCAGCGCGAACGGCGCGGCGGGGTCGTCGCGGCGCTCGAGCATCCGCGTCTCGCGCGGCAGCAGCCCGAGCCCCAGGGCGACGAACGCGACGGCTGCGCCGCCGAGCAGCACCTCGGTCGCGCCGAACGCCTCGGCGGCCGGGCCGGCGAGCACGTAGCCCAGCGGCACGAGCCCGAGTGAGACCGTCCAGTCATACGACGTGACGCGCGAGAGCTTGTCCGGCGGGATCCGCTCCGCGAGCGCCGTCAGCCACAGCACGTCGAACAGCGAGGCGCCAGTGCCGGAGACGACCATCGCCGGAAGGACGACGCCCAGCGGCGCGCCGATCGCGAAGAGCGCGATCGCTCCCGGCCACAGCAGGATGCACGTCATGGCCTGCCGCATCGGGTAGCGCGGCCGCCAGCGCAGCGAGGCGAACGAGCCGGCGACCGTGCCCGCGCCGAACGCGGCGAAGACGTAGCCGAAGACGGCGAGGTCGCCGTACTGCTCCTTGGCGACGATCGGCCCGATCACGAACAGCGGCGCGATTGCGCAGAACAGCGCGATGCAGAACGCCGCGAGCGTCGCCCAGACCCACGCGCGCGAGCGCACCTCTGCGAAGCCGATCCGCACGTCGGCCCAGACCGACGCGGGAGCTGCCGGAGCCGTGCTCGCGGATTCGGCGGCCTTCGCGGACGCCGCGCGATCGCGCGGTGAGATCCGCACGAGCAGCGCGGCGCTGACGAGAAACGTCAGCGCGTCGATGCCGAACGCCGCCGCCGGGCTGAAGCCGAGCACGAGCACCGTCGCGAGCGCCGGGCCCGCGAACTCGGCGATGTTCGCGAACATCGTCGTGACGGCGTTGGCCTCCTGGATCTCGTCCTCGGGTACCGTCTGCGGAAGCAGGCCGCTGGCGGCCGGGCGGTAGAACGCCTCGGCCGAGCCGAACAGCACGCCGATGACGACGAGATGCCAGATGCGGACCTCGCCGGTGACGATGAGCAGCGCAAGCGCGCCGTGCAGCGCGAAGCGCACGAGGTCGGTCGTCACGACGACGAGATGGCGCGGCAGCCGGTCGGCAAAGACACCGCCGACGAGCAGGAAGAAGATCAGCGGCAGGCTGTAGGCGGCCATGACGAAGCCGAGATCGACTGCGCTGCCCGTCAGATCGATGACGAACAGCGCGATCGCCACAGTGACGATGCGATCCCCGACGACGCTCGCCGAGTTGCCCAGCCAGAGCAGGCGAAAATCGCGGTGGCGCAGGACGCGCATGAGCTGACGCAGGCCGGGCATGGTATGCGTCAGCGTGACAGGAGGCGGGCCTGCGGCCCTGGCGGATTCGAACCTCAGCCAGGCTCGCCGTGCCAGTAGTCGACCGTGCTCGACCGCTGCACGATGACGTCGTCCTCCGTGTTGCCGGTCCAGATCGCGATCTTGTCGCTGTCGGGGTAGACCGTCGCGGCCGGGTGGATGACGGTCGACCACATGAGGACGCGGGCGAGCTCGTCGGCGTCGTTGCGGATCTGATGTGCGCCCTCGGGCCCGAGCGCGAAGAAGACGACATCCTCGGGCTCGAGCTGGTGCGTGCCCTCGGGGTCGCGTACGGACGGCCGACCGCTGAGAACGAGCAGCCACTCCTCCTCGGCGTACTCGTAGTGGTAGGGGCAGAGCGCCTGGCCCGGTGGCAGCTCGTAGACGCTCGTGCCCGTCTGCGTGGCGCCGAGCTGCGGGCCGAAGCGAAACAGGCCCGAGCGCGAGCCCGCCGGATCGTCGTCGTCATAGGTGAATATCGGAGCGGAGATGTTGACGCGGTGCATCGCGTCATCGTCTCAGCCCGCCCGCCGGCCTCGGCGCAGCAGGCTGCGATGCAGCGTTCCGAGCCGCGGGATCCGCGCCACGACGAGCAGCCGCGAGCGTGGCCGGCGCAACCAGGCGGCGGCGACGAACACTCCGCGGCGGCGCAGCGTCGCGCGCGCGAGCAGCAGTTCAGCGCGTGCCTCGTCGCCGAGCTCGGCCCGCGCCTGGAGCGTGCGAGCGAAGGCCAGCCCATCCTCGAGCGGCAAGCCGGACCGGGGTGCGGCGACGGCCCGCGCGAACGCGTCGAAGCGCGTCGCGAAGGTGTCGCCGAGCTCCAGCGCGAGCGCGGGCCACGCGAGCGCGACGAGGCGCCCGCGCTTGCGCCGCAGCGAGCTGCCGGCCGCACCGGCCTGCACGGCGTCGAATCCCGGCGGGGGCTCGTCGCCGCGCAGGAGCGCGTCGAGCAGCTGCGCCTGGCGCGCGGCGTAGGCCTCGCGGTCAGGCGCGGACACGGTGCTCGCTTCCATGGCGCACGGCGCCGGCGATCGCCTCAAGCTCCGCGGCGAACTCGGCCTCCGGGGGAAAGTCGTCGTCGCGCTCGAGCAGCACGCCGGGCACGTCGGTGAGCGAGAACAGCTCCTCCACGAGATGCAGCACACCCGGCACGACCGGATCGGCGTGCGTGTCGTGGTAGACGCCCTCGCGGAAGCAGCCGCCGCCGACGTGCACGTAGGCGATCCGCTCCAGCGGGAAGCGCTCGAGCGACTCGAGCGCGTGGTAGCCGTGGTTGTGCGCGTTGGCATAGAGGTTGGAAAGGTCGAGCAGCAGCAGCGCGCCCGTGCGCTCGATCAGCTCGCTGACGAACGTCGCCTCGTCCATCTCGGCACCCGGCCACTGCACGAGCGTCGCGACGTGCTCGAGCGCGAGCGGCACGGGCAGCGCATCCTGGGCGATCGCGACGTTCTCGCTGAGGATGTCCAGGGCCTCGCGTGTGCGCGGGACCGGCAGCAGGTGCCCGGACTCGCGACCGTCGGCGCGCACGAACGCGATGTGCTCGCTGACGAGCGGCGCGCCGACACGCTGTGCGACCGAAGCGAGGTGCGCCAGCCGGCCGCGATCCGGCCGCTCGGCGCCGCCGAGCGACAGGCTCACTCCGTGCGGAACGACCTGCAGGCCACGCTGCATCGCGGTCGCCACGCCGGCGGGCAGAGCGTGCGCGCCGATCGCCTCCGCGACGACCTCGATGAAGCCCAGCCCGTCGGCGCGCGCGATCGCGCCATCGAGTTGTGGGCGCCAGCCGGCGCCCTGTCCGAGCTGCCATGTCACGCGTGTCGTGTTCATCTCAGCCACCTCCTCCGCCGCCGCATCCGCCGCCACCGCCGCCACCGCCGCATCCGCCGCCGCCACTGCCGCCGTCGCTCGCTGCGCCGGCGCAGCCACCCACGCCGCCACCGCCACCGCAGCCGCCGGAGCGGTGCGAGCCCCACCAGCCGTTGTTGGACTCGTCCTCACGCGGGACGCCGAGCGCCGACGCGATCGCCGGGTCGGCGAGCCACAGAGCGCCGCCGCCGAACAGCGCCACCGAGAGCGCGCCCTCGCCGGCCAGCGGGTGGCGGCGCAGCTGCTCGTTCTCCCGGCGCAGCCGGCCGAGCACGTCGCGCCCGCGGTTCGTGGCGACCGGCCGCCGGCGCAGGAGCCAGACGGTCGCGAACGCGACGACGAGCGTGATCGCGGCGGTCCAGCCGGTCGCCGCGCCGTTCTGCCATCCCGCGACGACCCGCGCGAGGCCGAGCGCCACGAGCAGCGCGCCCACGATCCACAGGCGCCGCACCCGCGCCGCCTGCTGCTCGTCGAGCAGGAGGCCCGACCGGGTCAGCCGCTCGGACATCGACGCGAGCACGTCGTCCTCCCTGACCGCGCGGCGCAGCGCCGTGGTGCTGATGCCCGGCTCGCGGCGGACGACCTCGAAGACGGTCCGCTCGACCGGATCGGCGCCCGGACCCAGCTCGCCGGAGACCTTCAGCGTGCCCTCGCGCCGGCGGACCCGCAGCACGTGGTCGCCGTGCAGGCACGTGAGCGCGCTCGTGATCGCGAGCTGCGTTCCGCCGCTGAGCAGCGCCAGCTCATAGACGCCGAGGTCGGGCAACGGGTCTGCGCTGTGCTCCCTGCGCCCGATCGCCTCGTGCCACTGCCACCAGATCGCGACCATCGCGACCAGGCAGAGCACGCCGTAGCCCGTCAGGAACTGCGTCTCGGTGATTCCCCAGGTTGTCGTCGCTGTCGTGAGCATGAGCACAACTCCGTTCGTTGCACTGTGAAAGGGCACGTTGTGTTGGTGTGAACGAGGCGAAGAATGGAGTGGCGATGCCCGACCCGCCACGCCTCGGAGCCTGCTCTCTCACGACCGGCGGGCGACGTTCGCGCAGTTGTCCCGTCACCCCCGACGTTGATCCGACGCGAATCCGACGCTACGGTGGCTGGCGTGAGCACGCGTTCGGGTGACCTGGCGGACGAGCTCAAGCAGGTCATCCGCCTCGCCGGCCGCGACCCGGAGGCGCTCGAAACGGCGCTGCCGGTGCTGTCGGGCTTCCACCGTGCGGCGAGCGTCGACGCCCTCGACGAGCCCGCGCGTGTGCACTTCATCCTGCGCCGCCTGATCCCCGAATACCTCGACCGCCTCCCGGCCGGCCGCGATTGCAGAGCGATCCGCGAGCTGATGACCTGGGAGGACGAGGACGGTGAGTCGCAGTCGCTCACGACGCGCTACCACAAAGCCGCCGCGCATCTCGTCAACGCGGCGTCCGATTTCGGGCGCCGCCAGGAGCCGCGGCTGCTGGCCGAATGCGCCCGGCGCTTCATCGCCTTCGACCACGAGGACCGGCTCGGCGCCGGCGCCCCGGCAGGAGAGGTCGCGGCAGCCCTGCCGAGCGCGCCGGTCGTCATGGGGGCCGATCGGGGACACGCGCCGCCGCCCCTGCCACCGGTCCAATCCGACGCCGTTGCCGGCGCGGTCGCAGTCGACGCCGGGATCGTCCAGGTGCACAAGAACCTCGACTACCACCTGCTCGTCGACCTGATGGTCGACGCCGAGGAGATCGTGATCCTCAACACGTGGATCCCGGAGCTGAACATCCTCGACGACGCGCTCGTCGACGCGCTCGCGCGCGGCACGTACGTCTCGATCCTCATGCTCTATCCCGACTCGCACATCGCCCAGTTGCGCAGCGAGGCGCTGCAGGGCGTCAACCAGGCGCGCGTCCGGGAGGACCGCGTCAAGCCCGGCGTGCGTCACTGCCTCGAGGTGCTCGCAGCGATCGCTCGCACCGCCGGCGACGAGGGGCGCCGCCGCCTGCGGGTCAGGCTCTACCATTCGCTCCCGTCGATCTCTGTCTACGGCGTCGACGACCGGGCGTTCTTCAGCGTCTTCCTGCACGGTCAGCTCGCCGTCAAGTCGCCGCAGATCGAGGTCCTGGGACAGGAGTCGCTGATGGGTCGGCTCGTCTTCCGCGAGCTTGAGACGCTCTGGGAGACCGGACATGAATTCGAGGATCTGGAGCAATGGCAGACGGAGCTGGAGGACATGGGCCGGAAGTTCGGGTTCGGTTCCTGAGCGCCGACGCCGCTGAGGCCGAGCTGCTGGCCGAGTTCACCGGGCACCCGCTGTTCGCGGCGATCGACGGACTCGACGGGGCTGCGTTCCGCGAGGTCCTGCTGCAGCGCCGCTTCCTGTCGCTGCTGTTTCCCGTCGTCTACGACATCGGCATCGACGGGCTTGCCGACGCGGCGTCGACGCGGCTCGTACGGGAGATCCTGCGCGAGGAGTACCCGGACCCGACCGGGGCAACGCCGTCGCATCGCGAGGACCTCGTCGGCGACCTCCTCGCACTGGGAGCGACGCGCGAGCAGATCATGGATGCGCGGCCGAGCGCCGTCACCGCGAGCGTCGTGCAGGAGACGCTCGCGCTGATGCTCGACGCTGCGGCGGCGCCTGGCGACGCGGCCGTGCTGGCGATCCTGCGCTTTTGGGGCGAGGTGCTGGTGTCGGTCGAGTACGGCGAGTTCTGGCGCCGGATGGAGGGCGAGCTCGAGGCGGCCGGCGCGACCTCACGCTTCTACCACCCGCATCACCACCACGACGGCCGGGAGCCGCTCGCAGCGGCGTCGGACGACTCGGCGACCCACTCGGGGCGGCTCGGCGCGTGCCTGGTGCGATCGCTGGAGCATGAAAGCGGTGCGGTGGAGGAGCACGCGCGCGTCGAGCGCGCGGTGCTCGCGGCGCGGATGCGTTTCTACGACCAGTTCTGCTGATGAGCGGCGGCGTCAGGGCCGGTGTCGTGGTCTTCGCGGTCGGGCTGTTGTTCATCTGGTTGATCCGGCCGATCGGCAACGCCTGCTCGGACCTCGACAAGCTGCCGAGCGGCAGCGTGGCCTCTTCCGCACCGTCGTTCGCGCCCCCGTTTACGCGCACGTGCACGTACACGACGCCGGAGGGCACGAAGGCACGCAGGCGCTACGTACCGGCGCTCGACCTGCTCGCGCTGCTGCTCGTGGCCGTGATCGTCGGCGGCGCGATCGGGCTCGCCGGCCCGGGAGGGCGGGAGCGAGCATCCAAGCCACCGCACAAGCCGAAGCCGCCGGAGCCCGAGCGGTCAGAGCAGTGGGAGACGCCGCTCGATGCGCAGCCGCCGGCCGCGGACGAGGAGCAGGCGCGGCGCGATCGCGACGCGGCCGAGCGTGAGCGCGCCCGCCTGGAGCGCGAGGCGCGGCGGCAGAGCTGAAGGCGGAGGCGCGCTCAGCGCGCCCAGGGAACTTCGACCGAGTCCTCCTGTGGCGCGTCGCGTGCGACGACGTACTCGGCAGCCTCGGTCTCGGAGGGGTTGTCGAGCTGGTGCGTCTCGCGCGGCGGGACGTACACCATGTCGCCGGGCTCGAGCGTGAGCGAGTGCTCGAGCTCCTCGCCCCAGCGCACGTTCAGGCGGCCGTGCAGCATGTAGACGGCCGACTCGCACTCGGCGTGGTAGTGCGGTCGCGACTGCGCGCCGGCCGGCACCCGGAAGACGCCCATGTAGATGTGCGACGCGCCGGTCGTGGCCTGCGACACCTCCGCGCCGCCGACGACGCCGCGCGGCACGACATGGTCTGGACCTGGCTTGACGACCTGCACGCCGCGAAGACTACTCCCAGATCCGATTGTCGGAAACCCGCAGAACGGAAACTCGACGTTCTGACGGTCGCGTGTTCAGTTCGGCTCATTTGCAGGGACCCGCCAGGCGGTGATTACGTCGTCATGCCCGTGAACTGGCCGCCGGTGATGTTGAGCGTCTGGCCATGGACGTAGTTCGACCACGGCGAGCAGAGGAAGAAGACGCCGCCCGCCGCCTCCTCGGGCGTTCCCGGCCGGCCGAGCGGGATGACGTAGGACGCCATGCCGCGCAATTGCTCGGGGATGCCGAGCTGCACGGTCTCGCCGCCGATCTGCATCGTGTTGTCCTCGACCTTCGCCGCCGTGAGGCGGGTCTCGATGAAGCCGAACGCGACCGCGTTGACGTTGATCTTGAATTGCCCCCACTCCTTGGCCAGCGTCTTCGTCAGGCCCACGACGGCAGCCTTCCCGGCGGCGTAGTTCGCCTGACCGGCATTGCCCATCGTTCCGGAGATCGAGGAGACGTTGACGATCTTGCGAAAGACCTCGATGCCCTCGTCGCGTTCCTTCTTGGCCGGCTCGCGCAGGTGCGGCGCGGCGGCACGGATGACGCGGAAGGGGACGATCGTATGGATGTCGAGCATCCGCTGGAAGGCCTCGTCGGTCATCTTGTGGACCGCGCCGTCGATCGTGTAGCCGGCATTGTTGACGATGATGTCGATCTTGCCCCACGCGTCGATCGCGGTCTGCACGAGCTCGTCGCACGCGCCGGGGGCGGTCAGGTCGCCGCCGTGGACGACGGTCTCGCCGGCGATCTCGCTTGCCGTCTGCTCCGCGACGTCGGCATCGAGGTCGTTGATGAGGACCTTCGCGCCCTGCTCGGAGAGCAGTTCGGCGGTTGCGCGGCCGATGCCTCGTGCCGAGCCGGTGACGATCGCGACCCTGCCGTCGAGTACTCCCATTCGCATGCGCTCCTGTTCGTGGTTGCGGCCGGCCACGATATCGACTGGTTGACTGGCCAGTCGGTATGCGTTGCGCGTGCGCGAGCCGCACCGGAGGGAAGCGGGTCGCCAAAGTGTTCTGTGCCAGCAGTTTCCCGACACGCCTCGGCGGGGGCGGCCGGGGGCGGCGTCTCGGGCAACCGTGGCCGGTCCGACCGATCTTCCTCATCGACGCAGTTCAGTCGGCGCCACACCCGCCTCACGCAGGCGTGCTGAACGCCAGGCGCGGATCACGGCGCGGCCCTCTCAGGCTCAGACGGGCGGCTTCGCGCCGCGCGCGCGGTAGGCCTTCTGCAGCGCCGCCGTGACCCCGTCGAACGAGGACGTGCGCGCCGGCGGGCGCCACGTGATCCGCAGCTCACCCGCACGACCGGGCAGCCGCACCGCCCCGGCGCCGACGGGAAAGCCCGCCACGCGGACGCCGCGGGCGCGCGCCGGCACGCGCCACCACAGCGGCGTGCCCTCGGCAACCGCGGCGTTCCAGCGCAACACGGCCCCGCCGCGAACGGGATGCAGCGACACGTCGACGCGACCGCGCTTGGTCGGCGCGTCGCGCACGACGGTCGGGCGCCCCGGCACGAGCCAACGGCCCGGCACCGCCGACAGCAGCTCCAGCCCGCCGTCGCGCTCGCGCACGAGCATGTTGCGCAGCAGCGCCACGAGCTCGGCCGCGAACCAGCCGTGCGGCGCGAGGTTGTCGTCGACCGAGCGCCGCGCATAGGGCCGCACGCCGGTTTCGAAGCCTCCGTGCGTGTTCGTCGTATGCGCGAGCGCGTCGTACATGCCCTGCACCACCCGCGCCTGCTCGTCGCGCAGCAGCTCGGTCTGCCAGACGCGGAAGCCGAGGTAGTGATGGAGGTTGTGAAACTCGCCGTACGTCGCCAGGCCTTCGCGGAAGTTGCGCCGCGCGCGGGCGAGCGTCGCCGTCACGATCGCCGACGCCGGGTCGAACACCGGCTCGGGCCAGGCTGCCCAGAGGTTGCCCCAATCGCGGC
The DNA here is from genome assembly GCA_035536715.1 of Solirubrobacteraceae bacterium. Lineage (GTDB taxonomy): Bacteria > Actinomycetota > Thermoleophilia > Solirubrobacterales > Solirubrobacteraceae > CADCVQ01. Next base: position 27,672 of record DATLNO010000077.1, read on the forward strand.
CACCGGGCCGGTCCAGCACGGCTGGGATCGCGCCGCTGTTGCGCGCCGCGGCCTCGCCGACGCGCCGGCGCACCGCCACGCGCAGCGTCTCGAGCTCCGTGCTCCAGCCTGCGGCACGCTCGGTCTCGCCCAGCATGCGCGCCGCGTCGACCACCGCCGCAAGCCCCGCCACGGCCCAGAAGTCGTCGCCCGCCAGGTGCCCCGCGACGAGCTCGTTGTCGCGCGGGTCGGACTCCGGGACGAGCCCGAGCGGATCGTTGCGCCGCGCCTCGCGCAGCCACTCGAACGCCGCGTCCAGGCGCGGCAGCATCGCTCGCGCAAACGAACTGTCGCCGGTGCGCAGCACGTGCTCGCCGATCGCCCAGAGCGCCTGGCCATGGCCGTCGAGCTGGCCGACGCGGGAGATGAACTGGCCGCTCGGGCGCTGCCACTCGGCGAAGAACCCGAGGTTCTCGCGGGCCTCGGCGTGCAGGCCCGCGAGATCGAGCGCCTGCGTCATGACCGCCCCGTCGCGCAGCCAGAAGCCGTGGTAGCGCAGCTTGTTGACGGGCTGCACCCAACGGCCGTCGGCGAGCCGGTAGCGCGGCAGGAGGATGTGCATGAGGCTCGCGTAGTAGGCCTCCTGCACGCGGCGCTCGGGCAGCTGCAGTGACATCGCGCGGGCGAATGTCGCGCGCCACGCCCGCAGCAACGCCGTGCGGCTGACCAGGTGCGACGCCGCACGCAGCTCGGCGACGACCGGCGACCCGACGGGAACGGGTGCCACCGGCATGCGGAAGTCGAGCGTGCGGCGCGCGCCCGGGCCGAGCGGGATGCCGTACTCGACGAGCCCGAACGTCGTCGCCGCGCGGACCGGGCCGGCACCCTCGCGGCGCTGCAGTTCCACCGTGGCGGCGGCGGGCGCGGGTGGGAAGGTCGCCAGGACGCTGCCGTCGCGGACGATCGTGCCGTCGCCGAAGCCGTAGCCCCAACCGAGATCGAAGGCCGCGCCGGGCTGCATGAACAGGCCGGGCAGCAGGGGCGCAACCGGGCGCGGAAAGCGAAAGCGCCGCACGCCGTTGGCCTTCAGCGCGCCGCCGGAGTAGCGCATGCCGATCGCCCACCGCGCGCGCAGCCGGTGCGCCGACGTGTTGTGCATCGTCACGCGCACGAACGCGACCGGCTGGCCACCGACCGGCGTCGCGAAGACGTCGAGCTCGTAACGCACACCGCCGAAGCGCTGGCCGTAGCGCATCACCGGGTAACGGCCGCCGTCGAGCGTTCGCACCGGCGCGCGCAGGCCGACGAGCCGCGGCCCCGCGCGAAACACGAGCTCACCGTGGCCGGCGTACAGAAAGCCCTCGGGCGTGATCTCGAAGCCGGCGATGTGGCCGGGCACGGCGAGCTGGTCGGTCGGGGTCGCGAGGAAGCCGTAAGACCGGGCGTGCGCGGGAGCGGCGCCGATGAGCAGGGCGGTGAGCGCGGCAGCAAGAAGGTGAAGGCGCGACCGCATGCCGTTGGGACGTGGCGCGCACCTCGATGTTGCGCGGCAGACCACGTAGCCTGCTGCGCGTGATCGCCCTCGTGACCGGAGCCTCGAGCGGGATCGGGGAGGCGACCGCCCGGCGGATTTCCCGCGAGCCGGGTGCACGCTTGATCCTCGTCGCACGCCGCGAGGAGCGCCTGCGCGCGCTGGCGCTCGAGCTCGGCGGCGCGCCGATGGTGATCGCGGCCGACCTGACCGACGCGGACGCGCCGGCGAAGATCGCCACCGCCGTCGACACGTGGGAGGGCGGCCTGGACCTGCTCGTCAACAACGCCGGCGCCGCCTGGCGCGGGACGTTCGGCGAGACCGGCTGGGCGAACGTGCGCCGTCACATGGAGCTGAACTTCGACGCGCAGGTGCGGCTCACGGAGGCACTGCTGCCGCTGCTGCGGCGCAATGCGCCGAGCGCGATCGTCAACGTCTCGAGCACCGCCGGCCGCGTCAGCCGCGCGCACTCCGGCGCCTATTCGGCGAGCAAGTTCGCGCTCGCCGGCTGGACCGACGCGTTGCATCTGGAGGAGCGCGAGCACGGCGTCCACGTCGGCATGGTGCTGCCGGGCTTCGTGGCGACGGAGGGCTTTCCGCAGCGCCAGCTCGTCGACCGGCGGCTCACGCGCTGGATCGTCTCGACGCCCGAGAAGGTCGCCGAGGCGGTCATGGACGCTGGGCCCGGCGGTCGCGCCGAGCGCTACGTGCCCCGGCCCTACTGGCTGGGCGCGGCCGCGCGGATCGTCCTGCCGCGCGCGACCCGCCGCGCGCTCACGCCGGTCGCAGCGAGGCGTCGCGGCCGGCGGCGCCCCACGCTGCAGTGAGCTGCGTGCGCGATCGCACGCCCAGCTTGGAGTAGGCGCGCGACAGGTGGTGCTCGACGGTCTTCTCGCTGAGAAAGAGGGTCGCCGCGACCTGCTTGTTCGAGCGGCCCTGGGCGACGAGCGCGGCGATCTCGCGCTCGCGCTCGGTGAGCGGGGTCAGCGCGGACGGCGCCGGCGCGGCGCGAGCCGCCCCGACCGGCGCCAGCCGCACGCCGAGGCGGCGCAGCTCGCTGCCCGCCGCGTCGCGCAGCCGCCACGCCTGCGCGCGGCCGGCCTCGTCGGCGACGCGCTGCAGCTCGTCGTGTGCCTCGGCGCGGCGTCCGGCCGTCGCGAGGGCGCGCCCCGCGCACAGCCGCGACGGCAGGGCGTCCAGCCGCGCACCGAGGCGTTCCTGCTCGTCGGCGGCCGCCTGGGCGAGCCGCACGGCGCGTTGCGGATCGCCCTCGGCGAGCGCGATCTCGGCGCGGGCGGCCAGCGCGCGCGTGACGCCGACCGGCAGCTCGTACGTGATCGCGCGCCGCTCGGTGAGCGCGGCAAAGCGGCGCGCCTCGTCGACGTCCCCCGTCGCGATCGCGGCGCGCACGAGCACGAGCGCCAGCCACAGCGACCGTGTCGGGTCGATCCGCTCGAGCTCGGGTCCGGCGGCGTCGACCATCTCGCGCAGGGCGAGCGCCGGATCCTCCTCGGCACGGTGCGCCGCCAGGTTGCAGCGCCCGATCGGCTTGAAGATGTCGCCGGGCTCGAGATCGTCGAGCAGCGGACGGCACTCGGCCTCCAGCCGTGCGACCTCGCGCACGTCGCCCTGCAGCCAAGCGACGAACGAGTGCGACGACAGCGCCCACTGCAGCTGGTAGCTCAGGCCCTGCAGTCGGGCCGTCTCCTCCGCGGCTTCCGCGAGCTGCAGGCTCTCGGCCAGGTCGAGCGTGTCGGTCAGCCCCAGCGCCAGCAACGTCGTCAGCGGTGCGACGAGGTGGCCGATCCGTTCGGCGCGGGCGATCCGCAGGCCGCGTCGCATGACCTCCTGGCTCTCGCCGTGGCGCTCGAGCAGCAGCAGCGTGTGACCGAGGACCCAGGCGGACTCGGGCCAGGTGGCGACGGCGTGGTCCGGGAGCCGCGTGAACCCGCGCAGGGCCAGGTCGACGTGCCAGCGCGAGCGGGTCGGATCACCGCTCAACAGCAGGCCGAGCGATTGCAGCGCGTTCCCCAGCACCATCGCGCCGGCCAGCGGCGAGCCGGATGGCGGCTGCGCCGTGGTCTGCAGCGCGCGGCCCGCCCAGCGCGTGACGGCGGCGGCATCGGCCGCGAAGAACGCGGTGAGCGCGAGCTGCGTCTCCAACGCGGCCCGCAGCTCGGCCGCAGCGCCGTCCGGCAGCGAGGCCAGCGCGCGCTCGAGCCGTCCGCGAGCGGCGCCGTGCAGCCCGAGGACGTTCTCCAGCGTCGCGCAGCGGGCGACGAGCATGATGCGCTCGGGCGCTCCGGGCGCGAGCAGCTCCGCGGCGCGCTCGAACGCCTCCCTGCTCTCGTTGAGGTGGCCGGCCGACGCGAGCGCCGCGGCACGCGGTGCGAGCACCGCCGCGTGCCGCGCCGCGTCGCCGCCGGGCAGCAGCCGCTGCGCGGACTCGTAGAGGCGCGCAGCCGTCGCGGGAGCGGTCTCGGCAGACTCCGCGGCGGCCCGCGTGAGCAGCGCCACGGCGTCGTCGTCCCCCGGCCGGGCGCACTGCTCGACGTGGTAGGCGCGCACCGCGAGTGCCGCGCCGCGACGCGTGAGCTCCTCCGCCACCCGCTCGTGCGCGGCCAGGCGCCAGGCGGGCGGGGCGGCGTCGTAGACGGCGCGGCGCGCAAGCGGATGACGAAAGCGAAATCCGCGCGCTGACTCGGCGCGATGCACGAGGTCGGCGGCCACGAGCTGGTCGAGCAACGCCAGGGCATCCTCGGCCTGCCCGGCGGCACGCGCGGCGAGCTCGGGGTCGAAGGGCTCGCCGGCCACGGCGGCTCCTTCGAGCAGCACGCGCGCGGGGGCCGGGAGTGCCGCGACCTCCTGCTGCACGGCCGCGACCAGCGAGGACGGCAGCGACGCCTCCGCGCGCCCCGCGGCGAGCGCGAGCTCCTCGAGATACAGCGGGTTGCCGGCGGCCTCGCGCAGGAGCCGCGCGCGCAGCGCCTCGTCGCCGACGTCGTGCAGCAGCACGGCGGCGTCGGCGTCGGCGAGCGGCCGCAGCTCGACATGCTCGCCGCACGGCGCGCCACGCAGCGCGTCGAGCAGTCGCAGCGCCGGCCCGACGCGCCGGCCGGCGAAGACCAGCAGGTGCGCCCCTCGCGGCGGGCGCCGGATGAGGTGCAGGATGAGCTCCAGCGAGGCGTCGTCGGCCCAGTGCACGTCGTCGAGAACGAGCACCAGCGGGCGCTCGCGGCCGAGCCGCTCGAGCAGGGCCCGCAGCGCGCGGTGGTAGCGAAATCGCTCTGCGCCGCTCGCCGGCTCGGTCGCCTCGACATGCTGGGCGACAGCGGGAAGCACCGCGGCGAGCTCGGCTTCGCGGACAGGCCCGAGCGTTTGGAGCTGGCGCGGGTGCAGCGTCGACACGTGATCGTCGAGGGCGTCCACGGCGAGGCCGAACGCGAGATCGCGCTCGTGCTCGGCGGCGCTCCCCGAGAGGACGAGCAGCCCTGATGTCGCGGCGCTTGCGCTCAGCTCGCGCAGCAGCGCGGTCTTGCCGATGCCCGGCTCGCCGAAGACGCCGATCGAACGGGTTGCGCCGCCGCGCACCGCCGCGACGGCGTCCCGGAGCAGTTCGAGCTCGGGGTCGCGGCCGATCAACTTGTCTCTCCCGGCGCGTTCGTGCATCCAGCCGCGATCTTAAGGGTTGATGCACCCTTAACCAGGGTTTGGACTGGACGATCGAGGGGTTTCCCCGATGCGTCGTGGACCCCTCGCCTGAGAGCCTCGCGGCCACCATTCCCCGCGGTCGCGGCTGACAAGGAGACGAAAGCAATGAGGACTCGACGTTCGACGGCACTGCGGGGCCTGCTCGCCGCGGGCGCCACGGCCGGCCTGGTGGCAGCGCTGGGCAGCGGATCGCCCGCGTCGGCCGACGGCGGGGCGCAGGTGCCCGCTTCCACCGCGAAGACGATCTCCATGAGGTCCACGCCCGTGCTGCAGTTCACCGGGTCGACGTCGGTCGCCTCGGGCCAGCCACTGCGCATCCGCAACCTCAGCAATCCGCGCGAGCACGGGCCGCACACCTTCACGCTCGTCGCGTCCAACGTCGTGCCGCAGAGCCCCAAGGCGATGAAGGACTGCTTCACCCCCGGCAAGATCTGCCTGATCGCGGCGACCGCGCACGAGTTCGACCCGAAGACGGAGAAGCTCGACCGCCCGCTCGTCGAGGCCGGCAAGATCGGCTGGGACAAGCGCTTCTCGCGCGTCTCCAGGAAGGGCGACTCCTGGTACAGCGAGAAGAAGAACGAGGAGTTCTCGCAGGTCGTCAGCTCGGCTCCGGGGACGATCCTGCGCTACATGTGCATCGTGCATCCGGAGATGCAGGGCAAGATCAGGGTCACCGGTTAGGCCCACGTGCCCCGGCGGGCGGGAGCAACGCTTCCCGCCCGCCGACGCGTCCCTTGCACGAGCAATCGGAGCCTCCTGCGATCGACGGCATCAGCCGTCGATCGCTGCTGTCCGCCGCGGCGGCCGGTGCACTCGTGCTGACGCTTCCGGTCGCCGTGCGCGCGCCTGCTTCGCCGGGGCGCGTGCGGATCCGGCGCGCCGTGCGGCCGTACTCCACGCCGCTGCCGATCCCCGAGGTCCTGACGCGCGCCGACCTGACGATCCCGATGCGCGAGGCCGAGGTCGCGATCCTGCCGGGGCGCAAGACGCAGATGTGGACCTACGGTGGCAGCTTTCCGGGTCCGACGATCCGCCGCCCCGCGGGCGTCACCACGAGGGTGCGCTTCCAGCACCGGCTACCGGCGCAGGCCGGCGAGCTCACCGTCCACCTGCACGGCGGGCACAACCGCTGCACGGAGGACGGCCAGCCGGGCGGGCTGACCGACGCGCAGCCGCAGTCGCTGTACTGCGACATCTCGTCCGCCGTGCCGGCCGCGCAGTCGGGCAACGACCTGCTGATCGGTCCCGGCGGCGCGCGCACGTACAGCTACGAGCAGATCGAGGACGGGGTGCCGGAGCGCTCCGCGTTTCAGTGGTACCACGACCATCGCCTCGACCGCACGGCGCGCAACGTCTGGCGCGGGCTCGCCGGGATGTGGATCGTCGACGACGAGCTCGACGCATCGCTGCCGCTGCCACGCGGGCACCGCGACATCCCGCTGATGCTCGCCGATCGCTCGTTGGACGCGAACAACCAGCTCACCGATCCGTTCGCGGCGCAGCGGCGCCCGCCCGACGACGGGGTCACGGGCCGGCACGTGCTCGTCAACGGCGCGGTCCTGCCCTACCACCGCGTGTCGGCGCAGCGCTACCGCTTGCGGATGCTGAACGCGTCGCACTTCCGCGCCTACGAGCTGCAGCTCAGCGGCGGGCTGCCGATGGTCCAGATCGCAACCGACGCCGGCCTCATGCCCCGCCCGCTGCGCCGCAGCCGCGTCCTGCTCGGCCCCGGCGAGCGCGTGGAGGTCATCGTCGACTTCGCCGCGGCACGTGGCGAGCACGTGCACCTGCGCAGCGCCAGGCGGTCGCACGGACCGCAGGGCCTGGGCTCTACGACGTACGCCGGGACGCTCATGCAGTTCCGCGTCGGGACGCGGCGCGCAGCGGACCGCAGCTCCGTTCCGCGGCAGTTGCGCGCGCTGCCGGCGTGGGTCGCCGAGGCGGCCGCCACGCCGTCACACGTCTGGCGCTTCACCGTCGGCGGCGGCTTGCGGCCGCGCTGGCTCGTCAACGGCCGATCCTTCGATCCGACGTACGCCGACGTCACCGCGCGGCTCGGCGACACGGTGACCTGGGAGCTGCACAACCGGACCGCTGTGGCCCACCTCATCCACCTGCACCACACCGACTGGTACGTGCTCTCGCGCAACGGCAGGCCGCCGCCGCCGTGGGAGGCCTGCCTGAAGGACACGTTCTTCCTCGACGGCGGCGAGCGCGTCGTCATCGCCGGGCGCATGAGCGACTACACGGGCAAGTACGTCATGCACTGCCACATGCTCGACCATGAGGATCACGGCCTGATGTCGCAATTCGAAGTCGTCGCCTAGCCCGGCGAGCCGCACGGCCACGACGCCGCGCCGGGCGCCGGATCAGTCGTCGTGCCTCGCGGGCGCTCGCACCCGGCCGATCCGCAGGATCCGGCTCGTCGCGAGCGCCGTCGCGCCGTCGGCGAGGGTGTAGCGCACGCGGGCGCGCCGCAGCCGCGTGCGCAGCGTGAACGTCGCACCCGAGCGCTTGTCGAGCACGGCCGTGCGAACGGGCCACCAGCCGAAGCGCTCGGGCAGGAAGAGCTGCAGCACCACCCGACCGCCGCGCGCGGGCGGCGTCACGTTCGCGCGCAGCCGGACGCGGCCGAGCATCGTCGTGCGCGCCGTCAGGCTGATGCGGTGATCGAGGACGAGCAGCTTCACGCTCGAGCTCGTCGCGGCGCCCGCCACCGCACGCAGCGTCGTGCTCGCGGCCGGGACGATGCGTGCGGCAAACCGGCCGTCTTCGCCGATCGTGCTCGACGCGATGGGGGCGAAGCCGGTGCCGCTGTCAGCCTCGATCGAGACCGGCGTGCCCGCAGGCAGGGCGGCGCGGCCCGACAGCGGGAACGGGCGGTTGGGCGCGGCGGCCTGGCCCGGGTTGTCGAGCAGCAGGTCGTGCACGGCTACGAGCCCGCGCATCGACGGGTGCAGCCTGCAGAAGTACCGCGCCTCGCCGGCGGTGCCGAACCGGCGGCGATAGGCCTCTGACGACGCCAGGCGCCCCGAGTCGAAGCTGCCGTCCTCTGCCGTCACCGTGTGCATGCGCACGCTCTCGTTCGTCCACCTCACGGACTCCCCCGCGACGAGGTCCAGCCGGGGCGGCAGCATCGCGTCGAAGCTGATGCGCGCGGCGAGCGTCATCCCCGCAGGCGCGGTAGCGCCTCCCGAGGCGTCGTCGCTCGAAGGATGCTGCGACGCGGCGGGGGCGGCGTAGGCGACAGCGCCCAGCAGCGCGGCAAGGAGCGCCGCCCGCCTCATCGGCGGCTCGCGCGGTAGGTGCCGATCATGCCGCGCTCCATGTGCTGCTCGACGTGACAGTGGTACAGCCAGACCCCGGGGGCGTTCTCGCGGTAGCGGAAGCGGAACGACTCGGCGGGGCCCACCGTACGCGTGTCGCGCGAGATGCCGCCGGCCTCCAGCCAGCGGTGGCCGTGGACGTGGAAGGTGTGGTGCTCGGAGCCCATCGCCATGACGTCCCACTGCACGAGGTCGCCGACCTTCGTCTGAAACACCGGCGTGTTGCCGACGAAGGCGCGGCCGTCGATCGTCTGGAAGTCGCCCATCGGCGCGAACACGACGACGAACTCCTTGTCGGGCAGCTTCTCACCGCGGCCGCGGATCGAGAGCATCCCGTACATCCCGCCCGCGATCGACTCGTGCATCGACGACGAGTGGTCGTGGTAGGGCCAGACGCCGGCCGACTGGCGGCCCGCGGTGAGCCGGTAGGTCCAGGTCTTGCCGGGCAGGACGTTGCCGTCGGGGCCCGACACGCCCGGTACGAAGGCACCGTCTGAGCTCGGCTTGTACTCGACGCCGTGGAAGTGCATCGAGTGGCCGTTCATGCGCCTGAAGTCCATGTTCTTGAAGTGGATGACGAGCTTGTCGCCGACGCGGGCGCGCATGAGCGGCCCCGGGATGAGGTCCTGGTTGCCCGACATCGGCGAGTTGCTGAGCGGACGGCGCCAGTTGCGCGAGTAGCGCCGGTAGACCGTCGTCGGCATGACGGTCTGCGCCGGATCCAGGCGCGTCCCGGTGATGTGGTCGCCCCCGTTGGGCGCCATGTTCCAGATGACCGGCGTCGCGGCCACCCAGAACTCGCGGGTCGCGGCTCCGGCGGCCGGCGCGGCGGCGAGCACCGCCGCGCCGGTCATAACGAGGGCCGCGAGAGCGACTCTGCCATCTGTCACTGCGCGGTGACCGTCGCGTGCATGAACGGGTGGATCACGCAGTAGAACTCATACGTCCCGGGGGCGGCGAACTGCACCGTGTTCGCCGGCGCAAACGGCGACGCTGAGATCGCGTCCAGCTCGCCGGAGTTCCAGAAGCCGTTGCCGTGCAGCAGCGGCGTCAGCGCCGCGACCGCCGGCGGCTGCTCGCTGGGATACGTCGCCCGAGGATCGACTCCCGTCGGCCCCTGATAGCTGCCGGAGATCGTGCCCAGATAGGACTTCGGGTCGGTCATCGGGTTCCCGGGCCCCGTCGTCGCCGTATGCGCCTCGGTCGACCGCGCCGGCATCGCGAAGCGCACGCTCGTGCCGACCGCCACCGTGAGCTTGGCGGGCAGGAAGCCCATGTGCTCGACCCCGCGCCCGCCGGCAGCGCCCACGCTGACGACGTTCGCCGGCGGCTTCGTGGCGGCGAGGCTCTTGGCCGTCGTCAGCGCCGACGCGGTCTGCCTCCTGACGCTGAGGGCAATCGCCCTCGGCGACTGCGCGGGCCGGTTCCTCGCGACGACGCGCACCGTGCCGCGCATGCCGGGGTGGACGTCGCAGAAGTACGTGAACAGCCCGGTGCGCCCGAAGCGGACGTTCATCGGCTTCGGCTTGTCGGCGAGCGGCAGGCCGCTCTCCACGCGCCCAGCGCCCTTCGTGACCGTCTTGCCGAAGTTCGACCTGAACATCAGCGGATTGAAGGCGAGCTTGTCGCGCCCGTTGAACCAGAACGGCGCTCCCGCCGCGTCCGTGACACCGGTGACCTTTCCTGTCGGCACGTAGAAGGGCACGGCCCTGCCGCCGCGCGGTGGGAAGTCGACGGTGTGGAAGCCGACCGGCGTGAACGCGACCGTGTCGCCCCTGTGGATCCTGATGTTGCTCGGGAAGAACGCGTTGACCTCGCTCGCGCGCTTCTGGAATGAATCCTGGCTTGCCGGCGGCGCTCCCATGAAGACCGTCCGCTTGGCCGCCTGCGCCGCGGCCGGCATGACCAGGGCGGCCATGATGGCGGTCGTCAGCGTGTACATCGTGGGTCGTGACATCGTACTCCTCCGATGCGAGTCACCAAGCTGTGGACTGTCGTGCGACCATAACCTTCGGGCCTGCGCCGAGGGGAAAATTTTGACCTCACAGCCCGTAGCTGCGCCCGATCACGTCGAGCATGATCTCGTCGGTGCCGGCGCCGATGCGGTTCAGGCGCAGGTCGCGCCAGACGCGCTCGATGCCGTACTCGGTCATGTAGCCCGCGCCGCCGCGGATCTGGATGCACTCGTCGGCGACCTCGACCGCCATCCGCGACCCGTGCAGCTTCGCCATCGAGATCTCGCGCACGGGGTATGCCCCGTTGCCGTGGCGCCAGGCCGTCGTGTGGCCCTGGTCCGGACGGTCTTCGTGACGAGCACGATTGCGTCGGCGCGGTCGCCGTGGGTGATGTGTCGGCGCGGTGGCCGTTGGTGATGTAGGTCGATGACGTAATGGTCGCCGTCGCGGACAGCACGGGTCGTGATGGCGGCGACATCCGAGCCGGCATCGGGCTCGGTGATCCCGAGGCAGAGGATCTTCGTGCCAGCGATGGCAGGCACGACCCACTCCTGCTTCTGCTCCTCGGTGCCGAACGCGAGGATCGGCCGAAGGAAACCGAGTTCGCCCATCCGCGTGAGGATCCAGTCGGGGAACGTCGTCTGCTCCCACTCGCCGGCGTGCGGGGCGAGCTCCTTGCCGACGAACGCGCGCATCGACTCGCGCAGCGCGTCGTGTCGTCGGTGAAGATGAAATGCCGGCGCCCGGCGGCGTGATCGGGCCTGCGGACGTCGTCGGTCGTGGCCGTCGCCGGTCCGTAGCGCGCGCTGCACCGGACGTGAACAGTGGCACGTCTTGCTTCCTGCTCTGACGCCACGTGCGTGCGCGCGAAGTAGATTGCGCCCGTGTCCTACGAGACCCTGAACTACGACGTGGCCGACGCCGTGGCCACGATCGCGCTCGACCAGCCCGAGTCGCGCAACGCGCTCTCGAACGCGCTGCTCGAGGAGCTGCTCGACGCGCTGACCGCGGCGCGCGACGACGGCGTGGTCCGCTGTATCGTGCTCGCCTCCACGCACGAGACGGTCTTCTCGAGCGGCGGCGACCTGGCGGGCTTCGCCGCCGCCGTCCCGCTCGTCCACAAACACGTCGCCAACGACCGCTTCCCGCGGCTGTTCGAGCTGATCGGCACGCTCGGTAAGCCCGTGCTGTGCGCCGCGCGCGGCCACGTGCTCGCGGGCGCGCTCGGCCTCGCGCTCGCCGGCGACCTCGTGATCGCAAGCGAGCGCGCGACGTTCGGCACGCCCGAGATCAACGTCGGCCTCTTTCCCTTCATGATCGGCGCGCTCATCAGCCGCAACGTCGGGCGCAAGAACATGACCGAGCTGTTGCTGCTCGGTCACCGCATCGACGCGCACGAGGCGCAGCGGCTCGGGATCGTCAACCGCGTCGTCGCGCCCGCCGACTTCGACGGCGCCGTCGCCGACTGGGCGGCGCAGCTCGCCGCGAAGTCGCCGCTGCTCATGAAGCTCGGCAAGGACGCGCTCTTCGCGCAGCAGGACATGGCGTTCGGCGAGGCGCTGGAGTACCTGCGCGGGCAGCTCACGCTCGCGCTGTCGACCGACGATGCTCGTGAGGGCGTCGCGGCCTTCCTCGAGCGCCGCGAGCCACGGTGGATCGGCAGCTGACCGCGCTGCTGTGCCGGACGTCCGACCGCGGTCCCCATGCCGCGGCCGGCACCCGTGAGCTCGGCGAGTTGCTGGGCGCGCGGATCATCGGCGAGCCGGGCGCGCCGCGCATCGCGGGCTGGGAGGACGATCTGCGCGACTCACACGGCTGCCTGATGGAGGCCGGCGGGCAGATCGACGACGCGTTCGAGGCGGGTCTCGCGCCGGTACTGCTCGCGGCGGAGTGCTCGATCAGCGTGGCGACGCTCCCCGTCGTCGTGCGCCACCACCCGGACGTGCGCGTGCTGTGGCTCGACGCGCACGGTGACTTCAACACGCCCGCGACGACGAGCAGCGGCTTTCTCGGCGGGATGTGCCTGGCCGGGGCGTGCGGGCTGTGGGACACCGGCTTCGGCGCCGGCCTCGACCCGGCGCGCGTGATCATGCACGGCGTACGCGACGTCGAGGGCGCCGAGCGGGTGGCGCTCGATCGCTGTGGCGTCTACCGCATCGAAGACGCGGCTTCGCTCGAAGGGATGACGCTCTTCGTGCACGTCGATCTCGACGTGCTCGACCCCGACCTCTTCCCGGTGAGCTTCCCGGCGCCGGGAGGCCTCTCGCCGCTGGGACTGCACGAATTTCTCGACGAAGTGGGCCGGCTGGCGGACATCGTCGGCGCGGAGGTCACGTCCGCGGCGCCGGGTTATGGTCGGCTCGTTGCCGACGCGATCGAGCCGTTGCTGGCATGAGCATCATCGAGCTGCTCGATGCGATGAACGAGCTCGGCATCCGGCCCGAGCACGAGTGCTTCGACATCGGCCACGTCGGCTCGCTCGCGCCGCTGATCGACATGGGCCTGCTGCGCTCGCCGCTGCACGTCGACTGCGTCATGGGCGTCACCGGCGGCATCCCGGCGACGGCGCGCAACCTCGCGGCGATAGTCGACAACGTCCCAGCGGGCGCGCATTGGGGCGTCATCGGGATCGGGCGCGCGCAGTGGATGCTCGACGGACGATGGCGCGCTCCAACGGCGAGCTCGGCGCGCGTGCGCGGCGGATGACCGAGGACGCGGGGCGGCACGCCGCCACCGTCGCCGAGGCGCGCAAGATGCTCGGGGTGGTGCGCGCATGACCAGCCTGCCGCTCGAAGGCGTGCGCGTGCTCGACCTCAGCCGGCTGCTGCCCGGCGGCTTCTGCTCGCTGCTGCTCGCCGACTACGGCGCCGACGTGCTGAAGGTCGAGGACACCGGCCTGGGCGACTACATCCGCTGGGCGCCGCCGTACCTCGCAGGCGCCGCGGACAGCGCGAAGTCGGCGCCGTTTCTGGCGCTGAACCGCAACAAGCGCTCGATCCGGATCGACCTCAAGCACCGGGACGGCCGCACGGTGCTGCTCGACCTCGCCCGCCGGCACGATGTCGTGCTCGAGTCCTTCCGGCCGGGCGTGCTGGACCGCCTCGGCGTCGGCTACGAGGCGATGCGCGCCGTCAACCGGAAGATCGTGCTGTGCTCGATCACCGGCTACGGCCAGGATGGTCCGCTGCGTGACCGCCCCGGCCACGACATGAACTATCTCGCGCTCATCGGCCTGCTCGGCCTGACCGGTTCGGCGGGCGGTCCGCCGGTGCAGCCGGCAGGGCAGATCGCCGACATCGGCGGCGGCGCGCTGATGGCCGCATTCGGGATCCTCGCCGCGCTGCGCGAGGCCGATCGGACCGGGGATGGCCAGATCGTCGACGTCTCGATGGCCGACGGGGCGCTGTCCTGGCTGGCGATGGTCGCCGCGCGCTACTTCGCCGACGGCGAGGTGCCGGCGCGCGGGGCGCTCGAGCTGTCCGGGGGCCTCATCTGTTATTGCCCTTACGCCTGCGCGGACGGCGGCTGGGTGACGCTGGGCGCACTGGAGCCGAAGTTCTGGCAGGCGTGGTGTCGCGGGGTGCAACGCGAGGATCTGGTCGCCGCGCAGTTCGCCGCGCCCGGCAGCGACGCCCACGCACAGGTCGAGGCGATCTTCGCGACGCGCACGCGCGCGCAGTGGGAGGCGTTCGCCGCCGAGCACGAGTGCTGTCTCGAGCCGGTCCTCGACCTCGGCGAGGCGCTGGAGTCCGGGCTTGTGTGCGCACGCGAGATGGTCGTCGGCCTCGACCAGCCCGGGGTGGCCGAGCCGGTACGCCTGCTCGGGGCGCCGGTCAAGCTCTCGCGCACGCCGGCGGACTGCAACCGGCTACCGGGGCCGGAACTGGGCGAGCATGCCGCGGACGTCCTGCGGGCGGCCGGCTACGACGAGGCGCGGATCGCCGGCCTCATGGAGTCCGGTGCCGTCGCAGGCCCGCCGGCGGCGGGGTCCGGAGGCTCGTTCCTCGCCTGAGCGCCGGTGTCGGCTTCGTCCTTCCAGGAATCGAGCTCGGCACGTGCCCACGGGGGTAGGTCGCCCGAGGCCTTGAAGTGCTCGGCGGCGGCAACCATGCGCACGGCTGCCTTACGGAACTCGTGCGTGACGGCGGCTTCGGGGTCCATCAAGGCCCATCATCGCGCATGGCGCGTGCACAGAACAAGACGATCATCGTCGTATCGTGGTCGAGCAGAACTTCTGCGCCCCTTATGACCGTCGGGTAGCCTCGCGTCATGAGCGCGATACCAGGTGAGCCACTGAAGCAGAAGCCGCACGAGCTGATCCTGAAGGACGGAACGAAGCTGAAGCTCAAGTTTCCCGGCATGCCGCCGCGTATGGAACCGCTCGCAACGGAGGAGCGCGGCCCGGCCGAGCCTCCGCGCGACAACCCCGCGCCCGCGCACAACCCGAACCACGGGTTCTGACGGAGCGCTCGTGGGCCGGCGTCACTCCGGCCGGGGCGCGTTTTCGAGCTTCTCCCAGGTCACCGGTCCGACGATGCCGTCGGGCAGATCGATCTGCGCCCACCGCTGAAACGACTTCACGGCGCTCTCGGTGTAGACGCCGAACACGCCGTCGACCTCGCCCGGCTTGAAGTCGAGCTCGATCAGGGCCGCCTGTAGGTCGTTGACGTCCTGGCCCTCGGATCCTCGCTGCACCGTCGGTCTTGCCATGAATGTGCTCCTTGTCTGAGACGTGGGCGGCTCACGGTATCCGCGGCTCGCCATCGCCGCCGTCCCGTCGCAGGGTGAAGAAGAGCTGCTCTGCGCCCCACACGTGGCGCAGGCCGTGCTCGCGGAAGCCGAGCTTCCTCAGTACCCGGCGCGAGCCGAAGTTCGCCTCGCGCGTGATCGCCACGAGGCGGTCCATGGCGAGCGTGGCGAACGCCTCGGCGATTACCGCGCGGGCGGCCTCCGTGGCGTAGCCGCGACCCCAGTAGGCCGAGCCGAACGCGTAGCCGAGGGCGACGTCGGGCCCGTCGGGGGCGAGCGGAAACAGCCCGGCCTCGCCGCACATGAGGCCGCTCTCGCGCTCGATCACCGGCCAGAACGAGAAGCCGCCTGTCTCCTGCTGCTTCATCGTGCGCTCGAGCGCGGCGCGCGTTCCCGGCAGATCGCGTGGCCCGCCCAGCAGCGCCATCGCCGCCTCGTCGCTGTAGAGGACTGCGTGCAGCTGCGGCAGGTCATCCGCCTCGTACGGGCGCAGCACGAGGCGCTCGGTGACGATCGGAAGCGGCATCGCCGTCGATGGTGACGGGTCCGGTCCCGCGCTGTCTCCGCGGTCGTGGTCGGCCCACTAGGGTCGGACGAATGCGGACCGGTGTGATCGTCCCCGTCCACGGCTGGCCCTCGCTGCTGGCCGAGACGCTCGACGGGATCCTCGCGCAGGACCCGCGGCCCGAGGTCGTGCTCGTCGTCGACGACGGGTCGACCGAGCCGGTCGCGCTGCTTCCCGACCACACGGGGCACTGCCGTGTCGTCCGCCACCCCGAGCGCCGCGGCCTGGCGTACGCGCGTGCGACGGGTCTGGCGCAGCTCGAGGGCTGCGAGCTCGTCGCCTTCTGCGACGCAGATGACGTCTGGGAACCCGGCAAGCACGCTGCGCAGCTCGCGGCGCTCGCCGCTCATCCGAGGGCGGCGGCCTGCTTTGGCAGCGCGTCGATCGTCGGCCTCGACGGGCGCCCGACGGGTGAGCAGTGGGACGAGCTCGCGGCGGGCTGCCATACGGCGGACGCGCTTTTGCCGCTGCTCTACGAGCGCAACCCGCTCTGCGTCTCCAGCGTGCTGCTGCGGCGCGACGCGGTGGTCGAGGCAGGCGGTCTCGAGTTCGAGCTGCCGCGCGCCGAGGACTGGGATCTCTGGCTGCGCCTGCTCGCGCTTGGCCACGCGTTCGTGGTGGAGCCGGCCGCCAGGGTCCGCTACCGCCGCTCTCCGGGCGCGCTGTCGGGCGACATCGCCGGGCTCGCGAGCGCGCAGCTGCACGTGCACGCGGCGCATGCCGGGCTCGTCGACGAGGTCGTCCGCCGCCGCGTCGAGGCCGCCGATCGCGTGGCGCATGCGCGTGGGCTCGTGCGCCGGCGCGAGTACGACGCGGCGCGTGAGGAGCTGCAGCGCGCGTTCGAGCTGCGCCCGCCCGATCGGAGCGAGCGCGCTCTTGCGGCGCTGCTGGCCGTCCCGGGGCTGCGGTCGGCGCTCGGTCGCCGCGATCCGTACTCGGCGGGCGCGCGTCCCTAGATCGCGGCGGGCGGCACGAGCACGCGCAGGCGCTCGGTCAGCGAGATCGTGCGCCAGCCGGCGTTGATCGCCCACTGCTGCGCCGGGGTGTTCTGGCGCGCGATGTCGCTTCTGCCGATGACGAGCACGTCGTAGTCGCCGTGCGACAGCGCCTCGCGAAAGCTCGCCTCGTCGCGGTACGGCGTGAGGAAGCCGTCGACGAACTCACCGACGAACTCGACCTCGTTGTCGATCCGCGTCCCGAATGCCGGCCACACGGGGGACAGATCGCCGAGCGACCAGTACGTGGCGAACTCGAGACCGACGCGCTTGTCGGCCGGCGCCGCACGCAACAGCGCGTTGAGCCCGGGGTCGAAGTGGCTGTAGCGGTCGGCGTTGATGCGGTCCTGCATGCGATCGGCGAGAGCAAGCCCGACGACTGCCGCCCCGAGCGTGGCGGCGACGAGCACGACGCGGCGCTCGCGCAGGCGCCAGAGCAGGTACGCGGCGCCTGCGATCGCAGCGAGCGCGACCGTGGTGGCGACGAGGTCACGGCCCACGACTTGGTAGCCGTCGTAGGCGCCGAACAGCACGGCGAGCGTGAGCAGCGCCTCCAGCGCAAGGCCCGCGAGCGGCCGCACTCGACCCGCGACCCAGGCGAGCGCCGGCAGCGCGAGCATGAGCGCAGGGATCGCGTAGCGCGTGTTGGCGTGGGCAAGCGACGGGGTATCGCGCAGACCGAGCGCCGTCGCCGGGGTCAGGGTGTAGAGCGCGGCGAGCACCGCCGCGCCGGCGGCGAGGACAAGGACGCGCGGCTCGGCCGCGCGACGACCGGGCCGCGCGAGCACGACCGCCGCGACGAGCGCGAGAGCGCAGATGACCGGCACGCCGCCGAGCCCCTCGACGATCTTGATCGCGACCTTTGCGAGCACGTCGGGCTGGCCGGAGTAGTCGGCGATCGAGAATCCGACCTCGTCGCGGATGACGTCGCGCGGGGCGGAGAAGATCGTCACGCCGAACGGCTTGACGTTGAGCGGGAACACGGGATTGCCCGACTCGGCGAGATTGCGGGCGAGCCACGGCAGCATCCCGAGGAACGCGAGGACGCCCACGAGCACGCCATCGCGCAGGACCGGACCCGCGTCGCCGCCGCCCGCCCGTCGCGCGGCCAGCAGCCGCGCCCCGAGCCAGATCGCGACGACGACGGGCACCGAGCTGACGCCATACCACTTCGTCCCGGCCGCGATCCCGAGCGCGACGCCGGCGAGCACGAGGTCCGAGCGCAGGTTCGTCCGCGCATGGCGCAGGAGGTACAGCACGCCGCAGGCGTACGTCGTCCACATGATCGCGTCGGGCAGGGCGCGCGGAATCGTCACAAAGCCGACGACCGGCAGCGATACGACGGCCGCGGCAGCGATCAGCGACGCCGCGGGCGGCGCGCGCAGCTCGCGCGCGACCGCGAAGGCGGCGACCGCGGTCGTCGCGAGGAAGAACACGCTCGGCAGGCGGGTGAGGAAGTCGTTGTGCCACGGCAGGATCGTGCTGAGCAGCACGACGTCGCCGTTGTTGGGGTAGTTGCCCTGGGCCAGCAGCGGGACGAACTGGTCGATCTTCCACATCGTCCCGTCCTGGATCCAGCGGCCGATCCCCGGCAGGTGAAACGACGTCGGGTCGTCGCCGATGACCTCGTCGCCGCCCCAGCGGCCGAGGTTGGCGAGCGCGGCCACCGCCGTGAAGCCGCAGGCCAGCGCGGCCATGGCCCTGGAGGCGCGGCTGCTCGGGGGCGACGGTGGCCGCGGTTCCGGGTCCCCGGCGATGGCCGCGGGTCGGACGAGCGCCGCAAGGCCGACGGCGAGCGCGGCGGCGGCGATCACCGTGCCGCGCGAGAGGACGCCCAGCATCAGCGGCACGAGGTGCACGCCGATCAGGACGCCCGTGCCGGTCACGACGCTCGCAAGCACGGTCTCGAGCGGGTCGAGATGGCGCAGCCGGCGGCGCACGACGAGCGCCGTCGCCACGATGACCGCGGCGAGCATGACGACGAAGAGAGCCGCCCCGGCGAGAAAGTCCTGCAAGGGCATCAGTGGCCCGTGAGCCTAATCCACGCGCAGCGGCCGTCCTCCACATGATTCCGGTGCCCATGAGCGGCGCTGATAGCCTCGCAACCGATGGCGCGATCGACCCTTGCGCGGCTGCGAGGCAGGCTGCGCCCCCGATCCAAGGGCGATGCCGAGATGGGCTACTGGAACGAGCGTGCGGCGATCGAGGGGGTGCTCGGCAACGGCCACTACGAGCGCGTCTTCACGGCCCAGTTCGGCCTCGAGACGCGGTTCTTCGACGGCAAGCGCGTGCTCGACGTCGGCTGCGGCCCGCGCGGCAGCCTCGAATGGGCGGCCGGCGCAGCGCAGCGGGTCGGCCTCGACCCGCTCGTCGACCGCTACCGCGAGCTCGGGATCGACCGCCACGCGATGCGGTACGTCGGCGCGCCCGCCGAGACAATCCCGTTCGAGGACGCCTCGTTCGACATCGTCGCGAGCCTCAACTCGCTCGACCATGTCGACGACGTCGAGCGCGCCGTCGCCGAGATCACGCGCGTCGCGGCACCCGGCGCGACGTGGCTGCTGACCGTCGAGGTCGGGCACGCGCCGACGGCGACGGAGCCGCACTCACTCTCGTGGGACGTCGCCGAGGGCTTCGCGGGCTGGACGGTGCAGTGGTCGGCGCGCAACGGGCTGCGCGAGGACCACGACATCTACGCGAGCATCGACGAGGACCGGCCGCACACGGGCGACGGGCCGGGCCTCCTCCGCGCTCGGCTGACGAGGACCTAGTGGATCCGTCCGGAACTTCGGCCCGCAGAACTTGCGGACGGATCCACTGGTGAGCCTGACCGCTCGGTCGTGGCGCGCGGGTCTGCGCCGGTACCCGACAATGCGGTCGATGGACGTCAGGACCGACGACCCTGCGCCGACGGAGCTCGATGAGGAGATCAGCTCCGGCGAGACCGGCCCGCCCGGTCGCGGCGAGCCTGACGGCGCGGGCGATATGACGCCGGGCGACGGCCCGCCGGGGCTGTCGCAGCGTTCCAACCGGATATGGGCATGGGTCGCGCTCGCCACCGCGAGCGTGTCCGCGGTCGCGCTGGCGCGGTACACCGGCGTCGTCGGCAAGGGCGGGCTGAACGAGGTCGCGCGCGCCGGCGCGGCGACCGTCGCGGTGTTCGGCATCGTTGGCTTCGGGCCGACGCGGCTGCTGCTGCCGCCCGGCCTGCGCCGCTTCGAGTTGCTGTGGGTGCTGCCGGTCGGCGCGGTCGCGACGGCGCTCGAGCTGACGCTCCTGACCTACGCGCACGTGCCATTCGATGCTGCGCTGCCGATCGTCCTGCTCGCCGGCGTGGCGCTCGCGGGGTTCGGCTGGCGGCGCGACCCGGGACTCCCCACGGCGCGCTCGGCACCGGCGGCCGGATTGGACGGGTTGGACGCGGCGTCATGGCGCACGCTGCTCGTGCCGCTGTACATCGCGCTGCTGATCGCGATGGTCGCGCTGCTGCCAATGTTCCGCGCGGGCTTTGCGACCGTCATCGGCAACGGCTCGGACGCGCACCTCGCGGTCGGCACCGGGATGTTCCTGCAGGAGAACCGCGCGGGCACGGTCAACATCGATGCGCCGGTCGACCACGTGCCGCTCGTGTGGAACTCCAAGCCGCCGATCTACCTCGCCTTCGGGGCCGTGGCGAAGGTCGCCGGGATGGAGCCGTACGCGGTGATCGCGACGATGGCGGGGGTGCTGCTGGCGCTCGCCGCGCTCGGCTTCTGGCTGCTGGCGCGCGAGCTGCTCGGCGCGGGCGCGTGGGCGGCGGGCGCCGCGATGGCGCTCATCGGCCTGAACCGGATGGCGCTGTTCACGACGATGCACCCGTACTTCAACCAGATCTGGGCCTTCATGGCGATGCCCTTCGCGATCGTGCTCGCATGGCACGTGGTGCGCCGCGGGACGTTCGGCGGCTGGATCATGCTGGGGTCGTTTCTCGCCCTGCTCGGGTTCGCCTATCCGCTGGCGCTGCCCGTGCCGCTCATGTCGATCGTCGTCTTCATCGCGTTCGAGCGCCGCCGGCGCGGGCTGCGGCTCATCTGGCTGCCGCGCCTGCGCAGCCGCAAGGACCTCATCTGGATCGTGCCGCTGGCGCTGCTTTTGCTGTCGGGCCCCGTCAAGGGCGTCTTCGAGAAGGCCGGCTCCGTGTTGAGCCTGCTCAACTACGGCGGCTCGCTGGCCAACTGGGGCGGCGACCTGCCGGGCTTCATCCCGGAGCGCTACTTCCTCGGCCTCGGTGACTCGGGCGGTGCGGCGATCGCGCTGGGGCTGCTGCTCGTCGGGCTTGTGATCGGGCTGCGCCACGCGCCGCGCGACGTGCGCTGGGGCCTGGGCATCGTGCTCGTGTTCGGCGTCCTGGCGGCGCTCTTCTTCCGCCCGCGCGAATACGGCTGGTACTTCCATTTCAAGGCGCTGGCGTTCGTCGCGCCGATCGGGATCGCGATCGCCGCCGTCGGGCTGGCGCGCTTCAGGCACGCCTGGGTCAGCGCGATCGCGCTGATCCTCGTGATCGGCGCGGCTCGCACGAGCGCCGCCGACGAGATCGGTCAGACGTTCGATCAGCTGCCCAAGAGCCTGCTCGAGCTGCGCTCGGTGGACGCGAGGCTGCCGCCCGACGCGTCGGTTCGGCTCGACATCCCGGCTGACGGGCGGATGCTGTGGGCCGGGATCCTGCTCGGCGGCCAGCCGCTGTGCTCGCAGAAGCCGGTGATGGAGACGAGCTATCCGCACGTTCCTGTCTCACGTGCCGCCGACTACGTGCTCGTCGACGACGACTGGCGCAAGCCGTTCGATGCCGTCGGCGACCCGGTCATGACACTCGACCGCTACCGGCTGTTCCGCCTCGAGCCGGGGCTGGCGGGTGGCGACCGCTGCTCGCGCGAGATGGTGCAGAACGTGGAGTCGCTGCAGTGAGAATACGCGGCATGCTGTTGTGCGCTCTCGCGATGCTGGCCGCTGCTGGCAGCGCGGCGCCGGCGTTCGCGCAGGAGCCGGCGACCGCGTTCGCCGCGGACTCGACGCAGATCGGCGTCATCAGCCTCCTGTTCTTCGGTGCCCAGGGCGGCGAGGTGCAGTACTACGAGCGCGTCAGTGATCGCCTGAAGGCGCTCGGCCGGGCGCGCGCCGCCCCAGGCGCGGTGACGACGCTGAAGGACGCCACGACCTGGTCGTGTGATCGCCTCGAGCGCCGCTTCGAGGCGCGCGCCGTCCTGCCCGACGGCAGCACCGCGACGGGCGCATACGGCGTGCGGACCGCGTCGTGCGCGCAGCGCTTCCGGGTCGAGGCGCCGCGTCGCGTCGCCGCGGGAAAGCTGGCCCGCGTCCGCGTGATCGACCGCTGGAACATCGGCGGCATCAAGCCGATGCTCTGCATCACGCCGCCGGCGGGCCGGCGGGAGTGCAGGACGCTGGCCTTCGCGCGGGCAGTCGCCGTCGCGACGCGCCGCTTCCGCGCCGAGCAGCGCGGGCGCTGGCGTGTCGAGCTACGGGTCCGCGATCACCGCGTGCGGCGCGACGTCGCCGTCGGCGGCGACACGACGGTCAGACAGGTCGTGCTGCCGAGCGTGCTCGCGACCGGAGACTCGACAATGCAGGGCATCGACAGCTACCTGTCCGACGAGCTGGCCGACGACGCTGCGCTGCGCAGCGACATCCAGCTCGGCAGCGCGATCAGCCGCGGCGACTTCTGGGCGACGTACGCGGCGACGCAGACCAAGCGCCTGCACCAGCGCGTCAGCGTGATGTCGATCGGCGCGGCGTTCGACGGCTATCCGCTGACGCCGCCCGGCGGCGCTCCGGTCGAGTGCTGCGAGGAGCCGTGGGTTGCGCTGTACGCCGAGCGCGTCCGGGCGATCATGGGGACCTACCTGCGGCGCGGGCGCGGGCGCGTGTTCTGGCTGACGCCGCCGCTGCCTCGCGACCCGGTGCGGCTGAAGATCACGACCGCGATCACGTTGGCGATCGAGCGTGCCGCGACGGGACTTCTGGGCGTGAGGGTCGTCCGCGTCGACCAGCTCTTCGCGCCGGCAGGGGTCTACACGGAGGTCATCCGCTACCGCGGCCGCGACGTCCGCGTGCGCGATCCCGACGGCGTGCACCTCAACATCTCGGGCACCGCGATCATGGCCCAGCTGCTGGCCCCGCAGATCCGGGCGGCGCTGGCGCAGACGAAGCCCGCGGGCTGACGGGCGGTCCTGGGTGGTTGGCTCGCTGCGTTCGTGCGGTGCCCCGCATGCGTACGGTTGGGTCGCGTGGCACCTCAGGTGCGGATATCGCCCTTCGGGTGCCACGAGCACCCTGGCTGATGCGGTTGTGGCACGACAGGTGCGGATATCGCTCCTCGGGTGCCACGACCCTCGCCGCACGGGCCTGGGGCCACCCGTCCTTCACCGATGTTGTTCGCAAGCGCGAGCACCCGCCCGGACGCACCGGCTCGACCCTGGTGCCCAACGCCCACGGCCTGCGCCGGCGCCGTGAGACAATCCGTCGCGTCTTGGAGGATGCATCGACAACGCAAGCAGAGCCGGCCGTGAGGCGCCTGTGATCGAGGAGCTGGTGCCCGCGACCGTCACCGTGGTCGCGACGCGCGCCGACCTCGGAACCGAGTTGTTCGCGGATGAGCTGCGCGCGCTGGGATCCGCGGTCCATTCGCGTCGCCGCGAGTTCGAGACGGGTCGCGCATGCGCCCGCCGAGCGCTCGCCGAACTCGGTCTGCGCGAAGCTGTCGCGGTCGGGAGCGGGACGCGCGGCGAGCCGCTCTGGCCGGCCGGCGTGGTCGGCAGCATCACGCACTGCGCGCGCTACAGGGCCTGCGCCGTCGCACGCGACCACGACGTGCTCGCGGTCGGCATCGACGCCGAGCTCGACGCCCCGCTGCCTGCCGGCGTGCTCGCGACGATCGCGAGCCGCGTCGAACAGCGCGCGCTGGCGGCGCACGGCGCCGGCGCCTGCTGGGACCGCGTGCTGTTCAGCGCCAAGGAGGCGGTCTTCAAGGCGTGGTATCCGCTGACCGGGCAGGCGCTCGCGTTCGAGGACGCCGACGTGCGGATCGACCCCGACCACGGCACGTTCACGGCGCGGCTGCTCGTCGACGGCCCGCTGCGCGAGCTGCACGGGCGCTGGGCTGTTGCCGGCGGGATCGTCGCGACCAGCGTGGCGGTGGCGCGATGAGACAGCGAACCGTGGCGCTGCCCTGGGTCCTCTCCGCGCAAGATGAGCCCGCGCTGCGCGAGCAGGCGACCCGGCTGAAGGCACACCTCGAGGCGCACCCGCAGCTGCACACCGCCGACGTCGGCTGGTCGCTCGTCGCCGGCGGCGCCCATCTTGAGCGTCGCGCGGTCGCGATCGGGGAGGACCGCAAGGCGTTGCTCGGCGGGCTCGAGGCAATCGCATCGGGCGCGCCCGCGCAGGGCGTCGCACGCGGTATCGCGCACGCAACGACCGCGCACCGGCTTGCCTTCGTCTTCCCCGGCCAGGGCTCGCAGTGGCCGGGCATGGCGCTCGAGCTCGCGGCGCAGTCGCCGCTGTTCGCCGCCAGGTTGCAGGCCTGCGAGGACGCGCTCTCCCCGCACATCGACTGGAAGCTCGACGACGTCCTGCGCGCCGCGCCCGACGACGAGCTCTGGGACCGCTCGGACATCGTCCAGCCGTCGCTGTTCTGCGTGATGGTCTCGCTCGCCACCCTGTGGCGCTCCTTCGGCGTCCGTCCCGACGCGGTCGTCGGCCACTCGCTCGGGGAGATCTCGGCCGCCTGTGTCGCGGGGATCCTGTCGCTCGAGGATGCCGCTCGCGTCGCGGCGCTGACGAGCCGCGCCCTGCACGAGCTCGGCGGGGACGACGGGATGGTCCTCGTCGACCTCGGCGCCGAGCAGCTCGAGGAACGGACCGCGCAGATCGACGGCCGGCTGACGCTCGCCGCGTTCAACGGTCCCCACGCGATCGTCGTCTCCGGCGAGCAGCCCGCGCTCGACGAGCTGCTGGCCGGCTGCGAGGCCGACGGGATCCGGGCGCGCCGGATTCGCGTGGACGGCACCTCTTCGGTCGCGCACTCGAGCCAGATCGAGGCGATCCGCGAGCGCCTCGCGCGCGATCTCGCGCCCGTCGAGCCGCGCCCGAGCGGCGTGACGTTCTACTCGTCGGTCACCGGCGAGCCGATCGACTACACCGAGCTCGGCCCCGAGTATTGGTACCGCAGCCTGCGTGAGCCGGTGCGCTTCGAGCAGGCGACGGCCGCGCTCGTGCGCGACGGCGCGACGGCCTTCGTCGAGTCCAGCCCGCACCCGGTGCTGACGTTCGCGGTGGAGGGGACGATCGAGTCGGCTGCAGCGGCGGGCACGGGATTGGCCACGCCGATCGGCGATGTACCTCACGCGGTGATCGGGTCGCTGCGCCGCGACGGCGGGCTCGCACGCTTTCTCGTCTCGGTCGGGGAGGCGCACGCCACCGGGATCGAGCTTGACTGGACGCCCGCCTTCGCCGCGGCGCGGCCGACGCGCATCGACCTGCCGCTGCGCGAAACCGCTTCGGCGGCGGTCGCCGATGTGCCGGTCGCGGCGGCCGCGGACTCGCTGCTGGCCGACGACCAGCGCACCGACGCCGGACTGCTCGCCCTCGTGCGCGAGCACGCCGCCGCGGTGCTCGCGCTCGGGTCTGCCGACGCCATCGCGCCGCGCCGCGCGTTCAAGGAAATGGGTATGGAGTCGCTGCAGGGCGTCGAGCTGCGCAACCGCCTCGCCCAGGTGACCGGGCTGCGCCTGCCGTCGACCCTCGTCTACGACCATCCCACGCCGGCCGCCGTCGCCGACCGGCTCGCCACGATCCTGTCGGGGGCGCAGCGCGCCTCCCGAGCGACCGTCCGCCTGAGCGCCCACCACGACGAGCCGATCGCGATCGTCGGGATGAGCTGCCGCTACCCCGGCGGCGTGCGGTCCGCGCAGGACCTCTGGGATCTCGTCGCTGCCGGCACCGACGCGATCGGCCCGTTCCCCGAGGACCGCGGCTGGGACCTCGACGGCCTCTACGACGAAGATCCAGATGTAACCGGCACGAGCTACGTGCGCAGCGGCGGCTTTCTCTACGACGCCCCGGACTTCGACGCGGCGTTCTTCCAGATCGCGCCCCGCGAGGCGTCGGTGATGGACCCCCAGCAGCGGATCGTGCTCGAGACGTCGTGGGCGGCGCTCGAGGACGCCGCCATCGACCCCGAGCGGCTCGCGGGCTCTGCGGCCGGCGTCTTCCTCGGCGTCAGCTCACAGGACTACGGCTCGTTCCTGCCGGGCTTCGCGACCGAGTACGAGGGCCTGAGGATGACCGGGTCGCTGACGAGCGTCGTCTCGGGCCGCGTTTCCTACGCGCTCGGGCTGGAAGGCCCCGGGGTCACCGTCGACACGGCCTGCTCCTCCTCGCTCGTGGCGCTGCACCTCGCCTGCCAGTCGCTGCGCACTGGCGAGTGCTCGCTCGCGCTTGCCGGCGGCGTCACCGTGCTCTCGTCGCCGGGGATGTTCATCGAGTTCAGCCGCCAGCGCGGCCTCGCGCCGGACGGGCGCAGCAAGGCGTTCGCCGCGAGCGCCGACGGCGCCAGCTGGGCCGAGGGCGCGGGCGTGCTCGTCATCGAGCGGCTGTCGGACGCGCGCCGCAACGGCCATCGCGTGCTCGGCCTCGTGCGCGGCACGGCGACCAATCAGGACGGCGCGAGCAACGGGCTGTCGGCGCCCAGCGGGCCGTCCCAGGAGCAGGTCATCCGCCAGGCGCTCGCGAACGCCGGCGTGTCGCCGGCCGACGTGGACGCCGTCGAGGCGCACGGGACGGGCACGACGCTCGGTGATCCGATCGAGGCCGGAGCGCTGCTTGCGACCTACGGCCAGGACCGCGTGGACGGGCCGCTCTGGCTGGGCTCGATCAAGTCGAACATCGGCCACTCGCATGCGGCGGCGGGCGTCGCCGGCGTGATCAAGATGCTCATGGCGATGCGCGCCGGCGTCCTGCCGCGCACCCTGCACGTCGACGCGCCGACGCCGCACGCCGACTGGTCAGGGGGGCGGGTCGAGCTCCTGACCGAGCAGCGCGACTGGCCGCGGGCGGGCCATCCAGTCCGTCCTCGGCGCGCGGGCGTCTCGGGCTTCGGGATCAGCGGGACGAACGCGCACGTCGTGCTCGAAGAGGCGCCGGCGGCGGAGTCCCACACCACGGCAGCGGACCTTCCCGCGGTGCCGCTCATCCTGTCGGCGAAGTCGCGGGGCGCGCTGCGGGAGCAGGCTCGGGCGCTGCACGAGCACATGGTGCGGCGGCCGCAGGTCGTGCCGGCCGACGTCGGCTGGTCGCTCGCGACCGGGCGTGCGCGCTTCGCGCACCGCGCCGCGGTCGTCGGCACCGACCGCGCGCGGCTGCTCGCGGGCCTCGACGCCGTCGCGAGTGGGATGCCCGCCGACGGCGTCGCCGCCGGCAACGCCCGCGACGCCGCGAGGGTCGCGTTCGTGTTCCCGGGCCAGGGCTCGCAGTGGCTCGGCATGGCGCTCGACCTGTGGGACACCGCCGACGCGTTCGGGGCGCAGATGCAGGCTTGTGCCGACGCGCTGCGCCCGCACACCGGCTGGGAGCTGCGCGACGTCATCGCGGGAGCGCCCGGGGCACCGGCGCTCGAGCGCATGGACGTCGTCCAGCCGGCGTCGTTTGCCGTGTTCGTCTCGCTCGCCGCGCTGTGGCGCTCCTACGGTGTCGAGCCGGCGGTCGTCGTCGGCCACTCGCAGGGCGAGATCGCCGCCGCGTACGTCGCCGGCGCCCTGACATTGCAGGACGCCGCGCGCGTCACGGCGCTGCGCAGCGCCGCGCTCGTCGACCTCGCCGGCGCGGGCGGGATGATGTCGGTCTTCCTGCCCGCGAGCGAGGTGCTCGAGCGGATCGAGCGCTTCGACGGCCGGATCTCGCTGGCCTCCTACAACAGCCCGCGCTCGACGGTCGTCGCGGGCGAGCCGCAGGCGCTGCGCGAGCTGCTCGCGGAGTGCGAGGCCGCCGGCGCGCGCGCGCGGATGATCGCCGTCGACTACGCGTCGCACTCCCAGCAGATCGAGTCGATCCGCGCGCGCCTGCTCGAGGACCTGCGGCCGATCGCGCCGGTCAGCACGCAGATCCCGCTCTACTCGACGACGACCGCCGGGCTGATCGACGGCACCCGGCTCGACGCCGAGCACTGGTATCGCAACCTGCGCGAGCCGGTCCGCTTCGAGCAGGCCACGCGTGCGCTCGTCGACGACGGCGTGACGGCGTTCATCGAATCGAGCCCGCACCCGGTCCTGACGTGGGCCGTGCAGGAGACCGTCGACGATGCGGCGACCGATGGCGGGCGCGATCGGATCGCCGTCGTCGGCTCGCTGCGCCGCGACGAGGGCACGCTCGCGTGCTTTCTCTCGTCCGCGGGGGAAGCCTTCGCCGGCGGTGTCGAGGTCGACTGGGAGGCCGCGTTCGCCGGCGCCGGTGCGCGCCGCGTCGGCCTGCCGACCTACCCCTTCCAGCGCACCCGCTTCTGGTTCGAGCAGCGCGCGGGAGCAGGCGGGGGAGACGGGTCGCTCGCTGCGGCCGGCATCGGCGCGGCCGAGCACCCGCTGCTCGGCGCGGCGGTCGAGCTCGCCGGCGGCGACGGCTGCCTGCTGACCGGCCGCATCGCCTCGTCCGGCCATTCCTGGCTCAACGATCACGAGCTGTTCGAGCAGGTCACGCTCGCGCAGTCGGCCTTCGCCGAGATGGCGCTGCGAGCGGGCGCCGAGGTTGGCTGCGACACCGTGGAGCAGCTGACCCTGGAGGCGCCGCTCGTGCTGCCCGCGGTGGGCGGCGTGCGGCTGCAGGTGACCGTGAGCGGCGCGGACGACAGCGGCCGCCGGACGCTCGCGATGCACGCCCGGCCCGACGCGGACGGACTGGCCGACGCCGCCTGGGTGCGCCACGCGACGGGCACGCTCAGCGAGGCCGCGACCGCCGACCACGAACCGCTGCCCGCGCAGTGGCCGCCTTCCGGTGCGGTCGCGCTCGACCTCGACGAGCTCTACGACCGCCTCGCCGCCAACGGGCGCACGTACGGCGCGGAGCTCCAGGTGGTGCGCGCCTGGCGGCTCGGCGACGAGCTGTTCAGCGAGGTCGGGCTTTCCGAGAAGGAGCTCGTCGACGGGGCGCGCTTCGCGATCCACCCGGTGCTCCTCGACGCGGCGCTGCATCCGGCGATCGCGGCGCGCGACCCGGCGAGTGTCTCGCCGGCGCTCGAGTGCAACGGCCTGCGCGTGCAGCAGCCCGGCACGCTCGCGCTGCGTGTGCGTCTCTCGCCCGGGGAAGGCGACACCCTGCGGTTGACGGCGACGGACGAGCGCGGGGCGCTCGCCCTGACCATCGACGCCGTCGCCATGGCGCCGCCGCAGGACGGCCGCGCGGCAGCCGGTCGCGACGCGGCCCTCGAGGCGCTCTACCGCATCCGCTGGACGCCGCTCGCCGCGTCCGCCTCCTCGAGCGGCGGCGCGACGGCGCAGCTCGACGCCGTCGACATCGTCGCCCCACGGACCGTCACCGAGGCGCTCGCGCTCGTGCAGGGCTGGCTCGTCGAGGACCGTCCGCCGGACGCTCGCCTCGCCGTGCTCGTGCCCGGCGCGGGCGCGGTACTCGACGGCGAGTCGCCCGACCCCGAGGCGTCGGCGATCCGCGGCCTGCTGCGCAGCGTGCAGTCCGAGCATCCTGACCGCGTCGTCACGCTCGACGTACACGAGGCCAGTCCCCGGGAGATCGCCGCCGCGGTCGCGACGGGCGCGGCCGAGGTCGCGCTGCGCGATGGCGCGGTCCTCGTGCGCCGGCTCGCGCGCGCGCCTGCCGACACGGCGCCATCCGGCACCTGGCGGCTCGCGCCCGAGCGCGCCGGTGCGCTCGTCGCGGCGGCGCCCGACCACGGCGACGGCGACCGTCCGCTGCGCAGCGGCGAGGTGCGGTTGGCCGTCCGCGCCGCCGGCGTGAACTTCCGCGACGTGCTGATCGCGATCGGCGTCCACGGGGCTCAGCTCGGCGCCGAGGCCGCCGGCGTCATCGCGGAGGTCGGGCCCGACGTGGACCGCCTGCGTCCCGGCGATCGCGTCATGGGGATCGTCCCCGGCGCCTTCGGTCCGCTGGCCGTCGCCGACGCCCGCACGCTCGTTCCGATCCCCGCCGAGTGGTCGTTCGCGCAGGCGGCCACCGTCCCGGTCGCCCACGCCACGGCATACCTCGCGCTGCACGACATCGCGCGGCTGCAGCCGGGGGAGCGCGTGCTGATCCACGCCGCCGCGGGCGGCGTCGGGATGGCCGCCGTCGCGCTCGCTCAGCGGACCGGAGCGGAGGTCTTCGCGACGGCGAGCCCGGCGAAGTGGGACGCGCTTGGAGCGCTCGGGATCGACGGCGAGCATCTCGCCAGCTCGCGCACGACGGACTTCGCCGCGAAGTTCGAGCGGGTCGACGTCGTCCTGAACTGCCTGACGGGCGAGCTGACCGATGCCTCGCTCGCGATCCTGGCGCACGGTGGGCGCTTCGTCGAGCTTGGCAGCGCCGACGTTCGGGATCCCGCGGCGATCGCCGCCGCATTCCCTGGCGCGACGTACGAGACCGTCGACCTCTTCGGCACGAAGCCGAAATCGCTCGGCAAGATCCTGCGTGCGGCCGCCGCGCAGGCCCAGCCGCTGCCGATCACGGCCTGGGACGTGCGCGACGGCTCACAGGCGCTGGCGTTCATGAGCCAGGCCCGCCACATCGGCAAGGTCGTGCTGACCGTGCCGCACGCGCTCAATCCCGAGGGGACGGTGCTCGTCACCGGTGCAACGGGCGGCCTCGGCGCCGTCGTCGCCGAGCACCTCGCGCGCGAGCACGGCGCCCGCCGCCTGCTGCTTGTCAGCCGCCGCGGTCCGGACGCGCCGGGGGTCGACTCCCTGTGCGAGCGCCTGGGTCAGCTCGGCTGCGAGGCAACCGTCGTCGCCTGCGACGTCGGAGACCGCGCCGCGCTCGCCGCGCTGCTCGAGACGATCGACACGGGCAACCCGCTGACGGCGATCGTCCACGCCGCGGGAACGCTCGACAACGGCATGGTCGAGTCGATCGACGAGGCGCGCCTTGCTGGCGTCATGCGCCCGAAGGCGACCGCCGCTCGCTGGCTCGACGAGCTCACGCGCGGCGAGGACCTCGCGGCGTTCGTGCTGTTCTCGTCGGTAGCGGCGACGTTCAGTCACCCCGGTCAGGGCAACTACGCCGCCGCAAACGCCTACCTCGACGCGCTTGCCCAGCAGCGCCGCACCAATGGGTTGCCCGCGACCGCTGTCGCCTGGGGACTGTGGGGCACGGGCAGCGGGATGTCGACGCGCCTGAGCAAGGAGGACATCGAGGTGCTGGCGGCCGACACGGGTCAGCGCGAGTTGCCCGTCGCGCAGGCGCTGGCGCTGCTCGACGTCGCCATCGGCCATCGTGAGGCGCTGCTCGTCGCCACGACGCTCGACCACGCATCGCTGCGCGCGCAGGCGCGGTCGGGCGTGCTGCCGGCGCTGCTGAGCGACCTCGTGCGCGCAACCAAGCGGACCACGGCCCGCGGGGGCGCTGCTGCTCGCGCGGGCGCGACCGGCGGCTCGCTGGCACAGCAGCTCGCCGCTGCCGCACCGCAGCAGCGCGACGAGCTCGTGCTCGAGCTCGTCCGCGCCCAGGCCGCCGCCGTGCTCGGTCACGCGTCGGGAGGCGACGTGCCGCCCGACCGCCCGTTCAAGGAGCTCGGCTTCGACTCGCTCGGGTCGGTCGTGCTGCGCAACCGCCTCGGGCAGATCACCGGCCTGCGCCTGCCGTCGACGCTTGTCTTCGATCACCCGACGCCGCTGGCGATGGCGGCCTTCATGCGCGCGCTGGCCGAGCAGGACGAGCACGCCCAGGAGGGCGCGCAACCCACGGCGCCGGTCACCGTGCCGGCTTCCGAGCCGCTCCCCGCGATCGGGATGGCGCTGCTCGCCGAGCCGATCCGCCAGGAGGTCGCGCCGAGCGCCAACGGCCACGGCCCGCACGCGTCGTTGCCGGCCGGTGCGGCGCACGACGGGTCCCACGTCGCCGTAGGCGGCTACCGTGGCGCCGTGCTCAGCTCACTCGCCGGCGCCGTGCGGACCCTGCGCTTGCGCGCCTGGATCCTGGCGACGCGGGCACGCCTTGCGCGGCTGGGTTGCACGTTCGTCGTCGAGATCGACGGGACGCCGCGCTTCGACGAGCTGCCGCGGATCGTGACCGACGCCGTCGGCGCGGGCGGCGGCTCGCTGACGATCAGGATCGGTCGTGGGTGCCGCTTCGGCCGCGGGCTGACGCTCGACCTCTGGACGCACGCCGACAGTGTCCTGGAGATCGGCGACCGCTGCCAGTTCCAGGACCGCATTCGCCTGCAGCCGTGGGGCGGCGCGATCCGCTTCGGCGCGCAGGTGCGCGTGCGCGACGGCGCCGAGCTGAAGTCCAAGGGCGAGCTGCTCGTCGGCGCCGACTCGTTCATCGGGCGCAACACGGCCGTGCACTGCCACGAGCGCATCGAGTTCGCCGATCACGTGAACCTCGCCGAGGGCGTGAACGTCATGGACTCCGACCACACGCACGACGGCAGCGATACGTACGTCGCGCGTCAGAAGATCGTGTCGGCGCCGGTCGTGGTGCAGAGCAACGTCTTCGTCGGGACCAACGCGCTGATCCTGCGCGGCTCCCACGTCGGGCGCAACGTGATGATCGCGACCGGCGCGGTGCTCACGGGCGGCGAGTATCCGGAGTGCTATCTGCTGGCGGGGGCGCCGGCGCAGCCGCTGCGGCCGCTGGAGCCCGACGACCCCATACCGTCCTGACCGGGGTCAGCAGCGGTGGCGGCCCGCCCGGCAGCCCCAGGCCGCCGAGGATCCCGCGCACCTCGCGCGGGTCCTCGCGGCGGGCGAGGCACAGCGCCGCGCCGGCGAGCGCGTCGGCGAGCAGCGCGACGGTGAGCCCGGCCCGCTGCGGCCGGCTCCAATGCAGCGCCGCGTAGCGGCGCAGCGACGCGACCCACTCGGCCCGCATCCGCGCCGGGTCGGCGCGCTGGGCGCGACCGACGCTCGTCCCGTAGCCGTGTGCTGCGGTCGCGGCGGGCACGATCTCGATGCCGCGGCCGGCGTCGGTCAGGCGGCGACAGAGGTCGCCGTCGTTGAAGAACAGCGCAAAGCGCTCGTCCAGCGGACGCGGCTGCAGATCACTGCGCCGCGCCATGATGCAGGCCGCGGCCGGGCAGAACACGGCGACGGGGTCGCTCGGCGGGCCGCCGGCCCAGAGGTCCTCGTAGCGGCGCGTCGCCGCCGCGCGGCCGCCGCGCAGCGCCGCGTCGGCGCGCCGGCCCACGGTCGTGTAGGCCCACAGCACCCCGGCGAGGCCGATGTCGCGGCGCGCGTGCAACTGCGGCGTGCCGTCGGGATCGTGCAGCAGCGCGGCGGCGATCGCGACCTGCGGCCGCGTGGCGAGGTGGTCGCGCAGCGCGCGGGCGCAGCCGGCGTCCATCACGCAGTCGGGGTTGAGGAGCAGCACGTGCTCGCCGGCCGAGGCGTCGAACGCCGCGTTGACCGCTGCGGCGAAGCCCGTGTTGGAGCCCATCTGCAGCAGCTGCACGCCGTCGGCCGCCCGCGCCGCGACGCGCGCGACGGTGTCGTCGCGTGACGCGTTGTCGGCGACGGTCACGTCCACCGTCAGATCCTCGCCGGCCTGCGCCAGGGCCGCGTCGAGGCACGCTGCGATCTCGTCGCCGTGCTCGTAGGTGACGATCAGGACCGATAAGCCGGGTGCGCTGGGCACGGCCTCACCCTACGGAGCCGCGGCGATCTGCCGATCGCTGCCGTCCGCGGCGGCGGCGACCCCGCAGGGTCGCCGCCCCGGACATCCTGCTACGGAGTGTTGGTCAGCGTGATGCCACCGATGGGCGTCGCGATGATCGACGACTCCGATAGGCGGAAGCTCGTGCCCGCGCTGCATTCGAGGAAGAACTCCGATGGCGTGGCGACGGTGCGGGTGCTCTGCATGAACAGCGTCGCCGGTGCCGTCTTGCTGCTGACGACGACGTTCTGCAGTGACTCCGTGGCGTCGCCCGCGAGGTCGAGCCGGCAGCGGCCCTCGGGGCTGCTGCGCTCCGGAAGCAGCGGGTTCTGCGCCGCTGGCAGCGCGGTCATGACGGTCGACGCGGTCACCGCGTAGGCGCCCGGCGGGACCGTCAGCGACAGGACCCTCGCCGCGATGTTCGGAGGCTGGCCCTCGGGGCCCGCCTTGCGGGCACCGTGATAGACGGTGGCGGCCCCGCCACCGCCCGAGGCGGTCTTCAGCTTGTCCGCCGTGATGGTGCCGTTCTTGATGTCCCTGCCCTGGAGCGAGCCATCCTTGATGTCGGCAGAAAGGATGATGTTGTTCTTGATCTGCTTGCTCGACGTGATCATCGTCGCCGCGTATGCGGTCCCGGCAAGGGCCGCGAAGAGCGCGATGCCCGAGATGACGAGTGCTGGGCTGGGCCGTCGAAGCTTCATGAGGTTTCTCCCCTGATGTTTGGATGCCGGTCTTCCGTTGACCGGACCTTAGTCTTCCTGCTGCTGAGAAGGAACACGCGGCCCGGGCGAGAGCTTCGCTCAAGCCTTTGTGCAGAAGTGCACGACTTCCTCCTCGAGCACGCCGTAACGCCGCGTCGTCTCGGGCCCGAGCCGCTCGGCGTAACGATCCAGCCGCACCTCGAAGCCGGCCTCGCGCAGCCGGTCGGCGTAGTCCGGGCCGTACGCGCGGACATGATCGCGCTGCGCGAAGCGGCGCAGGCGCTCCTCGGGATCGGTCAGCGTCGGGTCCTCGTCGGTGCGCTCGAGCAGGATCGGCACCTGCAGGATCGCCCAGCCCGTCGGTCGCAGCACGCGGCACAGCTCGCGCATCGCGCGCCGGTCGTCGGGCACGTGCTCGAACACGTGGCTGCAGTAGATGACGTCGAAGGAGTCAGCCGGGAAGTCGATCGCCGTGATGTCCATCTGGACATCGGCGAGGCCCGGCTCGAGGTCGGCGCTCAGGTAGTCGATGAGCGGCTCGCCGACCAGCCGCTCATGCAGGGCGGGCTCGGGCGCGATGTGCAGCATCCGCTTGCGCTCGGTTGCGGTGAAGAGGTCGGTCTCGTCGCGCAGGTAGAGCCAGATCAGGCGGTGGCGCTCGAGCGACTCGCAGTGCGGGCACTGCGCGTTGGGGCGCTTGATGGTGCCGCCGCCGAACGGGCGAAACCGGCGCGCCGTCTTCTCGCAGAGCGGGCAGAGCACGCGCGTGAACACGGTGCGAGGGTAGATGCATTCGTGCACCGCCGTCACCAGCGAGCGCGGTGGTGCTCCATCACGCCGAGGCCGTCCGCGAGCTCCCCGGCGCCCGGCAGCCTCCCCGTGAAGGTGCCGAACGGCTGGCGGTACTCCGACTCGACGATCAGCAGCCGGTCGTGACGGGCGCGGACCGCCTCGGCCTCGAACCGCAACCGCTCTCCGGTCGCAAAGCAGACCGCCGAGAGATCGGCCTCGAAGCGCACGGCCTCGACCTCGTGAGCGGCGCCGGCGACCCACACCGAGCGCTCGCTTTCCACCGGCCCGTCGTTGACGCCGGCGACGAGGTTCCAGCCGACGGGCGAGCCGTCCGCGGCGCGCCCGACGCCCGCCGACCACCACCACTCGGTCGCCCGCGCGTGGGAGCCGGCTGTGTCGTCGACGATCGACAGCGCCTTGCCGGAGCCGATCTCGATCAGGGGCCACCCGGCAGCGACACGCGCCCGATGACCGGTCGCGCACCGACACGCGGCCGCCGTGATCGAAGCGCGCGAGCGCCGGGCCAGCGCTTCAGCGTCCGCCCGCCGCGCACCGGCGCCAACCGCGCGGGCGGGACCGCGACCGTCAGCCCGGCGGGCGGCGTGGCCGTGGTCCAGCGCAACGGGGCGGCGAGTCGGCGCATCGGCGGTAGCATCCCCCTGTGTTGACTGACCAGTCAACCCGGGGAGAGCGGCCTCAGCATGCGGGTAGCAGCAGTTCAGTTGACCTCCACAGCAGACTTCGACGGCAATCTTCAGACCGCCGATCGGTTGACGCGTGCGGCCGCGCGCGACGGCGCCCGGCTCGTGGTCCTGCCGGAGAAGTGGAACGCCCTCGGCCGCGGCGATGCGCTCGTCGCCGGCGCCCAGGCAATCGACGGGCCCGCGATCAGCTGGGCCCGCGCCGCCGCGCGCGAGCTCGGCATCGAGCTCGTCGCGGGCTCGATCGCCGAGCGCGTCGAGAGCGAGCAGCGCCTGCGCAACACATCGGTCCACATCGGCGCAGACGGCGCGCTGCGAGCGACATACCGCAAGGTCCACATGTTCGATGTCATCGTCGAGGGCGTCGTCTACAACGAGTCCGAGCACGAGGAGCCAGGCGAGGAGCTCGTCGTCTCGCCCACCGCGGACGGCGTCGAGCTCGGGCTGAGCATCTGCTACGACGTGCGCTTTCCCGAGATGTATCGGATCTTGGCGCTCCGGGGCGCCCGCGTCTTCACCGTCCCGGCCGCCTTCACCGTCCCGACGACGCGCGACCACTGGGAGATCCTGCTGCGCGCCCGCGCGATCGAGGACCAGGCGTTCGTCGTCGCCGCCAACCAGATCGGCGAGCACGCCCCGGGGCTGCGCTCCGGCGGGCGCTCGATGATCGTCGACCCCTGGGGGATCGTGCTCGCGCACGCCCCGGACCGCGAGTGCCACATCCTCGCCGACCTCGACCTCGAGGCCCAGGGGCGCATGCGTCGCGACCTGCCCGCGCTCGCCAACCGCCGCCCGGGCGCCTACAGCTGGCCGGTCGAGGTGAAGGCCTGATGGCCTCCGCGCATGACAGCGAGGCCGGCGCCACGCCGGACAAACCGGCCGGGCTCGACAAGCGCCGCATGATCCTCGACGCGGCCGTCATCGCGTTCGCGAAGCGGGGCTTTCACGCGTGTCGGGTGTCGGACATCGCCGACGAGGCGAACGTCGCGTACGGCCTCGTCTACCACTACTTCCGCTCCAAGGACGAGGTCCTCGACACGCTGTTTCTCGAGCGCTGGAACGTGCTGCTGGAGGTCATCACGGAGATCGACCGCCAGGCGCTGCCGGCGCGCGACAAGCTCTACGCGATCACCTCGTTCATCGTCGACTCCTACCGTTACGACCCGGACCTGATGAAGGTCATCATCGTCGAGGTCACGCGGGCGGCGAACTCGTTCGGCCGCACCCACCTCAAGACGATCCGCGAGGCGTACGCGCTGATCGCGGGCATCGTCGAGAAGGCGCAGGCCGACGGCACGTTCCGCGACGCGGTCACGCCGGGCTTCGCCGCGCTCGCCTTCTACGGCGCGATCGAGCAGGTCCTCACCGGCTGGATCTTCGACATGCTGCCGCGCGGCGAGGAGGAGTTCGACCAGGCGAAGGCCTTCATCGTCGAAACGATCTGTGGTGGACTCGATGCAGATCCGTCGTCCGCCCGAGCCGTCTGAGAGGATTGGGCGCATGCAGAGCAACGAAATGGTCAAGCGCCTCGTCTGGTCGGGCCTGCTCGCGGGCATCGGCGCGATCGCGTCGATCGCGACCACGCGCCTCGCCGCGGTGATTTGGCGGCGGATGTACGGGGAAGACCCGCCGGAATGAAGTTCGGCAAGCGCCGCCAAGAATTCCAGGTGCCCGGTGTGCCGGGCGTCACGATCCCCGTCTCGAAGCCCAAGGGCAGCGGACGGCGCCGCGGAGGGGGCATTTCGGATGCGCCCCCCGCGTCGGCCCCGGTCACCGACAGCTGGACGGGTACGCCTGCCGAGACGGCGCCGCCGACCGCGGCGCTGCCGACGGAACAGCCCGCTGAGCCGACGGCTGCGCCGCTCGGGTACGCCGAGCCCGTCGTCGAGGGCGAGGCCGTCGAGCTTCCCCCCGTCGAGCCCGCCGCCCCGATCTACGAGCCGCCGTTGCCGCTGACCCAGCAGGGCACGGTGGCAACGCCCCGGGTGGCCGACCAGCCGATCTCCGCGGTCGAGGCCGGCGGCCCCGTCGCGGGCGGCGCCGGGGTCAGCTCGCTCAGCGACAGCGGCGCGGCCTTTGCCTCCGGCCATGCGGCCGCGCCGGGCCCATCCTGGCAGGAGCCCCTGATGGCGCTTGCCGACGAGCGTCCCGAGCTCGTGGTGGGCGCCGCGTTCGCCGGCGGGATCCTCGCGGCCATGATCCTGAGACGCCTTGGCAACTGACAGCCCCACACACGACCTGGCGCAGACCGTCCAGGACATCAGCGAGCGCGTCACGCTGCTCGTGCACGAGGAGATCGAGCTCGCGAAGGCCGAGGTCACCGGCAAGGTCACCAAGCTCCTGCGCGGAATCGTCATCGGCCTGGCGGCCGGCATCTTCGTCGTCATCGGCCTGCTCTTCCTGCTGCACGGGCTGGCCTGGCTGGCGTGGTACGCGCTGCCGGTCGGCAACGGCTCGTTCTTCTGGGGCTTCTTCGTGGTCGCGGGCCTGCTGTTCCTGCTGGGCGGCATCTCGGGCTATCTCGCGGCGAGGTTCTTCAAGGACAGCACCCCGCCCGTGCCCGAGATGGCGATCGACGAGGCCGGCAAGATCAAGCGGACCCTGCTGCGCAAGAGGAAGAAGTCGTGATCTGCTGATGGCGACCCATGCGCGCACCCCCGAGCAGATCCGCCAGTCGATCGAAGAGAACCGCCGCCAGCTCGGAACCTCCGTGGAGCGGCTGCATAACGAGATCGCGGTGCTCACCGACTGGCGCGGTCAGCTCGTCAAGCACCAGAAGAACGCCGTGATCGGCGCCGCCATCGCCGGTTTCGTCATCGGTGGCGGGATCGCCGCCTTCGGCGGGTTGTTCCGCCGCAAGCGCTAGCGAGCGAGCCTGATACCGCCGAGTGTCGGGCGCGGTGTCGTCGATGCTGGCGCGTGCCGGGTCTGCGGCCGGTGCGTCGGTGGTCAGCCGGCGCTTGCGAACTGCATCGATGAGGGGATCGGCCGAGCCAGTCTGATTGACGCGACACATCGCGGCGTTCGGAGCGTGTCGCGGAAGTGTTCGCACAGAGCGGTTACGCGACTCGCTGGCCTGCTGGCGAGGCCGCGTCGCGCGACGGCGCAACGGGTTGTCACGACCATCAACGATGACTCGTGTGTGCAGCGGCTGAGGACCAAGCGCAGCTAGAGGGCGTTCCGCGCCCGCTACCCGTCGGCCTTGCGTGGGCCGGAAATCGCGAGGGAGCGGAGGGGTCTGGCGTGGGTTGGTCGTCGGATTCACCCTGTATGGCGGGGTCATTCCGACATTTCGACCCTGGGTGCGTGGGCTCTGGCGCGAAATCCGCTCCTACAGCGGTTACTCGACATAGCGCTCCCGGAGCCCCAGGGAGCATCGGCTCCCTACCTTCACAGAAGGCACCGCGGGGTCGTCGCCGCGTCGTCCGGTGCGCTGCATACCCTCGCAGCGTGTCCGTCTGGGATGCCCTGAACACGCGACAGATCGCGCGCATCCTCTTCACGACAGTGGGCTTCCTGGCGCTGCTGTACCTGCTCGTGCAGATCCGCGGCACGCTGCTGCTGCTGGCGATCGCGGTGTTCTTCGCCGTCGCGCTCGGCCCGGCGGTCGACTTCTTCGCGCGCGGGAGGCTGCCCCGTGCCGCGGCCATCCTGATCGTGTACCTCCTCATCTTCTGCGTCTTCTCCGGCGTGCTGTCGCTCATCGTGCCGCCCGTGATCAACGGCGCGACGGACCTCTCGCGCGATGTCCCGGGCTACGTCGACGAGCTGCGCGACAACGCCGCGATCCGCGAGTTCGACAACAAGTACGACATCACGTCGAAGCTGCGCGACGAGGCCGAGAAGCTGCCCAACCGGCTCGGCGACGCTGCCGGTGCGCTGCAGAGCATCGCCGCCGGCGTCGTGAACGCCGCCTTCCAGCTGCTGACGATCCTCACGATGACGTTCTTCCTGCTGCTCGACGGCCGGCGCATCACGAACTTCCTGATCACGCGCTTCGGCCGCCACCGCGAGGAGCGGCTGCGCGGCATCGCCGAGCGCATCTACAAGTCGACGTCGGGCTACGTCGCGGGCGCGCTGACGATCACGTCGATCAACGGGATCCTGACGTTCATCGTGCTGACGATCCTCGGCGTCCCGTTCGCGGTCCCGCTCGCCGTCATGATGTCCTTCTTCGGCCTGATCCCCCTCGTCGGCGCGACGATCGGCGGCGTGCTGATCCTCATCGTCACGCTGTTCACGGACTTCACGAGCGCGGCGATCTACGCGGCGTTCCTGATCCTCTACCAGCAGGTCGAGAACAACGTGCTGCAGCCGTTCATCTTCAAACGCACGGTCAACGTGCCGCCGCTTGCCGTGATCGTGGCGATCCTTGCCGGATCGGCGCTGCTCGGCGTCGTCGGCGCACTCGTCGCGATCCCGATCGCGGCAGCGCTGCAGATCATCCTCAAGGAGTTCTTCGGCGACCGCACGACCACCTCGGGCACGGTGATCCTGCCCGACGACGTCGCGCCGCCCGACGACGATCCGCCGCCGCCGACGCTCATCGTCGAGCAACCTCCGCCGGGTCCGAAGCCCAGGCCGCCGAAGCCCAGGCCCAAGCCCACGTAGTCAAGACTCCGCCGTTCGGGCCGATTGCGGGCGCATCCCCCGGGCCCGACACGGACCGATCGGGGGTTCCAGCCCCGGTCAAAGGATTCGGCAATGTCAAAACGCAACCTGCTTGCGGTTCTCGGCGCAATGAGAGCGCTCGCCGCGCGCGCCCTCAGTTGAGCAGCAGCGACTGCGCCATCGCGCCGACGCCGATCATCCCCGGCCCGGCGTGGACGCCGATCACGGGGCCGACCTCGCTGACGAAGAGCGGCTCGCAACCGAAGATCTCGCGCCCGCGCCCGACGAGCCGCTGGGCGTCGTCGGCGGCTTGGATGTGCTGCACGACCCAGGCGTCAGCACCGTCTCCGTGCAGCTCGCGCATGTATTCGACCATCCGCTCGAAGGCGCGACGGCTCGTGCGAACCCGCTCGACGGGCGTGATCTGGGACTCCAGCGAGAGGATCGGCTTGATCTTCAGTGCGCCGCCGAGCCACGCCTGGGCACCGCCGACGCGTCCGCCCCGGCGCAGGTACTCGAGCGTGTCCAGGCAGAACCAGATCCGTATTCCGTCACGAGCTTGCAGCGCATGATGCGCGACCTCGCCGAGGCTGCCACCGGCACCCGCCCGCGCCGCGGCGGCGAACAGCATGAGCCCCAGGCCGCCACAGACCGTGCGCGAGTCGAGCACCTCGATGCGCCCGTCGTGGCCGCGCTCGGCGAGCTGGGCGCGTGCCTGCAGCGCCGAGTCGTACGTGCCCG
The DNA here is from genome assembly GCA_035536715.1 of Solirubrobacteraceae bacterium. GTDB lineage: Bacteria > Actinomycetota > Thermoleophilia > Solirubrobacterales > Solirubrobacteraceae > CADCVQ01. The sequence continues at coordinate 68,892 of DATLNO010000077.1, forward strand.
AGACGCCGGCCGACAGATGGATCGAGACGATGTCGTGCCCGGCTTCCAGCAGCGGCTCGTAGCACTCGAGAAAGTCGCCGATCGACGGCTGCGAGGTCGTCGGCATGTCCGCGGCGGCAGACCGTAGACGCCGGTAGAAGTCGTCCAGGTCGGTCATTTCGCTCTCGCGTGACTGCACGTCGCGAAAGCGGACGTAGAGCGGGACGGCGTGCAGCTGCTTCGCCGCGACGAGGTCGTCGGGCAGATAGTGCGTGCTGTCCGTCACGATGGCCACCGGCATAGGGCGCGCAGGCTAGTGGACCGCTAGCGATGCGGGTCGACGACGAGCTTGCGTGCCTCACCGTCGGACGGTCGCAACAGCGCCTCGCGCAGCTCGTCGAGGCCGATCGTCGGGCCCGCGAGCGCGCGCCAGTCCACCTCGCCCGTCGCGAGGAGCGCGAGCGCCTCGTCGACTTCGGCGGGGGTATGGTGAAATGCCCCGCGAACGTCGAGCTCGGCGTAGTGCAGCGGTGCCGCCGGCAGCGTGACCTCACTGCCCGACGGGCAGCCGCCGACGAGCACGACCGTCGCGCCGGGTGCCGCCGCCTCGATCGCGGCGCGCCAGGCCTGCGGGCGCCCGACGGCCTCCATGACGAGGTCGTAGCCGCCCTGGTCCAGCTCGTGCACGCCCTGTGCGCCGAGGGCCCGTGCCTGCGCGCGGCGCTCCTCGTGGCGGTCTGCAAGCGTCACGTCGCAGCCGGCGAGGACGAGCAGCCGGGCGAGCATGAGCCCCATCGTGCCGCCGCCGAGCACCGCGGGGCAGCCACCCGCGTGCGCCGCGTCGCCCGCGCGCGCCACCGCGTGCACCGCCGCCGCCAGCGGCTCCGCCATCGCGGCGCCGGCCGCTGCCAGCCCCGCCGGCACGGCGTGCAGCGCGCCGGCCGGGGCGGCGATCCGCTGCGCGAAGCCGCCGAGCACCCAGGTCATGCGCTCGCACAGCTGCGTCTGGCCGGCGACGCAGAGGCGGCACGTGCGGCACGGCACGGAGTCGCCGACGAGCACGCGCTCGCCGGTGTCCTCGCGCACGCCGGCCGTCTCGTGGCCGAAGCGCGCGGGGTAGGGGCCGAGGATCAGATGGCCGTGGCGCAGGCACTTGACGTCGGTCGCGCACGCGGTGGCCGCTTCGACGGTCACGAGCACCTCGCCGGCCGGCTCGTCGACCTCATCGATGCGCAGGTCGTCCGGCCCGTGCAGGCGTGCCGCCTTCACGGCACGACCACGGCCTTGATGGCCGCACCGCGGCGCTGCAGGCTCAGCGCGTGCGCGGTCCCGTCGAGGCCGACGCGGTGCGTGACCAGGGAGAGCGGCTCGATCTGCCCGGTCGCGATCAGGCCGTGGGCCGCGCGCATGTCGGCCGGCCCCGCCGACCAGCTCGTGAGCACCGTGATCTCGCGCAGGAAGAGCTGCTCGGCGTCGAGGCCGAGCGTGGCGCCGGGCTTCGTCGTCGCGTAGAGGCAGAGCGTTCCGCCGATACCGAGCGCGTCCGCCGCGTCGGCGATCGCGTCGGGCTGGGCGGTCGTCACGAACGCCACGTCGACGGGCTCGCCGTCATGCGCCACCGCGCCCCAGTCCTGCGCGAGGCGGCGGCGCTCGTCGCGCGGCTCGCGGATCCAGACCGGCTCGGCGCCGCGCGCCCGCGCGGCGGCGACCGCGAGCAGCCCGTTCGAGCCGGCACCCACGACAAGCAGCGAGTCGCCCGCGACGAGCCGTGAGCGGTCGAGCGCGCGCAGGACGCAGCCAAGCGGCTCGACGAACGTGCCGGCGATCGGATCGAGGTCGCCGAGCGCGAGCAATTCGGGCACGAGCGGCGCCTCCACCCGCACCTGCTCGGCGAAGCCCCCCGGATGGATCGCCGTCGACCGAAACTGGTCGCAGAGCGTCTCGTGCCCGCGGCGACAGTGCCGGCAGTCCCCGCAGGGCGCGTGGTGGTGGATGACCACGCGGTCGCCGGCGGCGACCGTCGTCACGCCCGGACCGGTCTCCAAGACCTGTCCGACGACCTCATGGCCCAGCACTGCGGGCAGCTTGCGCGCGACGTAGGCGTCGCTGACGTCAGAGCCGCAGACGCCACAGGCGAGCACGCGGCAGACGACCTCCCCCGGTCCCGCCACCGGATCGGGCAGCTCCTCGACGATGACGTCATCCAAGCTCGTAGACCGCGCGGCCAGCACTACGCCAACAAGGCCAGGACCGACGCGGTCGTCGGCGGCGATGCGATCCCGCGCTCGGTGACGAGCGCCGTCACGAGCTCGGCGGGCGTCACGTCGAAGGCCGGATTGCGACACGGAGTGTCGGCGCCGGTCAGCAGCGCGCCGCCGGCATGGCGGACCTCGTCGGCTGAACGCTCCTCGATGACGATTTCGTCGCCGCTGGCGATCGAGGCATCGATCGTCGAGGTCGGCCCGGCGACGATGAAGGGGATCCCGGCCGCGCGCGCGGCGAGCGCGTGGGCGTACGTGCCGACCTTGTTGGCCGTATCGCCGTTGGCGGCGACGCGGTCACAGCCGACGATCACCGCGTCGACCTCGCCGCGGCGCATGAGCCCGGCGGCGGCGCCGTCTACGAGCAGCTCGTGCGAGATACCCGCGCGTTGGAGCTCCCAGATCGTCAGCCGCGCGCCCTGAAGCAGCGGCCGCGTCTCGCAGGCGAGGACGGTGACGTCCTTTTCGCGCGCGGCGAGCTCGATCGCGACCGCAAGCGCCGAGCCCGTGCCGCCGCACGCAAGCGCGCCGGTGTTGCAGTGCGTGAGGATCCGCCGCGAGCCGGCGAGCAGGTCCGCGCCCGCGAGCGCGATCGCGAGGCTCGCGGCGTCCTCGCCCGCATGGATCGCCTCGGCCTCGGCGCGCGCCGCAGCGGCGCGCTGCTCGGGCGCGACCGCGAGCGCGGCGGCCTGCACGCGGTCGACGGCCCAGGCGAGGTTGACCGCCGTCGGCCGTGCCTCTCGCAGGACGGCGGCGGCGTCGCGGACCTCGTCGTCGCCCGGCGCCTGCGCGATCGCCATCGTCAGCCCGTAGGCCGCGGCGATGCCGATGTTCGGCGCGCCGCGCACCGCCAGCCGAGCGATCGCCTCGGCGGTGTCGGCGGCGCCTTGCAGCCCGATCCAGGCCTCCTCGCCGGGCAGCAGCGTCTGGTCGAGCAGGCGCAGGACGCCGCCGTCCCAGGCGAGCGCGAGCGTCGCGGTCGTTGTGTCGGGTGCCATCGCGCCGATGCTAATGGTCGAGCCGGGGTGCGGCTGCTACCGTCGCCCCCTTGCGCCGCCTGCTCCTCGTCGCTCTCGCGGCCCTGCTCGTGGCACCGGCGCCCGCTCGAGCGGCCGATCCGATCATGCCGCTCGCCGACGTGCAGCCTGGCTTGCGCTGCACGGGCCTGAGCGTGGTGCGCGGCCTGGACATCGCATCGTTCGACGCCGAGGTCCTCGACGTCCTCGACCGCCGGCGCCCGAGCTCCGCGCGGATCATCGTCCGCGTGTCCGGCGGTGCGGTCGACGCGACCGGCGTGGGCCCGGGCTTCTCGGGATCGCCGATCATCTGCACCGGCACCGACGGCGTCGCTCGCAACATCGGCGCGATCTCCGAGACGATCGGCGAGTTCGGCGGCCGCACGGTGCTTGCCACACCGATCGAGGCGATCCTCGCCCAGCCGGTGCTGCCGCCCGCGGCGACCCGCTCGTCGATCGCGCCCGGGCGCACGTCGATCATCGGCGCGCGCCGCCTGGCGGGACCGCTGACGATCGCCGGCCTGCGCTCCTCGCTGGCGCGTGGCTTCATCCGCGCAGCGCGCAAGGCGGGCCGCGTGCTGATCGCCTCGCCCGCCGGGACGCGCGCCGCGTTCCCGCCGCAGCCGCTCGTACCCGGCGCCGCGGTCTCCGTCGGCCTGACATCGGGCGACATCTCGATCGGCGAGGCGGGCACCGTCGCCTACGCCGACGGCCTGAACGTCTGGCTGTACGGCCACCCGCTGGACGGCGCCGGCAGGCGTTCGCTGTTCCTGCAGGACGCCTACATCCACACCGTCGTCAACAACCCGGTCGCGGCGCCGGAGATCGCGACCTACAAGCTTGCGACGCCGGGCAACGACGTCGGCACGGTCAGCTCGGATGGCCCCTCCGCCGTCGTCGGCATGCTCGGCGCGCTGCCACCGAGCTTCCCCCTGCGCGTCACGGTGAAGGATCTCGACAGTGGCAAGGTGCGCAGCTCGCTCACGAACATCGCCGACGAGGGCGACGTCGGCCTACCGACCGGCGGCTCACCGCTCGGGCTCGCGGCCGCGGCCGCCGCCGCCGAGTCCGCCGCCACGATCCTCGGCGGATCGCCCGCACGCCAGACGGGCGAGCTGTGCATGAAGGTCACGCTGCGCGAGCTGCGCAAGCCGATGCGCGTGTGCTGGAACTACGCCGTCGACGGCATCACCCAGAACGCGCTCGCTGGCGCCGTCGCGAGTGACGTCGCAACCGCGGTGGCGACGCTCGAGACCTACAAGTTCGGCACGCTGCACCCGACCACGATCGAGCTCGGCATGCGCGTGCGCCGCGGCTTGCGCCAGGCCTACATCCTGGGAGCGCGTGGGCCTGCGCGCGTGCGTCGCGGGCAGACGATCCGCCTGCGGCTCGCGCTGCGGCAGACCGGCAGCGGCAAGCGCACGACGCGCACGGTGCGCCTGCGGGTGCCGCTGTCCGCGCCGACCGGGCTGCGCACGCTGCGGCTGGAGGGAACGCCCGCCGACAGCGGCGGCGACCCCAACGAGGAGGGCGAGCTGAGCCTCGTCTTCGAGGACGAGGAAGGACCCACCGACGACACCGGGCCGCAGTCCGTCGACGAGGTGCGCGACGCCTTTCTGAACCTCAAGCGCTACGACGGCGTGTCTGCGCGCCTCGGCGACATCGAGGCCCCGCTGTTCCGCGACCCACGCCTGCGCATCAGCGGGGAGGCGCGGGTGGAGCTGCGGATCCGCTGATCAGCGGATCCGCGGATCGCCTCAGCCGAGGCGGTTCTCGATGCTCATCGGCGCGGCCTGAGCCGGGTCGCCGGTGGGTGCCTCGGCCGGAGCGCCGGCCGGCGTCTCGATGCCGAGCGTCGTCGCAAGCTCGCCGGACTCGTACATCTCGGTGATGATGTCGCAGCCGCCGATCAGCTCGCCGTTGTGGAAGAGCTGCGGGATCGTCGGCCAGTTCGACAGCGCCGAGAGCTCCTGGCGGATCCGCGGGTCGGGGAGGACGTCGACGGCTGCGAACGGCACGTCGAGCTGCTGCAGCATTCCGACGGTGCGCATCGAGAAGCCGCATGCGGGCTGCTCGGGGGTCCCCTTCATGAAGAGGATCAGCTCGTTGTCCTTGATCGCCTCGGCGATCAGGTCACGGATCTGGGTGTCGCTCATGTGGCCTCCGTCTTCAGTTCAAGGGCGTGGATCGAGCCGCCGAGCTCGCCGTCGAAGATCTCCATGACGAGCCGGTGCTGCTGGACGCGCGAAAGGCCCCCGAAGGCGCTCGCTTTCACGCGCGCGCTGAAATGCACCTCGTCGGGCGTCCGTACCTCGGCTTCTGCGCCGGGGATCGCCGCCTCAATCCGGTTCTTGACCTCGTCTGCGCTTGGCATGTGGCCGAAACCTTAGCGACTGCGAACCTTGTCCAACCCACCGCCGAGGGCGCTACACTTCCTGAAGTATTGGCCGATATGGTCCACTGGAACCGAACGCCGGGAGTTGCATACATGATCACGATCACGGACAAGGGTGCGGAGAAGGTCCACGCGTTCCTCGCGACCCAAGGCGCCAGCGACCCTGACGCCGGTCTGCGCGTGGGCGTGAAGGGCGGCGGCTGCTCCGGCTTTCAGTACAACCTCGCTTTCGACCAGAAGCGCGACGGTGACGAGGTCTTCGAGTTCGCAGGCCTGAAGGTCTACGTCGACCAGCCCAGCCTGCCGTACGTACGCGGCTCCGTCATCGACTACGTCGAGTCGCTGCAGGGCGCGGGCTTTCAGGTCAACAACCCGAACGTCATCGCGGCCTGTGGCTGCGGCTCCTCGTTCCGGGTCGCCGACGAGCAAGAGGTCTCCGCCGTCTGACGGACTGCCGGCGCGCGCGCCGGGGTAGTAGGGCCGTCGATGTCGATCCGCCTGGACATGCCGCGCGAGTTCGACCTCGTCGGCAGTCCCGTGCTGATCGGCGGGATCGCCACCGGCTTCGAGGCGACGATCAACTACCGCGTCCACGACGGCCACGACGAGGTCACGGGCTTCATCACCGTCGGCGGCGGCACGGGCGAGCACGCGCAGTTTCAAAAGCGCGTCGGCGTCGCGAAGGCCGCCTTCAAGCTCGACCGCCTGTTCGTCGAGGTCTTCGAGGTCAGCGCGAAGGACGGCCGTGAGCTGCACAAGGTCACGCGGCCGGTGTTCCTCGCGACGCGGATGGTCAAGGGCTACATCGGCTACCGCGAGCACACCGTGCGCTCCGGCGACACGCTGACGAAGATCGCGCGCAAGCACTACGGCAACTCCGACTTTCAGCCGATCCTGCGCGCCAACGCGCACCGCATCGACGATCCCGACCTGATCTTCCCCGGTCAGGTACTGCGCGTGCCGATCGGCGACGCCTCCAGCTGAGACTCCCTTTGCACGGGTTCGGCCCCGCGCGTGGTGCAGATGAGCGCGTCGAGCCCACACGCCTCGTCGTGATGCCTACTGTCGTGCCCCACGGGTCGTCGATCGTTCAGGGGGAGCCACAGATGGCAATGCCGAATGCCGGTCGTAGCACGTCAACCTGCCACCACAGGGCGCGGCGCAGGCATGCCGCGCGCCTGGCGTCGACCGCCGCGCTGTCGCGGCGTGGCGTCCACGGGCGCTGCTCCGTGGAGCCGGTGATCGGCGAGCTTCCCGTGTTCGAGCCGCTCCTCCGGCGAGCGCCGATCTTCTACGCGTGGCCGGTCGCAGCAGACGTGCTCGCGACGGCGGTCGTCCTCGTCTGGTGCGTCGGGGCGCTCGGCGAGACGGCCCTGCGACCGCTCGCGGTGCTGGTCGTGCCGCTCGTCCTGATCCTCGGCAAGGCCGAGCAGCTCCACGCCGGCGACCAGGGGCCGCGGCTCGTCCATCTCGCGACGCTCTGCGCACTGCTCGCATGCCTGCTGCACGGCTGGTTTGCCGCCGGCGAGCTCGGGCCGCACCATGCTCTGCTGCTGTGGGGCGCGATCTTC
>DATLNO010000078.1:0-5408 GCA_035536715.1 Solirubrobacteraceae bacterium
GGGGCCGATCGTCGGCGGCGCGGTCAACCCGTACATCGAGCGCCGCCAGCGCCTGCGCGCCGACCCCTCCTTCGAGGTCCCCTTCCTGCACCCGTCGCTCGAGCCACCGCTGCGCGACACGCTCGGGACGATCATCTTCCAGGACCAGGTGCTCGAGGTCGCCCAGGCGTTCGCGGGCTTCAGCGTGGGGGAGGCCGAGGGGCTGCGCCGGGCGATGAGCCGCAAGCGCTCGGCGGAGGCGATCGAGGCCCATCATCGCCGCTTCGTCGAGGGCGCGATGGCGACGCATCCCGACGTCACCGAGAAGCTCGCCGAGGAGGTCTTCACGATGGTCTCGGGCTTCTCGGGCTTCGGTTTTCCCAAGGCGCACGGGGCGGCGTTCGGGCTGCTCGCCTACCAGTCGACGTGGCTGCGGGTGCACTACGGCCCGGAGTTCCTCTGCGCGCTGCTCGACGAGCAGCCGATGGGCTTCTATCCGCCCGACGCGCTCGTGCACGAGGCGCAGCGGCGCGGCATCGAGGTCCTCGCGCCGGACGTGAACACGAGCGACGTCGGCTGCACGGTAACCGGATCGCACCCATCCGGCGCGGTCCAGGTCGGCCTCGGCTACGTGCTCGGTGTCCGGGCCGACGAGGTCGCGGCGCTTGTGGCGGCCCGTCAGGAGGGCGGGCCGTTCCGATCGCTGGAGGATCTCGCCTCGCGCGCCGGCGCCGGCCGCGCGGCGCTCGAGAAGCTCGCCTGGTCGGGCGCCTGCGACAAGCTCGCCGGCGGCGACCGGCGCGTGGCGCTGTGGCAGCTCGGGGTGACGGCGCCCGGCGTGAAGGTGCGGGGGGAGGGGACGCAGCTCGCGCTCGCGCTCGACCTGCCCGCGCCGCCGAAGCTGGCGCCGCTGTCGGCGTGGGACGGGATGGTCGCCGACTACGCGACGGCGGGGCTGACGGCCTCGACGCATCCGATCGGCCTCCTGCGCGCGCGCCTGCATGCCGGCGGCGCGACCGACGTCGCCGCGCTCGAGGGCCTGCGCCATGGCGACCGCGTGCGTGTCGGCGGGCTCGTCATCGCGCGCCAGCGGCCGGGGACGGCGAAGGGGATCACGTTCCTGCTGCTCGAGGACGAGTTCGGGACGGTCAACGTCATCGTCTCGCCTGACCTGTACGAGCGCGAGCGGCTCACCGTGCGGACCGAGCCTCTCGTCGTCGTCGAGGGGCGTCTGGAGCGCCACGCCTCGGCGGGCGGGGCGATCAACATCGTCGCGCGGCGCTTCGAACGCCTGGAGGCCGGCGACCGCGTGGCCGCGCAGGTCAAGGACTTCTCGGTGCTGGACGCGATCGAGCTCGCGCGCCAGGCCGAGATGCAGCGGGCGGCGCAGGAGCTCGCGGCGACCGGGACCGACAACTTCCGCGCCGTCGCTCCGCCCGTCATGAACTTCGGCGCTGGACGGCGGCGGTGAGCCGCCCGCCGGCCCTCGCGGGCCACCAACGCGCGCCCTCCGAGCGGTCGTGAGGCGGCTTCGCCTCGCGGTCGGGTAGATTGCCCGCCGCATGGCAGCACTGATCTTCCTGTCCTTCTTCGTGGCGCTCGGCCTCGGCGTCGTCCTCGTGGCGATGCGCGGCGGACCCCGCGGCGTTCGCGCCACGCTCGAGCGCGGTCGGCGCAAGCCGCTGCATGCCGGCGAGTTCGCGCTCGTGGCCGGAATCATGCTGTTCGGGCTCGTCGTCCCGGCGATCGTCCTCAGCAGCGACCAGGCCTCCGCCGGCCCGGGCGGCACGAAGCTCAGCGCCAACCTGCAGGAAGGGCGCGAGCTCTTCAACCAGCGCTGCGCCACGTGCCACGCGCTCGGGGACGCAAGCGCGGTGGGTCGCGTCGGTCCCGACCTCGACGTTCTCGCCCCGACCAAGGGCTTGACGGTCAACGCGATCGAGGAAGGCCGCGCTCGCGGCCAGGGACAGATGCCCGCCCAGCTGTACGAGGGTGAGGACGCCGAGCACGTCGCGGAGTACATCGAGGAAGTCGCCGGCAGGTAGTCAGCCGGTTTCTGCGGCGCCGAGGTGGCGCTCGTGGGTGTTGTCTCGCGCAGGGGAACTACGGCCTGGTCGGTTGCGCTTGTGGACGGCAGCGATGAGGGAGCGGTGGCACCAGCGCCTGGGAATTTCCTCATGGCGCACGCGGGTTGCGTGTCGTGTGCGTTTCCATGCGAACACGTTCGGGGGTGTTGGAACTTGTGCGACTCATAGTCCGCTTTTCTCCAAGACCCTCCACGGCACGCAACGAAGTCTCGAGCCGTCCGTCCTTCATCGAGGCGCCAACCGACCTCCTACCCCGCAAACTGCGTGCATCCGTCCGCAGTCTCCATAACACTGCATATATGCAGGGAAATCCATCGCTGCTACGATGCCGCCGTCAGATCGCCGAATCTCCGGGGGCCGCAGGCCTCTGGGAGCGGGGGAACCACACATGGGGCGAATCACCGGCCGGTCGCCGGTGTAGCGCAGCTCTTTCAGCGCGAGCCCGTCAGCTAACCCCGTAGGCACTCCAAGGAAAGAGGCCTAAAACCGCATGGCACACACCGAGGCTCGCGCATGGTGGACAGACGTCGAACATCTGCAGGGCGTCGCCGCGCGCACCGACGAAGCACGCCGCCGCGCTGATCGCGCCGACGACGTCGCACGTCAAGCATCCCGTGAGCGCCAGCTCGTCGAGGCCGAGGCGGTTCGCCCCGTCCCGGCCGCTCGCCCCGGCGCGCACCCGAAGGGAACCGCGATCCCGGCTCGCCGCACGGTGGAGATCCGCGGTCGCACCGTGCCGGCTCCGGCTATCCCGCGCAGCACCGAGATCGAGCGCCGCCGGCCAGCACGACGTCCCGTCGAGCGTGTCGGTGCGCGACCCGACCGGGTCGCGATGTGGGCAATGCTGATGGGGATCGTCCTGATCCTCGTCGCCGTCGGCACCGCCGACGCCTCGGTTCTCGCCCAGTAGGCACCCGCGCTGACCCTGCGCTGACGCGCCGGCGAACGAGCACCCCGTCCGCAGCTCTCGACGCCGCAGCCCGCATCGCCCATCTGGGGCCCGCCCGTGCCGCCACGCCCGTGCCGCCACGCCCGCGCACGGCACCTGATTGTCGGCCCGACCCGGTGGGCATTCTTCGCAACATCCACACACGCGCATGAGTCCCTACTTAGGCGTCGTGCGTACAACAGGTCAGGTTCGGTCTTGTGCAGGCACGAACTGCGGCCTACACTTACGACAAGTAAGGAACTCCGCCCCGCACGAACACGGCACGGAAGCTGATCCATTGCCATCCCCCCAGAAGGCTCCCCCCATGAAGACACCGATGAGCAGGTTCCAGATCCACGACGACCTCACCGCGCCGGAGGGCTCAGTTCCGGTCCTGCGCGGAGCCCTGGCAACGGGCGGCCAGCTGCCGAATTTCCTTGGCGCCCTGGCCGGCTCGCCAGCCGCACTCCGTGGCTACGCGCGCTTTCGCTCGGAACTGCGCCGCGGTGCGCTCGACGTGCCGACGCTCGAGCGCATCTCGCTCGCGGTCGCCGAGCACCACGGCTCGCAGCCCGGCATCGCGCAGCACAGTCGCACGGCCCGGCAGGCGGGCCTCGCGCTGGACGAGGTCGCGCTGGCACGCGAGTTCACGTCCAAGGACGAGCGCGCGGCGGCGCTCCTGACGTACCTCAAGGCCGTCGTCGAGAACCCCGGTCGCCCGCCGATGCACCTCCACGAGGAGGCCCGCGAGCACGGCTGGACCGACGAGCAGATCCTCGAGGCGATCGCGTACGTCGCGCTCGAGCGCTTCACCGCGATGGTCAACGTCGCCGGTGACGTACCGGTCGACGGCTCCGTCGAAGACACGCGGATCCTGCGGGCCGCGTAGGACCGGGATGTCACCGATCGAGGATCGTCCGCAGCCGGCGCCGCGAAGGAGCGGCGGCCCGGCCAAGCGGACCCTCGTCGCGACGTGTGAGGGGCGGCCCGCCTGCTGTCCGTATTACCACCAGGCGATCGAGCTGATCGGCCGCCGCTGGACAGGAGCGATCGTCAGCGTCCTGATCCACCGGCGGGCACTGCGCTTCGGTGAGATCGCCGAGGCCGTCCCGGAGCTCTCGGATCGCCTCCTGTCGGAGCGCATGAAGGAGCTCGAGCGCTACGGGGTCGTCAGGCGCACCGAGCTGCCCGGTCGACCGCTGCGGGTGCAGTACGAGCTCACCGAGATGGGCCGCGAGCTGGCCCCCGCCGTGCACGAGCTCGAGCGCTGGGCCCAGCGCTGGCTGGCGTAACAGTCCTGCAACAAAACCGGCGCAAGGCACGCCCTAATAGGCTCCTGCCCATGACCGACGACCGTCCCAAGACGCCCGACGACGTCAAGGCGATCGTCGCGGAGCGCGACATTCGATTCATCCGGCTCTGGTTCACCGACATCCTCGGTCGGCTGAAGTCCTTCTCGATCAATCGCGACGAGCTCGACGACGCGTTCGAGAGCGGCATGGGCTTCGACGGCTCGTCGATCACCGGCTTCAACGCCATCGAGGAGTCCGACATGCTCGCGATGCCGGATCCGACGACGTTCGCGATCCTGCCATGGCGTCCGGAGGAGCAGGGCGTCGGCCGCCTGTTCTGCGACGTGCTCACCCCCGAGCGCACGCCGTACGAGGGCGATCCCCGCCACGTCCTGCGCCGCGCGCTGCAGCGCGCGGGCTCGATGGGCTTTGACACGTTCAATGTCGGCCCCGAGCTCGAGTACTTCCTCTTCAAGGACTCCACGGGCACCGAGGTGCTCGACAACGGCGGCTACTTCGACCTGACGACGCTCGACGCCGGCTCCGACGTGCGCCGCGAGACCGTCCTCGCGCTCGAGCAGCTCGGCATCCACGTCGAGTACACCCACCACGAGGTCGGCCCCTCGCAGCACGAGATCGACATGCGCTTCGCCGATGCCCTGAAGATGGCCGACGACTGCATGACGTACCGCATCACGGTCAAGGAGTACGCGATGAAGTACGGCTGGCATGCCACCTTCATGCCGAAGCCGCTGTTCGGCGAGAACGGCTCCGGCATGCACACGCACCAGTCGCTCTTCCGCGACGGCCGCAACGCCTTCTACGACGCCGACGACAAGTACTTCCTCTCCGACGTCGGCAAGGCGTTCATCGCCGGCCAGCTGCGTCACGCGCGCGAGATCAGCTCGATCTTCGCCCAGTGGGTGAACTCCTACAAGCGCCTGGTCCCGGGCTTCGAGGCCCCCGTCTACGTCGCGTGGTCACGGCGCAACCGCAGCGCGCTCGTGCGCGTCCCGCTCTATCACCCGGGCCACGAGCAGGCGACCCGGATGGAGCTGCGCTGCCCCGACCCGGCGTGCAACCCGTACCTCACGTTCGCCGCCCTGCTGCAGGCGGGCCTCG
>DATLNO010000079.1:0-7821 GCA_035536715.1 Solirubrobacteraceae bacterium
GGGCGGCGCGCGCGCGGGCCTCGCGCCGCGCCGCGGCCCGGCGCTCGCTCGCGCTCGCGCGCGAGCCGAACGGCCGGCCCTTCGGGTCGAGCCCGAACAGCGAGGAGTAGCCCGTGAAGTAGATGCGCCTGCCGTCGCTGATCGCCGGGTGAAAGCCACCGCGCTTGGTCTTCCAGACGGTCTTGCCGGTCCGCGCTCCGAGTGCCCACGTCGTACGCTTGTCGAGGTCCGAGACGAAGACGATGTCTCCGACGACGGTCGCCGCGCCCGAGATCTTCTGGCCCAGCGAGCGAATCCAGCGCGGCTCGCCGGTGCGCGCGTTGAGCGCGTAGAAGCGCCCGTCGTAGGAGCCGATGTACACGGTCGGCTGGCCGCCACGCACCTGCCCGACCGCCGGCGAGGCATAGATGAAGCCGCCGGTGCCGTGGCGCCAGGCGAGCTTGCCGTCGGCGCTCGAGAACGAGTAGACGTCGCCGTTGGTGCTGCCGATGTAGACGCGCCCGTAGGCGACTGCGGCCGAAGAGTAGAAGTTGCCGTCGCCGCCGATACCGAGCGGGCCGTCGGTCGGCGATGTCTCCCAGACCTTCGACCCGTCCGAGCGGCGGATGGCGTGCACCCTGCCGCCGTAGTCGCCGAAGTACAGCTTGCCGCCGGCGAGCGCGAGCGCGCCCTTCACCGCGCCCGTCGCCTTGGACTTCCAGCGCACGCTGCCGTCGCTGGCGCGCAGGGAGTAGACCGTGCCGTCCTCCGTGCCGAAGAAGACGCGCCCTCGATCGATCAAGGGCGAGGACTCGGCGCGGCTGGGCAGCCTGCGTGACCAGCGCGTCCGGCCCGACCGTGCCGACACCGCCACGACGCGGCCGGCCTCGGTCCCGCGCGAGCGCTTGAGCAGCACCGCGTAGACCGTGCCGCGGTTGCACGCCGGCGATGCGGCGGCGAGGTTTCCGAGCTTGCGCCGCCAGCTCACGCGCCCGCTCGTGCGCGAGATCGCGTAGAGGGCGCCGTTGTTCTTCAGCAGGTACAGGCGCCGCCCGCAGAGCACGGGCGAGAACTCCAGCAGGACGTTGCCGCGCTCGGCCCAGGCCTGGCGGTATGGCGGCCGCGGCGTCGTGCGCAGCGTCAGGAAGTGCGTGCGCGCCTTCGTGTAGCCGTAGTTGGGCCACTGGAAGCCGTCGTCGGCCGGGTGACCGTTTGCCCGCGCACGGGCGCCCGCGGAGGGCCTGCCCTCGTTCGTGTCGTCGAACTCGACGTCCGAGTTGAACACGTTGCCGGTACCGCCGAATGCCACGAGCGCGACGCCGATACCGAGTACGAGCAGCACGGCCCCGATCGCGAGCCGCAGACGCGGGCGCTCGCCGCGGGGCGAAGGGATCACGCGGCCAATGGTAGTCACCGGGCACGGCTCATCCGCCGGTACAGACGAATCTCCGACGCCCGCCGCGAGCCGCGACCGCTGCGGGCGCGAGACTGTCACCGATGTTTGAGCTGCGCGATCGACTGCGAGAGCTGCCCTGCGGCCGGCGCCTGCTCGAGGCGGCGACCGGCATGCAGGGTGTGTACCTCGTCGGCGGCGCGGTCCGCGACCTGCTGCTCGACCGCGCGCCGCGCGAGCTTGACGTCGTCGTCGAGGGCGACGTCGATGCGCTCGCGACGCGCCTGGCAGCCGATGGCGAGCGCGTCGCGCACGAGCGCTTCGGGACCACGACGGTGCGTGACGGGGACTGCCACTGGGATCTCGCGGCCGCGCGGGGCGAGACATATGCCCATCCCGGCGCCCTGCCCGATGTGTTCGACGCCGGCATCGAGCAGGACCTGCAGCGCCGCGACGTGACGATCAACGCGATCGCGCTGGACCTCGCAGGTGGTGAGCTGCGCGCCGTGCCGCATGCGCGCGATGACCTGCGCGAAGGCCGCCTGCGGGTCCTGCACGACGCGAGCTTCAGCGACGACCCGACGCGCCTGTGGCGGGTCGCGCGCTACGCCGCCCGGCTGGGATTCGCTCTGGAGGAGCACACGGCGGCCCTCGCCGCGCAGGCGGTCGCCGGCGGGGCGCTTGAAACGGTGAGCGGGCCCCGGATCGGCAGCGAGCTGCGGCTCGCGCTCGCCGAGCCGGACGCCGTCGCGGCGCTTCAGTCGGCCGCTGTGCTTGGTCTCGTGCCATGGCTCGAGCCCGACCGCGCGCTGGCCGAGCGCGCGCTCGCGCTTCTGCCGGCCGGCGAAGGGCGCTCGGACCTCGTCGTGCTCGCCGCCGCATTGCCCGTCCCCCACAACGACGCCCAGCTCGCGCGCCTGGCGTTCACGGCGGCGGATCGGGCGATCGTGCGCGCGGCGGTGGAGGCGCACGTCCTCGACAACACCGCGCGGCGACCGTCGGAGCTGGCGCGCAGCCTGCGCGGGCTGCCCGTCGAGGCGGTCGCGCTGTCGGGCGCCCACGGCGCCGAGCAACCCGCGCGCTGCTGGCTGGATGACCTGCGCCACGTGAGGCTGCAGATCACCGGCGACGACCTGCGCGCCGCCGGAATCGCCGAGGGACCCGAGCTCGGGTGGCGCCTGCAGGCGGTCCTCGATATGCGTCTCGACGGGGCGCTCGCCGCCGGCCGCGACGCGGAGTTGCAGGCGGCCCTGCAGCTGCGGCGCGGGGCGAGCAACGCATGACACCGTGCTACAAATCGAACTGATGTCGACAGCGCGGAAAAAGACCGTCACCACCCCGATGAGGTCCAAGAACGTCTGGGGCGACCGCCTGCAGCCGCCCTTCAAGTCGAGCGGCGACCACATCGGCGTCGATCTGCCCGGCGGCAGCGCGCTGTTCTTCACGCGCCGCGGCGGCGTGTCGGGCGAGCCTTTCGAAGAGCTCAACGTCGGCTTGGACACGAACGACTACATGCCCGCCGTCGAGGAGAACCGTCGCCGGGTGGCCGAGCTCATCGGGATCCCGCAGGAGCGCTGGCTCGAGTCCAAGCAGGTGCACGGCTCAACAGTGCGCGTCGTCACCGAGCTGCCCGAGCCTGACGCCGCGCCCGTCGAGGCCGACGGCGTCGCGACGATGCTCGAGGACGTCGCTGCGGTCGTCGTCACCGCGGACTGCCTGCCCGTCGCGCTGATCGCCCCCGAGGGCGTCGCGATGATCCACGCCGGCTGGAAGGGCCTCGCCGCCGACGTCTTGCGCAAGGGCGTCCTGCTGATGCGCGAGGCCGGCGTCGAGGGCGACATCCAAGCGGCGATCGGCCCCTCGATCGGTGTCTGCTGCTATGAGGTCAACACGCACGTGCACCGGTCGTTCATGCGCTATCCGCGCGGCGTCGCGCGCCTGAGCAACCATGCGCACCTCAAGAACGTTGCGCGCCTGCAGCTGCAGCACGCCGGCATTCCGCTCGAGCTCGTCCACGACGTCGACATCTGCACGATGTGCGCCCCGCGCAGCCTGTTTCACTCGCATCGCCGCGACTACGGCAACGATTCGAAGGACACGGGCCGCCAGGCAAGTGCCGTGTGGCGGGTCCCCGTCGGCGACGGCGACCAGGCCGATTGACCCAGCTCGTCACCGGCCTGACCGGCGAGCGCGTGCGCGCGAACCTCGCCGAGGTTCGCGAGCGCATCGCGGCAGCCGCCGCCCGCGCCGGCCGCGATCGGGGTGAGGTCGAGATCGTCGCGGCCGTGAAGTACGTGCCGGTCGAGGGGCTGGCGGCGCTCGCAGTGGGTGGGGTGACCGTCGTGGGCGAGAACCGCGCGCAGGACCTCGCGGCGAAAGTCGAGGCGTACGGCGACGCGTTCACATGGGACTTCATCGGCCACGTCCAGAGCCGCAAGGTCAAGCAGATCGCGCCGCTGGTGCGGCTGATCCACTCCGTCTGCACGGACTCCGTCCTCGAGCAGCTCGGAAGGCACGCGCCGCCGGAACTGCGCGTGCTCGTGGAGGTCAACGTCGCGGGCGAGGCGGGCAAGGGCGGCGTCGCGCCGGACGACCTCGATGCGTTCGTCGAGCGTTGCCCGGTACCCGTGAGCGGGCTCATGACGATGCCGCCGCTCGCGGAGGGGCCCGAGGACAGCCGGCGCTGGTTTGCCGCGCTGCGCGGGCTCGCTGAGGCGCGCGGCCTGACCGAGCTGTCGATGGGAACGACGCAGGACTACGAGATCGCCGTCGAAGAGGGCGCGACGCTCGTGCGGATCGGAACGCAGCTCTTTCGGTAGCGACCATGCAGGAGAACCGGGGGAGAGGTCTAACCTTGACTCCGGATGGCGTTTCGTGACTCCTGGCATCGTGCACTCGTCTACTTCGGTCTTGCCGAAGAGCGTCCGTTCGTCGACGAGTTCGAGCTCGAGCGACAGCGCGCACGCGAGGACGAGATCGCCCGTGAGCGCGAATCGCGAATGCGTCCCGTACCGGAGCCCGAGGCCGACATGGAGGATCGCTACCGCGAGCGCCCGAACGTTCGCCGGCTCCCGGCGCGCCGTCGCTCGCGCGACGACTTCGACGACATCTTCGCCGACGACGAGCCGCGCGGCAGCCGTCCGACGACCGTGCTGCGACCGGCCGAGCGGGCCCGCAACGGAGGGGACGTACGCGTGCATCTCGTCATTCCGAAGTCCTTCAACGACGCGCAGCAGGTGGCGGACAAGTTCAAGCAGTCGATCCCTGTCGTGCTGAACCTGCAGGCGACCGAGAACGACCTCGCCAAGCGCCTCATCGATTTCGCCAGCGGCCTGACCTACGCGCTCGACGGCGGCATGCAGCGCATCGCGCACAAGGTCTTCATGCTGACCCCGCGCAACGTGCAGATCTCGGCCGAGGAAAAGGCCGAACTGATCGAAAAGGGCTTCTTCAACCAGTCGTGAGGGCCCTCACGATCGTGTGATCTAGGGTTCGTGTCTATGAAGATCGGGCTCATCGGAGCGGGGAACATGGCCGGCGCGCTCGCGCGCGGCTGGGGTGACCCCGTGTTCGTCCACGACCTCTACCGGCCACGCGCCGAGGCACTCGCCGAAGAGCTCGGCGGCGAGGTCCTCGACTCGGCGGACGAGCTGGCTCGATGCGTCGACGTCGTCCTGCTCGCGCACAAGCCGGCCGGCCTGGAGCGTGTCGCGGCGTCGCTCGGCGGCGAGGCGAAGGGCGTCATCTCGATCCTTGGAGGTGTGCCCGTCGCCGCGCTGCGCGCCGCCTACGGCGCGACGCCGGTCGTTCGGATCATCCCGAGCGTCCCCGTCGAGGTGCGCAAGGGCGTCAGCTGCCACGCGCGCGACGCCGACGCCGACGCCGAACTGACCGCGCAGGCGATCGCGCTGTTCGAGCGTGTCGGGGTGGTCGTGACGGTGGACGAGCCGCAGATGGGGGTCGCGACGGGGCTGATGAGCTGCGCGCCGGCGTTCGTCGCGCTGATCGCCGAGGCGCAGGTCGACGCCGGCGTGCGCGCCGGACTGCCCGCCGAGGTCGCGGGCGAGCTCGTCGCGGCGAACCTGGCCGGCACCGCGGCGCTGCTGCAGGCGCGAGGCATGGACACGCTCGCGGTGCGGCGGATGGTGACCTCGCCGGGCGGGATCACGGCTCGCGGGCTGGCCGCTCTGGAGCGGGGCGGCGTTCGGGCCGCGTTCGACGATGCGATGCAGGCGATGGTCGCCTGATGGGGCCATCCGGCGCCCTGGTCATCGCGACCGCACGCGAATCGATCGCGGACTTCCTGCAGGCGCTGCTGTGGGTCTATCTGATCATCATCTTCGCCTACATCATCACGTCGCTGATCTTCTCCTTCGGCGGGCGGATCCCGTACTCGAAGTGGTCGAGCGCGACGCTCGGCTTCCTGCGGGATGTCACCGAGCCGTACCTCAGCATCTTCCGGCGGTTCATCCCGCCGATCGGGCCGGTCGACGTGAGCCCGATCGTCGCGATCCTCGTCCTGCAGATCGTCGGCGGCATCATCATCAGCCTCATCCGCGGGTGAGCGCGGCCGCACCCGCGCGGACTGCGGGCGTCGCGTGGGCGCGCGCCGCGATCGTCATGGCCGTCGTGCTCGCGGCCGACCAGATCGTCAAGGCGCTCGTCGTCGCTGCTCTGCAACGCGGTGAGGAGCGCGACATCGTCGCCGGCATCAAGCTCGTCAACACTCGCAACACCGGCGTCGCCTTCGGCCAGTTGCAGAACGGCGGTGTGATCGTGTCGATCGTCATCGCGCTCGCGGTCTGCGCCCTGCTCGTCTACTTCAGCCGACACGCACGGCTGCCGCTCATGTGGCTGCCGACGGGGATGCTGCTCGGCGGCGCGCTGGGCAACATCGTCGACCGCGTCCGCGAGGGTGCGGTGATCGACTTCCTCAAGTTGCCCAGATGGCCGGCGTTCAACGTCGCGGACGCCGCGATCACGATCGGCGTCGTCATCCTTCTGGTGGTGATCGAACGTGCCGAGCGGGCTCGAACTCGAGCTTCCGCCTGACGCCGCCGGCGAGCGCCTCGACGTGCTGCTGGCCGAGCCGCTGGGATCGCGCTCGCGCGCGCAGCGGCTGATCGTCGCCGGGCGCGTGCTCGTCGACGGCGCGACCGTGCGAAAGAACCACCGCGTCGGCGGCGGCGAGCACGTCGTGGTCGACGATACGCCTGACGCGGTGCAGCCCTCCGATGCCGACGCGCCGGTGGCGGCGTTCGGGATCGCCTACGAGGACGCGCACCTGATCGTCGTCGACAAGCCCGCGGGGGTCGTGGTGCACCCCGCGCGCGGGCATCACGAGGGCACGCTCGCGCAGGCGCTGTCGGGCCGCGCGGTCGGTGGCGAGGAGGCGTGGCGGGCCGGCATCGTGCACCGCCTCGATCGCAACACGAGCGGGCTGCTCGTCGTCGCCAAGAGCGAGGACGTGCACCGCGTGCTGAAGGCCTCGATGGCGGCGCGCGAGATCCGGCGCGAGTACCTCGCGCTGGTCGACGGCCGGCCACCGGCGCGCAGCGGCACGATCGAGGCGCCGATCGGCCGCGACCGGCGCCAGCGCATGCTGATGTCCGTGGACACGGACGCCAACGCTGCCAAGGACGCGATCACCCACTTCGAGCTGGAGCGCGCGCTGCCGCAGGCGACGCTTCTGCGGGTGCGCCTGCAGACCGGCCGCACGCACCAGATCCGCGTGCACATGCGGGCGATCGGCCATCCCGTCTGCGGCGATCCCGAGTATGGCCGCGCCGGTCTCTATGGCCTGAAGCGTCAGTTCCTGCACGCCGCCCGGCTGGCGTTCTCACACCCGGTGACCGGCGAGCCCGTCGACGTCAGCTCGCCGCTGCCCGCCGATCTGCAGGCGGCGCTGCACTACGCGAGCGGGGTTTAAGCGCAACGGGGCGGCCCGTCCAAGGCCGCCCCGTCACCCCACATCACGGAGCGAGCCCACCGGAGGTAGGGGAAGGGAGGACTCGTCCCGCACAGTCCATACGTTACGCCGCTGGGAGGCTTGCGTAAACTGCTTCCTCCCTAGACATTCGTCCAACGATCCCACCGGCATCTGCGGCGCGGTCCTGCCCGGCTTTTCATCGCCGGGTCGCGCGCAAACCGATGGGCAACAACTCGAGCAGGATCACACCTAAGGAGCAGGAACCCATGGCCCAGATCGGGATCAAGGAGCTGCTGGAGGCCGGCGTGCATTTCGGCCACCAGACTCGCCGCTGGAACCCCAAGATGCGCCGTTTCATCCACGGCGAAAACGGTGGCATCTACGTCATCGACCTCCTGAAGACCGAGCGTATGCTGCGCGACGCGCAGGAGTTCGCCTCGGCGGTCGCCCACCGTGGCGGCACCGTGCTGTTCGTGGGCACGAAGAAGCAGGCGCGCGACGCCGTCAAGGATTCCGCCGA
>DATLNO010000080.1:0-3520 GCA_035536715.1 Solirubrobacteraceae bacterium
CTCTCCTCGAACGCCGTCGCGGCGTCGAATCGACAGAAGGCCTCGTTGCCGAGGTTCGGCGCGGTGTACACGACGCCTCCGTCGACTACACCGGGAAAGCCAACCGAGGCGCGCTCGAACTTCGGCAGCGTACGAGCGAGCGCGAGCGTCGCCTCGACCAACCGCGCCGGAGTGCACGGGCGCGGGGTCGGGACCCGCTGGCGGTCCGCGAGCAGCTGGCCCCCCGCGTCGACCACGGACGCCTTGAGCGCCGACGCGCCGATGTCGATGGCCAGGGTCCCGGGGGCTTGGGCGCGCCGAGCGGCCCGCCGCTCGGGGTGCTTCGATATGGTCCGGGGTCGGGCGTGGGCTGTCATGCGGCGAGGAGTGTCGGTTGCTGAACCGAGCGCTCCATAGCGCAAAAGCCCGGCCGGCCGCGGCCGCCTTTTATTCGGTCCGCAACGCCTGCATTGGCGCCACCCGGGACGCCCGCCAGGCCGGGACGTACCCGGCCCCGAGGGCGACCTAGCGGCGGGAGCGGAGCACAGGCTCCCGCCGCCGTTGCTTTTGCGGACTGCTTGGCCGAGGCAGGGCTACGTGAAGTGCGGCGCAGACGACGGCCGATTTTTCACTGGGGAGACCGCGCGGCTCTCGGCCGGCGCGCGCGGCGGAGCCGCCTCGACGTAATCCACGATCTCTGCACACAGCGCGCGCACTTGGGCGCACAGATGGGGCATCGCCGCCGATCCCCCCGCATCGCGAACGAGCGAGAGCTGTGTCCAGAGCGCTCGCATCAAGTCGAACAGTCGCGCCCGGTGCTCCGACATCAGCTCCTGCCGGGCACGCATACGACGGACGAGCTCGAGGTGGTGTCGCACGAGCTCTCTCAGCTCGTACCGCTCGTCTCCCTCGCGCGGCGAGGTCTCGTCCAGCGCGGTGAGCTGCGCGGTGAGTCGGTCCAGCTCTGCGGGGCTCGCGTCGCGCGCGAGTGACCCGAGCTGGCGGTTGCACTCCTCGATGGCGCCGAGCAGGCGGCGGGCTACGCGCGATGACTCGGTGCCGACGCCGGCCGCATCGGGGCTCAGCAACGGCACCAACTCGTCGATCGCACGCCGATGGTCGGCCGGCGCGTCGCGCTCCGGCGGCCGTACGCCCAGCCCCCCCGGTGTGAGCAGGCGCGCGATGCGCGGCTCGCTCCACGCCGGCGACGGCGCGGTGGCGCCGAACAGCACGCGCGTCGCTTCCGGCACCGACAGACCGTGCCGCAATGCCCACGCGAGCGTTCCAGCCGTGACGGCCGCCGCTCCGAGAACCAGCGCTCCCTCCGCCGCCGCGAACCAGCCAGGGCTCGCGTCGATCGCCGGCAGCCACCCTTTGGTGGCGAACCACTGTCTCGCGAGAATCAACCCGGGAAGGGCGACGAAGAACGTGCTCAGCACCACTCGGCTGAGTCTCGCCGGCCGGGGGAGCCGCGCCCACAAGTCGCCGGGGCGCCGGAGGACGCGCGGCCACCACATCCCCCACCACTCCGGCGGCCAGCATGCGACGCGCACCAGCTCGAGTGGCGCCAGCCCGTGACGGCCGACATTCCAGACGTGCAGCACCAGTCCCACCGGCACGAGCAACCCGACGAGCATCAACAGCGCGCGTTCGCCTGCCGATTGCTCCGTCAGCACGGCGAGCGCCGTCCAGGCAACGACCCAGAGAACGGCGTACGGCCCAAAGCTCGGCAGGTCGCGGACGGCCTCGGGCAGACACGACGCGGACGTGGCGACGGTGCGGCCCAGCGCTGCCTTGAGCTCGCGCGCGCTCGCCCAGCGGAGCGTCCGGTCGCGCGCCAGACACCGCATCACGACCGCGGCAAGATCCTCGGGGACCGAGGGTGCAACTGTCCGCAACGGCGTCGGGTCGTCCCGCAGGCGACGGTACAAGAGCTCGTCGGCACGCACACCCGCGAACGGCTCTCGCCCGGCGAGCATCACGTAGCCGACCGCCCCGAGGGAGTAGATGTCGCTTCGCTCGTCGATCTGTCGCTCGCCCAGCGCCTGCTCCGGCGACATGTACGCGGGCGTGCCGACGATCTCGCCGGTCAACGTGAGCGTGTCATCCGTGCCCTGCACCTTGGAGATGCCGAAGTCGGCGAGCATTGCGCGCCCCGACTCGTCGTCGAGCAGAATGTTGGCCGGCTTGATGTCGCGGTGTACGACGCCGTGGCGGTGTGCGCACTCGAGCGCGTCCGAGAGCTCGGTCAGGATGCGGTGGGTCTCTGGACACGAGAGCCGGCCCTCGAGCCGCAGCCGCTCCGCGAGCGACACGCCGCGGACGTAGCCCATCACCAGGTACCACAGGCCGTCCACTTCACCGAAGGCGTAGAGCGGGAGGATGCTCGGGTGTGAGAGCTGTGCCGCGACACGCGCTTCGCGGCGGAAACGCTCGCGATTCTCACCGTCCTCGGCCAGGTCCGGGCGCAGCACCTTGATGGCGACGAATCGCTCCAGCGCGCGCTCGCGCGCGAGGAAGACGGCACCGGTGGCGCCGCGACCGAGCGGCCGGAGGATGTCGTACTGCTGGCCGAGCGCGCGCTCGAGTATGGCGCGAAGGGCGCCTTCGTCGCGGACCGCGAGCGCCGCTGCTTCCGCGGCAACGGCGGCGCGGGCACCGGGCAGGCTGTCGCCGTCGTCCATCGCGGCGAGCAGCGACTCCACCTCTCGCCGCATGCTGGCGTCGGCGCCGCACGAACGGTCGAGGAATGCGTGGCGTTCGATGCGCGGCCTCTCCATCGCCGCCCCAACGACTGCCTTCACCTGCGCCCACCGCTCCGGTGTCACGACGCCGTCAGCTCGCGCCGAAGCCATGCGCGCGCGATTGCCCATTCACGCTTCACCGTTGCGGGCGACACGTCGAGCGCCTCGGCGGTCTCCTCGATGTTGAGACCACCGAAGTAGCGCAGCTCGACCAGGCGGGCCTGATCGGGGTCCAGCGTCGCGAGGCGCTCGAGCGCCTCGTGCAGCGCAATCACGTCCACGCCCTGCTCCTCAGCGGGTGCGGCGGCCGCGTCGGCGTCGCCGAGCGTGATCTGCCGCTGGCCGCCACCGCGCTTCGCGGCGTGCCGCTCGCGCGCGTGGTCCACGAGGACGCGCCGCATCACTTGGGCTGCCACACCGAAGAAATGGGCACGGTTGCGCCACACGACCCGCCGCTGATCGACGAGACGCAGGTAGGCCTCGTGGACGAGCGCGGTCGCCTGGAGTGTGTGCTCGCTCGACTCCCGCCGCATCGCGCGCGCGGCCTGCCGGCGCAGCTCGGCGTAGACCGCCGGCAGGAGCCGCTCACCCGCAGACTGGTCTCCTGCGCCCCACGCCAGGAGAAGCTGGGTGACGTCGGACGATGGAGCCTCGGGACGAGGCTGCTGGGAAAACGTCATGGACATCCGCCTGCGGAACGTGCGACGAGCGACCATCTCGCCGCCCCTCCGAGACGATAGGGAGCGCCGCACGGCCGGTCAAGAAAATCGGGGGGCCGCTGCCTGGGATGAGCCGGT
>DATLNO010000081.1:0-3836 GCA_035536715.1 Solirubrobacteraceae bacterium
ATGGACGTCCTCGTACTCATCGACAAGCTCGACGACTTGGTGCACAACGCCAAGCTCGTCCCGATGACCGGCCAGGTCCGCGTCGACAAGGACGAGATCTACGACATCCTCGACCAGATGCGCGCGACGATCCCCGAGGAGATCAAGCAGGCGCGCTGGATCGTCAAGGAACGTCAGGAGATGCTCGCCGAGGCCAAGCGCGAGGCCGAGCGGATCGTCAAGGAGGCGCGCGAGCGCCAGGACCAGCTCGTCGGCGAGGAAGAGGTCACCAAGCAGGCTCAGCGCGCCGCCGAGGACATCATCGAGGACGCTCGCGCCCGCGAGCGCGAGATCCGCCTCGGCGCCGAGGACTACGCCGACGAGATCCTCAACACCCTCGAGGTCAACCTCTCGAAGTTCATCGCCGCCGTGCAACGCGGCCGCGAGCGCCTGCAGGGCAAGGACGAGCCCGCCGAAGTTCGCTGAGGTACGCCGCCCCGGGTTCCGGCCGGAGGCGCGACCCCAACCTGGAGTAGCAGTTAGAACGCGTCGTCACGCTCGGGCCTGTGCACCGTGAGCGCGACGAGCCGCGACACGACGATCGCCAGGTAGGCCAGGCCGGCCAGCTGCTCGATCATCACGATGCTGCGCGCCGACGCCTCGACCGGCACGACGTCGCTCAGGCCGGTGCTCGACAGCGTCGTGAAGCTCAGGAAGAGCAGCTCCATCCACGTCCGGTCGGCGTTCGCGTCGATTGCGGCGGTGAAGCTGCCGGGATAGATCGCCTGGCAGACGACGAACAGGTACGCGAAGGCCCAGGCCAAGAGGGTGAAGGTCGCGCCGACGGCGTACAGCTCGTCGCGCGTGATCACGCGGTCGGCGAGCATGTAGGCGACCATCGCACCGGCGGCGTAGAAGTACAGCAGCGCCTCGAACGCCGACGAGTACGGCAGGAGATCGTCGTTGCCGGTGATCGCCTGGACGAGCAGCAGCACGGTCGCCGGGATCCCGAGCACGATCGCGACCCAGTTCAGGCCGGGAGTGCTGCGCACGGCGAGCACCACGAGCCCGAGGATCGCGATGCCGAAGACGCTGAACAGCGCGCGGCCGACGTCGCTGCCCTCCATGAAGGGATACAGCAGCACACCGAGCAGCTGGCCGGCGAGCAGGAGCGCCGACGGCTCGCGGTGCATGGAGAACATGCGCGGCAACGTAGCCGCCGGATCGGTCGGCTAGTGCGAGCGGATCTCGAAGCGCGCGCGGTGCTCAGGCTCGGCGTCGCTGACGCGCAACGCGTCCACGTCGGCGTGGCGCGGACCCTCGCGCGCCCAGCGCACGAGTGCGCCGACGGCGTCGGGTGCGCCTTCGACGTGCGCCTCGACGGTTCCATCCGGGCAGTTGCGCACCCAGCCTGCGACGCCGAGCCGGATCGCCTCGCGGCGCGTGCTGTCGCGAAAGAAGACGCCCTGCACGCGGCCGCTGGCGACGATTCGCCGCGCGACGACCTCGCTCATGCGTCGTGGCGAGCGAGCAGCCCCGGCAGCTCGGCCATGTCGTCGAAGGGCTCTCCGCCTGCCGCCGCCAGCTCGCCGGCGTCGGTATCACGTGCGAACCCGAGCACGCGCATCCCGGCCGCGGCCGCGGCCTGTACCCCCGGCACGCTGTCCTCGACCACGGCCGTCGTCGCCGGATCGAAGCCCATCGCGTGGGCGGCGTGCAGGAAGAGGTCCGGCGCCGGCTTTCCGTGCTCGACCTCGGTAGCGCTGAAGATGCGTCCCTCGAAGCGCTCCCAGAGGCCGGCGCGGCGCAGCGTGACCTCCATCTTGTGGTGCGGGCCGCTCGATGCCACGCAGGTCGGCAGCGAGATCCGGGCCAGCGCGTCGATCACGCCCGGTATCGCCTCGCCGTCGCGGGCGAAGTCGTCCTTCAGGTCGGCGTAGTAGCGCTCGTCGAGATCCTCGGGCAGCGGCGCCCCGTGGCGCTGCGTCGCGAGCTTCATCACAGACTGCATCGAGCGCCCGCGGTATTCGCGCAGGCAGTACTCCAGGGTCGTCGGCAGGCCGGCCTGCGTCAGCAACCCGGCGAGCACGGTGTTCGAGATCAGCTCGGTATCGACGAGGACGCCGTCGCAGTCGAAGATCACTGCTGTGGTCACCGGCCGCAGGCTAGTGGGCCCACCAGAAGGTGAACTGGCTCAGCCGTCGTCGGCGGCGGCGCTCGCCTCTGCGAGCAGCAGCTCGATCGCCGTCAGGTGGCCGCGCACGTTGACGGCCATCGCGTCGAGGATCGTCCGAGCCGCATCGATCCCGGTCGTCGCGTTCGTCAGCTGGGACTTGATCCGGCGGACGTCGTCCATCGCGCCCTGCGCACGCTCGAGCTCGACGCGCAGCGCGACCTCGTCGATCCCGCCGCCGGCCGCGCGCGCCATCAGCACGCGAGCGCGCGCCAGGCCGTAGGCGACCTCGAGTGCGAGCGTCGAGCCGTCCTCGGGATCGAACGTGACGAACAGCTTGTCGCCGTTGAACTCGCGCAGCGGATGCGTGCGAGCGGGCAGCTTGTCGTCGGCGGAGACGACCAGCACGGCGTAGTCGGCCGCGCGCGTCTCGATCGCGCCGTCGAGCTCGGTCAGCGCCTCGTTCTTGGAGAGCTTGCGGTTCTTTGCCTCGAACACGATCTTGCCGCGCGCCGGACCGCCGCAGGCGTCGATCGCGACGACGAAGTCGCCCTTCTTGCCACCCTCGCCGCGTGTGTCGCCGACGGCCTCGAGGACGTCGCCGCGGGCCCCGGCGAGCGTATCGAGCACCTCTGTGACCGCCTCCTCGTACGTGCGGCCCTTCGCCGTGCCCTTGTCCTCGACGGCGGCGATCTCGGCGAGCTTGTCCTTCTCGGAGCGCAGCTGCGCGATCTCGAGCGTCACCTTCTCGAGCTTCTCGTTCATCGCGCGCAGCTGGTCTGACTGCTGGCCGGCGATCTGGCGGGTGGCTGCGAGATGGGCATTCTGGAAGCCGTGCAGCGGGTTGGACTCGCTGTCGGAGGTGAACTGCCGGCGCAGGTCCTCGCGCATCTGCACGGACACCTCCGAGAGCAGCGCCTTGACGCGGTTCTGCACGGCGACCGACGACTCGTCGCCGAAGTGCCGCGCGAGCGCCTTGGTGACGTGCCCGTGCTCCGGGCCGAAGACCTCGTCGACCTTCGCGTCGAGGCGCTCCGCCACCTTGCGCGCGCGCTCGACGAACTCCGCGTCGAGCTCGCGCGCGGTCTTCTCGAACTCCGCCCGCACGAACTCGGCGTTGGCTCCCGTCTGCTCGCGGTCGAGCACCCGCGCGCCGATCTCGATCGCCTCGACGACGAAGCTCGTCGGATCCTCACGCTCGGCGGCGAGCCGGACGGCGGTCTCGTCGCCGATCGTCAGCCAGTCGATCGCGAGGCGGCCGTTGACGACGTGGACCCGCGCCAGGGGCAGAGGGGTGGCAGCTTGCATAGCCATGGGTCGCACGGTACGGGCCGCACCTGACGGATCGCAGCATCTCGTTCAGCGGCCGCGCTTCTCCCACCAGCGCAGCAGATCCTTGCGCTGGTGCGAGAGCGGGTTGGCGCGCGGGTTGCGCTCGCGCACACGTTGCAGGGCTTCGAGCGGCTCGACGTCCTCGTGCAGCGCGATGATCGCCGCCGCCACCGTCGCCGAGCGCTGCATACCGGCGCGGCAGTGCACGTAGACGCGCTCGCCCTCGTCGAGCCAGGTGAGCACGGTTCTCGTCGCCATCTCGATATGGTCGGGCAGCAGGTTGCCGTAGTCGACGACCTCGACGCGCTGCTCGCTGATGCCGGCCTGCGCGAGCGCCGTCGCACAGGCGTCG
>DATLNO010000082.1:0-3503 GCA_035536715.1 Solirubrobacteraceae bacterium
CAGAGCGGCCAGGAAGCTAGGGCCGACGAGGCCGATGTGAACCCTCGATCTGCGCCGCGGGGCGCTGAGAAATGCTCTGTCATTGCGCGAGGGGGTCGCCCGCTAGCCTCGATCCGCCGTTATCGTCGCGGATGTGACCCATCGTGTGTCGCGGGCGGTGATTTGGTGGGTGACAGCCGACGGATGCTCGTCTGACCGGAGTCGCGGTGTTCGGCGGGCGCTGTGGTGCTCGGTGCAGCGCGGTTTCGGGCACGCGCGGCGGGTCGTCGGGCGCCCTGTCGTGGTCGCTGATGCGGCGTCGGTCGTTCAGCAGAGCGCCGGGATCGCGCGCAGCCGCGTGAAAGCGGCGACGAGGATGCTCGCCCACGGCCAGTCGGCTTGTAGACGCAGGCGTGTGCGGCGGCCGTGGTTGATGACGCGCCCGGCGACATGCAGCAACCGGTGACGTAGCCGCTTGGGCTCGGCGTGCGCGAGCGCGCCATCGAGGCAGACCAGCCGCATCCAGCAGAGCAGGTCCTGGGCGATCAGCGAGAGCTCAAGCCAGGTCTGGTTGTGCTCGAAGGCGTGGTGGGGCAGGTTGCGCATGCCGCAGTCTTTGGCTTGGCGGATGCTGTCCTCGACGCGGGCGCGGCCGCGGTGGCCAAGCTCCAGACCGGCGATGTCCGCGTCGGTCTGGTCGGTCAGCATGCACGTATAGCGGTAGCCCAGATCGTCGAAGACCGTGAACTGCGCGCCGGGGTGCGGGCGCTCGCGCCGGACGATCAGCCTGCTGGCCTGCGGCCAGCCCGACAGATCGACGTGCTCGGTGAGCTCGGCGACCCACGCGCCATCGCGAACCTCGCCGTCAGGCTCGATCGCCGGCACCCACGCGACGCCGGGCAGCGCGAGGATCGCCGTGCGCACGGTCGCGCCCAGCTCGTAGCCGACCGAGAAGCGGATATCGGCCTCGCGGCAGTCCGCGCAGAAGGCGTGCGTCGCGCCGCCGATGTCCGTCCGCACGAGGATCTCGCGATCAAGATCGCCGGCGGGAAGCTGCTCGAGCGCGAGCGCCAGCACCTCGAAGTGATCAGCGGCGGTGTTAGAGCCCGCGTTGCCCGGCCGTAGGACCGCGGCCAACGCCTCGCCGGTTTCGTCGAGGTAGCAGCAGATCGGGTGAAAGCCGTAGCCGTGCTTGTAGGTGCCAGCCGCCAGCTGCTTGTCGGAGTGCGCCGTCAGCAACGTCGCGTCGATGTTCAGCGTGATCGACGCCGGCCGTGCGCCCGCGTCCCACACCCGCTCGCGTGCCGCCGCCCGCGCCGCACGGACGCGTCCGAGGAGTTGCTCGTCGACGGACTTCAGCACCCGCTGCGTCGTCGTCTCCGACGCCCGCGCCCCGAACAATCGCTCCTGGCCGCGGTAGGCGTCGATGTCCGTGACGCAATCGCCGCCGTCGGCGAGCATCACCGCGACATCCCGCAGCACCCGACCCGGATCGTGCGCCGAGCGCCGCTCACGCGTCTCGGCCAACGCCGCCGACAACCCGCCCGTCAACCCCGCACGGTCGGCCAACTCGACTAGCAACGCCGCGCCGGCATGCGACACCAAGCCCTGACCGTCCGCCGTGACATCTACGGTTTCCAACCGAGCCGCTTGCTTCACCATCCGGGTGTCCTCCTGGGTCGAGCATCGAGACCTAAGCAATCCCGATTCTCACGGCCTGGGAGGACGTCACCCGCGTCCGGCGCTACGCCCTAACGGCGGATCGAGGCTAGCGCCGGCAACGACGGCACCGCGAGCAAGTGTCAAATGTTGTGGATGACATGGCGTGAGAACGCTCAGGCGGCGACCTTCTCGTCCGTCATCTCATCGTCGTTGGTGTCGTCTTCGGTGACTCGGATGCCGTCCTTGAACTTCACGTTGTCGAGCACGTCGGCGACGAGTTCGTGGCCGTTAAACCTGCGCCAGCGCTCTTGGGCGGCGATCAGCAGCTTGTAGGCCATCGCCAGCGCAGCCTTCTTGGAGCCGGCGCCCTTGGTCACGCGGGTGCGCAGCTTGACCGTCGCGAAGCTGCTCTCGATCGGGTTCGTCGTGCGCAGATGGCGCCAGTGCTCGGCGGGGAAATCGTAGAACGCGGTGAGGTGCTTCCAGTCGCGATCGAGCTTCGCCGTGGCCTTGGGGTACTTGGCGTCGAACTCTGCGCGGAAGCGCTCCAGCGCCGCCTTCGCATCGGCCCTGGATGGTGCTTCGGCCATCTCGTGCAGCAGCGTCTTGGCGCGGGGCTGCAGGCGCTTGGGCAGCGTGTCGAGGACGTTGGCCGTCTTGTGCACCCAGCACTGCTGACGACCCGCGTTTGGGTAGACATCCCTGAGTGCGGCCCACGCGCCCAGCGCGCCGTCGCCGCAGACGAGCTTGGGCTCATTCATGTCGCGGTCCTTCAGGCCCCTGAGCACGACGGCCCAGCTCTCGGTGCTCTCGCGGTAGCCGTCCTCGACGGCGAGAAGCTCCTTGACGCCGTCCTCGCGGACCCCGATCACGACCAGCAGGCACAGCCGGTCGTCCTCACCGAGACGGATCTCGACGTGGACGCCGTCAACGAACAGGTAGGCGTAGCGGTGAAACTTCAGGCTGCGCGTCTTGAACGCGGCATGGTCGGCCTGCCAGCTCTCCGTGAGGCGCTGAATCGAGCTCGATGACAGCCCGGAGGCGTCCTCGCCGAGCAGGTCTCGCAGCGCCGGCGCGAAGTCGCCGGTCGACAGGCCACGCAGGTAGAGGATCGGCAGCACATCGGTGACCTTCGGCGACCTGCGGGCGTAGGCCGGCAGGATCCTCGAGCTGAATTTCTGGCGCCGCCCGGCTTCGTTGACACGCTTGTCGTTCACCCGCGGCGCACGCAGCTTGACCGTGCCCGACCCGACCGTCACGCCCCGCTCACGAGCCTGGCCGTTGCGGACCACCAGCCGCTTGCCGTGCTCATCGACTTCGTCGACGAACGACGCGACGTACTCGTCGGCCTCGGCCTGCAACGCCGCGGCGATCATCCGCCTGGCGCCCTCCCTGGCGAGGTCGTCCAGTGTGACCGCGATCTCGTTGTTGTCCTCCCCGACGGGGAGCCTGCGAACATCTTGCATGGCGTGCCTTCCTGCCGACCAACGTCGGCTTGGGTCTTCATCAACCGGGAAGGTACGCCGCCTTCGCTTTCAAGCCCATCCACAACTTCTGGGTATAGCTCTGGTCCAGTAAAGGATGGAGGATTCCCCCGGCACAGGCAAGCAGTCCCAGACACTGCTCCACCACGCGGGTTCGGTGCCTGCGCGCTCCCGGGCCGTCGCCTGATGTCCGCTGAGCGCAAGTAATAGCCACGATGCCAACAGCCTCGGATCCTTCTCGGCCAGGTTCAACACGTCGTCAAGCCAAGTGCCGGCTCTCCACCCGCCGCCGTTAGTACATCCGCTTCGGGCCCCAGTGACCATCAAAGTACGACGCCTGCACCAGTGGATTCTCGCTTTTAAATGCCATCACGTTCC
>DATLNO010000083.1:0-2616 GCA_035536715.1 Solirubrobacteraceae bacterium
CCGCTGCATGACGTAGCAGTCCTCGTTCGTCGCGCGCGAGGAAGCGAGGCCGGCGATCGCGTCGGCGCCGGCCGTGTCGCGAACGCGCGAGAGCTCGGCCACGATGAGGGCGATCGCCTCGTCCCAGGTGGCGGCGCGCAGGCTGCCGTCGTCGTTGCGGATCAGCGGCGTGCGCAGACGGTCGCGCTTGCGCCCGAAGCCGTGCGCGAAGCGGCCCTTCAGGCAGGTGTGGCCCTTGTTGGCGGGGCCGTCGAGCGCGGGCGCGATCGACACCACGCGGCCGTCGACGGCGCGCGCCTCCAGGCGGCAGCCGACGCCGCAGTAGCCGCAGGTGGTGGTGACGTCGTGGTCGAAGCGCTCGATGGGACTACCGCTCCGCCATCGCAAGCAGGGAGATCTCGGTGATCGCGTCGGTCGGGCACGTGTCGGCGCAGGCGCCGCACGACACGCAGGCCGACTCGCGAAATCCCTGGTCCATGCCGGCCGCGATGTTCGCCTCGAAGCCACGGCCCGTGGCGGTCAGCGCGAAGGCGCCCTGGATCTCGTCGCAGGCGCGCACGCAGCGCCCGCAGGAGATGCACAGCTCGTGCCGCAGCGCGAGGTATGGGTGGCGCTCGTCATGCTCGCGCGCATGCCGCTCACCCGGCCAGCGCAGAGAGCCGGCATCGACGCCCAGCTCGCGGGCGACGATCGCAAGCTCGGTGTGCGGCTCGGGCGCCGCGGGCAGCTCGGAGAGGACGAGCTCGACGGTCGCCGCGGCGATCCGCCGCGCCGTGGCGTCCTGCGTGTCGACCTTCATCCCGTCACGACACGGCGTCGTGCATGCCGCGACAGGACCGGAAGCGCCGTCGACGCCCACCATGCAGATCCGGCAGGCGCCGAACGGCTCCAGGCGCTCGTCGAAGCACAGCGTCGGGATGTAGTCGCCGAGGGCACGGGCGGCGTCGAGCACGGTCGTGCCCGGGGCAGCCTCCGTCTGGACTCCATCGATCTCGAAGGTGATACTCATGCGAGTCCGAGCTCCGCTGAGAAGTATCTCACCAGGCTGCGGATCGGTGCAGGAATTCCTCCGCCGTGCGCGCACAGCGAGCCGAGCTCGAGGGTTTCGAGCAGCGCCTCGAGCTTGTCGCGGTCCACGAGCCGGCCGTCGGAGAACATCTCGACGCCGCGGCGCAGCCCGATCCGGCAGGGAAAGCACGTGCCGCACGACTCGGTCGCGCCGAAGTTCAGCAGGTGCCGCGTGAGCGCGCGCATGTCGGTGTTCTCGTCGAACGCCACGATCCCGCCGTGGCCGACCATGCAGCCGACCTGCGCGAGGTCGTCGAAATCGAACGGCGTGTCGAGCAGCGACGCCGGCAGGATCCCGCCGAGCGGGCCGCCGATCTGCAGCGCCTTGATCTCGTGTCCGTCGATCATCCCGCCTGCCACGTCCTCGCACAGCTCGCGCACGGTCATGCCGAAGCGCACCTCGTAGACGCCGGGGCGGGCGAAGCGCTCGTTGAAGCAGACGAGCTTCGTGCCCGCCGTCGGGCTGTTCGGGCTCAGCATCTCGTAGGCGGTCGCGCCCGAGCGCGCCACGATCGGGATGTTGCAGAGCGTCTCGACGTTGTTGATGACCGTCGGCATCCCGTGCAGGCCGCGCTGGGCGGGGAAGGGCGGGCGGGCCGAAACGGTTCCGCGCAGGCCCTGCAGGCAGGCGAGCAGAGCCGTCTCCTCGCCGACGACATACGAGCCCGCGCCCTCGATGATCGTGATGTCGAAGGCGAAGTCCGTGCCACACACGTTTGATCCCAGCCGGCCATCGCGATGCGCATGCACGACGGCCGCTTCGAGCCGCGGCTTGGAGAGCGGATACTCCGAGCGCGTGAGCACGAAGCCGTGGTCGGCACCGACGGCGTACCCCGCGAGCGCCATCCCCTCGATCAGCAGGTTCGGGTGTGCCTCCATGAGGACCTTGTCGATGTAGGAGCCGGGGTCGCCCTCGTCGCCGTTGGCGACGATGAACGTGCGCTCGCCGGGCGCGTCGCGTGCGAACTGCCACTTCGCGCCGGCGGGAAAGCCGGCGCCGCCGCGCCCGCGTACGTTCGCCGCCTTGACCTCATCGAGCAGCTCCTCGGGAGACATCGAGGTGACGGCGCGCGCGAGGCCCTCCCAGTCGCGACCGGCCGCGAGCAGCGCCGGGCCATCGGGCACCACCGAGCGCGGCGGCGGCTCGGCCACCGGTTGCGCGGCGCCGCCGAGCACGCGCTCGACGGCGCCCGGCCCGCCGTCGATGACGTCGCCATCGCGAACGGCGGGCGAGGCGTGGCAGAAGCCGAGGCAGACCGTCTCGGCTAGCGAGACCGACCCGTCGGCGCTGCGCTCGCCGAGACCGACACCGAGGCCGTCGCGAATCGCGTCGATGTGTGCGTCGGCCGTGGCGGCGAAGCAGGCGGTGCCCGTGCAGACGCGTACGTGGCGGCTGCCGCGCGGCGCCAGCAGGTCGTCGTAGAACGTCGAGACGCCGTACACCGCGGCCTCGGGCAGGCCGGAGCGCTCAGCAGCGACGCGACGGTCGTCGCCGGTGATCTCCCCGTGCTGCTCCATCGCCTCCTTGAGGACCGCGAGCGCCGTGGG
>DATLNO010000084.1:0-38480 GCA_035536715.1 Solirubrobacteraceae bacterium
CCGCGAGAGGTCACGCGACTGCAGTCGCACGCCGGTCACCCTGCGGTCGCGCGGGCGCTGCGCGGGCACGCGCGCGCGCTGCGCCAGCGCACGCAGCTCGCGCGGCTGCGCAAGCTCACCGGCCAGGCGCCGGCGCGCGTCGCGCTGCATCCGGGCGGGCCCGACCTCGAGGTGCTCGCCGACGAGCTGCAGGAGCAGCTGTGACCGGCATCGCCGAGCGCCTCGAGGACAAGCGGATCTGCATCGTCGCGGGCTCGGGCGGGGTCGGAAAGACGACCGCCTCGGCGGCGCTCGCGCTTGGACTCGCGGCCGCCGGCAAACGCGTCGCGGTCGTGACCATCGACCCGGCCCGGCGCCTCGCCGATGCGCTTGGACTGGAGGAGCTCGGCAACGAGCCGCGGATGGTCGACCCGGCGGTGCTCGAGACGCACGGCATCGAGATGCGCGGCGAGCTCTGGGCGATGATGCTCGACCCGAAGGCGACCTTCGACGGGCTCATCGACAAGCTCGCGCCCGACGCTCGTACGCGCGACGACGTTCTCGGCAACCGCATCTACGCGCAGCTGTCGAGCGCGATCGCCGGCTCGCAGGAGTTCAGCGCCGTCGCCAAGCTCTACGAGCTCGATCGCGACGGCGGCTACGACGCGATCGTGCTCGACACGCCGCCCTCGCGCAACGCGCTGGACTTCCTCGACGCGCCCGATCGCCTTACGGACTTCTTCGAGGGCCGCGCGCTGAAGCTCTTCCTCGTGCCGACGGGGATCGCGGCGCGCGTCATGGGCGCCGGCACGGGCGTCGTGTTCGGGATCCTCAAGAAGCTCACGGGCGTCAACCTGCTCGAGGACGTGTCCGTGCTGTTTCGCGCGATGGGCGGGCTGATCGACGGCTTCCGCGAGCGCGCCGCCGCTGTCAAGGCATTGCTCGCCGACCCCGCGACGACGTTCCTGATCGTCGCCTCGCCCGAGCGCGAGCCGGTCGCCGAGGCGATCTTCTTTCGCCAGAAGCTGCGCGAGGCGGGGATGCCGTTCGGCGGCCTGATCGTCAACCGCGTCGCGCTGCTGGGCGACGGCGAGGACGCCGACCCCGCAGCGATCCGCGCCGCGCTGGCCGGCGAGCTCGGCGATGCGCTCGCCGCGAAGGTCGCCGCCGGAATCGAGGACCTGCAACTGCTGGCGGCCCGCAATGCCGAATCGATCGAGCGCCTGAGGTCCGCCCTCGACGAGCCCGACCCGATCATCGTGCCCCGCCTGGATGGCGAGATCCAGGACATCGACGGGCTGCTGCTCCTGTACCGGCACCTCAGCGGCGCCGCCTGACCGACCGAGGCCTTCAGCGCTGCACGCGAATCGGCGGCGCGTTGCGCCTGGTCGAGTTGCCGGCGGCATCCGTGGCCACGACGCCGAGCCGCACGACGACGCGCCGCCGGCCGCGGTGCGCCCGGCGCACCTGTGCCAGCTGACCGGCGCTGAGGCGAATGCGCAGCTCGACACCGCCGCCCGCGACGCTCAACCGGCTTCGGACGGTGCGCAACGGCAGCGACAGGCCGGCGACGTCGACGAACCCGGAGGCGGCGATCGAGCCGCGCTCCGAGGACGTCGCCATCACGCGAACGGTGCGGCCGCCGCGCAGGCGTTGCAGGCTCGGCGCACCCACGTCGAGCTTCGGTGCGACCGCGTCGAGGCCCGAGTCACCCGCGTCAGGCGGCGGCACGACGGTCGACCGGGTGACGCTTTCGCAGTCCGCGGCGGGCTCGTCGAGCTGGTCGGCCTCGACGCGGTCGGCGCCCGCGCCGCAGATGACGGTGTCGCCCTGGCCGTCGCGCAGGTCGATCGTGTCGTCGCCGTCGCCCGCGTCGATGCGGTCGGCACCGAGCCCCCCGGTGAGCTCGTCCGCGCCGGCCCGGCCGCTGAGCACGTCGTTGCCGTCTTCGCCGTCGACGATGTCCGAGCCGGATCCGGTCGTGATCGTGTCCGCGCCCGTTCCGCCGAGCACGGTGGCGCGAAACGGGACGTCGATCATCGCCTTGTCCTCGCGCTCGCGCAGGTCGATGCGCAGCGCGTTGACGCCGCCCGCCGGGCAGAACGTCTGCACGATCCAGAGGTTGGCGTCGTTTGACACCTCCCCGGGGCGACAGGAGCCAGGATCCATGCCGCCATCGACCGTGCGGTCGAGAAACTCGATGCTCGCGCCGCTGACGCGCACGCGCAGATCGTTGAGCGAGGTCGCGTCCTCCGACAGGTAGGAGACGACCGCGCCAGCCGGACGCACAACCGAATGGGCCCCTGCGCGCCCGGTCGGCGCGAGGATCACCACGATCGCGACGACGGCGGCGACCGCCGCCGGCCACCGGCACCGCCAGTGCTCGCGCGGCCCGCCGCTCATCGCCGCAGGGTCACGAGCCGGCTGATGGCGCGGCGGTTGCCGGCCCGGTCGACCGCCCCGACGCGCAGCGTCGCCCGCACCCTGCGCTGACGCGAAAGCGCCCGCCGCGCGGCTGAGGTGAAGCGGACGAAGGCGTACGTCGAGGCCGCCGCCTCGACCTGCGCGCGGCCGCCCGCGAGCAGTCCGCTCGCGGGCAGGCGCAGGCGTCGCGCGGTGCGGCGGTCGACCGTCAGCCGCGCCGTCACCGAGCACGCCTCGGAGCAGCGCACTGCAACAACGAGGCCGCCGCGGATCTCTTCCAGGCGCTGGGTCCGAGCGAGGCGGACGGTGACCGTCGGCGGCACGCTGTCGCCCGCCGTCGCGGGCGTGCTCGCGCCCGGCCCGGGCGCGACACCCTCGGGTACGGCCGTCCCCGCACGCGGGACGTCGTCGGCATCGCAGAGCGCAC
Source organism: Solirubrobacteraceae bacterium (assembly GCA_035536715.1). Classification (GTDB taxonomy): domain Bacteria; phylum Actinomycetota; class Thermoleophilia; order Solirubrobacterales; family Solirubrobacteraceae; genus CADCVQ01. The sequence continues at coordinate 2,831 of DATLNO010000084.1, forward strand.
CGAGCCCGTCCCTGTCGTCGTCGCGCTGATCGGGGTTGAACACGGTCGGGCAGTTGTCGACCCCGTTGTCGAGGTTCACCGGGCTGTAGGGCGGGCCATCGCCGTCGATGTCCGGATCGCACGCGTCGCCGAGATCATCGCCGTCGGTGTTGCCCTGGAAGCGGTTCGAGATGTCCGGACAGTTGTCCTCGAAGTCGAAGATCGTGTCGCCGTCGGAGTCGATCGCGCAGGCGTCGCCCACACCATCGCCGTTGGTGTCGGTCTGGCCGGGATTGGGCACCGTTGGGCAGTTGTCGACGCGCGGTGGCTGTGGATAGCCGTTGACGATCCCATCGCCGTCCTGGTCCCATGACGAGTCACAGCGGTTGCCGAGGCCATCACCGTCCGCATCGGCCTGATCGAAGTTGTAGACGCTGGGGCAGTTGTCCGCGGCGTTCGCCACGGTGTCGCCGTCGATGTCGTTCGGCTCGGGGTGCGCAAGCGCGAGGCCGGCGCCCCCGATCGCGATCACGAGGCTGCTGATGCACAGCAGCCGGGCGAGCCTGCCAACCACGGTCACAGGATGCCAAGCCCGGGTCCGCTCCTGCGGACCCGGGCCGGCGTTGTTCGCGTTGTCGCCGATCTAGATCAGCGCATCCCAATCGACAGGGCCTTGTTGCGCGTCCGCTTGTTCCCACCGGTCGGCCGGTACGTCACCTGCGCCACGCCTCTGGTCCGGTGCGAGGGACGGCGGGCCAGCGAACGCCGCAGGAGCCGCGCGTTCTTCGCCGACAGGCGGAACGTCAACGTCACGGTGCCGCTCTTCGTGGCGGTCTTGGATGCCCGTGAAATGACGAGCGCCTTGCGCCCGATGCCCAACTTCAGCGCGGCGGTGAGCCGGCCCGGACCGGGCACCGTGATCCTCAACGTGGCCTTGCCCTTGCGGAACGTCAGGCGGCTCGTCTTGCCGAACTTGAAGAACGACGACGGCTGCGCTGCCGGCGGCGGCGGCTGCTGCTGGGCCACCGGTGGTGGTGGCGGCGGCGGCGGAGTCGCCGGCGCGGTCACCGCACCCGGGCCGGTGTAGCGCAGGATGTACAGGCCGTAGTCGCGGTCGGATGCGAGGATCAGCCTGCCGCCACTGCTGTCTGCGGCAACGTCAACGCCCCAGATGTTGTTTCCGCGGCCGTCGATGAAGCGGCCCACCTCTGAGAGCGTGCCAGCGCCGAACGACAGCACCCGGAACCCGGCCTTGTAGTACGCGACGTACGACAGGTCCGCCGCCGGATCGACCGCATGCTCGTGGATGGACAGGTCGCCGAAGTCCCTTGCGAAGCGCGGGTCGCGTGCCTCGGGCGGGGCCCACGAGTCCAGCCTGGTCATCGTCGCCCGGTCGAAGAGGTGCGCGTAGCCCCAGCCGTCGAACGCTGTGCTGATCGTGATCGGCAACCCGAGCGTCCCGACGACGGGCGCCGTGCCGCCGAATATCCCGGCGATGGCGTCCGCCCGCGTGATGTATCCACCCGGCAGGATCGCGATCCCGGGAATCGACTCATGGTCGATGCTGCCGTTCGTCAGCAGCGGGTCGCCGTCGGGCCGCGGCGTGTTGTTCATGACCACCCAGGCGTCCCAGCCTGCGTCCTCGACCGCCTGAACCTTCTCGTCGAAGAAGCACAGGCCGCGCTCGATGACGGCGACCCGGTACGTGTCCGGGTTCCCGTCTGCCGGCGGCGCTGTGAGTACCGTGTCGGGCACAGGCGTTCCCGTCAGGTTGCACGCGCGCCCGACGAAGACGACATCCTCGGAGACGAGCTGGCCGCCGGCCAGCGTCTCCACGGGAACCGTGGCGTCCGTCGGCTCGGCGAGGTTGAACGCGCCGGCCGACGTCGTCAGGCGCCCGCGGAACGGCCCGAAGTCCTCATCGGCGGCCAGGACGAACCTGTTGTCGCGCGAGTACTCGGCCTGGTGGGCGTTGCCCTCGGGCGGCGCGAAGTCCTGGAAGATCGGGTCGAGGCCCGCGAAGTCCGAGTCGTTGATGAGCACCACGTTCTCGGGATCGGTGACGTCAAGCTGCACGTAGCCGCCGTCCCAGTAGGAGGCGAGCATGATCTGTCGGCCGCCGATCTCCTTAACGATCATGTCGTGCAGATTCACGACGTCGCCGTACGCGGTGCCGTTGACAGTGCCGACCTGCGTCGTCGGGTCTTGCAGGTCGAGCTCGTTGATCAGCTGCGGCGAGCGCGGGTTGGTGACATCGAGGATGTCGATGTATTCGGTCGCGCCTACGAACGGCTCGTTGTCGACGAGCACCGTGTACGCCTTCTGTCCCGCCTGCCATGTGAAGGCGCTGTGGGAGAGGTGAACCGGGCTGTTCTTGACACCCGGGATCGCCGCCGACGGCGTCGTGTCGCCGACGCCCTGGGCGAGGATGACTGGTGCGAGCGGGTTCGTGACGTCGACGAGCGTGATCCCCCCCAGCAGCGTGTCGGGCGTCGAAGCCGGGTCCAAGCAGGCCTCGTTGTTGATCGTCAGCAGATCGCCCTTGAACGCCGGGGTGTCGATCGCGACGACGTGGCTTCCCTCGCCCGGGTAGGTCCCGATCGGCGAGGGGATGAAGCCGACCTCAGTCGGGTTGGCCGGATTGCTGATGTCGACGACGAACACGCCGCCGCGGTCGCAGCGGCCACGCGACTGGCTCTGCCACGAGTTCAGGTACGCGTAGTTGCCCTTGTGGCTCAGGTCGGCGATCTGGCCGGGGTCGACGTTGCCGAACCGGCCCTTGAGCTCGACCTTGCCGACGAGCTCGACGTTCTTTTCCGTCGGGGCCAGCCCGGCGGTGAGCGGCGGCAGCGGCGCGGCAGCGCTCTGCGGAAGGCCGCCTCCATCGGTCTGCATCCCCAACGCAGGCAGCCGCTGCTGAGCTGCGGCTGTCTGCGCGAGCACTGCGACAAACAGGAGTGTCGCCGCAAAGGCGGCGCCGATGGATCCCCTTCTCATGATGCCCCTCCCCTGAAATGGACAGTGGCGATCGCTCGCGTCCACTCGACCGATGCCTCCCAGACCGGTTCCTGAGTTGATACCGCGGGAGTCTAAGTGACCCCCCAAAGCGAAACCACAGCCCAGAAGAACCCCGTTCAAATCACGGCCGGAACGCCGCCTCCCATGTCTTCGCGCCGTCGGTCGTGTGCATGATCGTCCCGTCGCTGAGCGCGAGATACAGCTCGTCGGCCCCGACGGCCTTGAACTTGTAGGGCTCGCCGTCCACGCGCCCCGCGGCATTCCACGTGTCGCCGCCGTCGGCGGAGTTCTCCACGGTGCCGTCCTTCAGCGCGCGGTAGAGCTTTTCCGGCACCGGCCAGGCGAGGCGGATTCCCTGGCGCCGGTCGATCGGGCGCCACGACGCACCGGTGTCCCGGGAGCGGTACAGCTCCTCCGCGTTGGACGCGACGACGTGCCCCGGGTCGGCCGGGTCCACCTCGAAGTCGATGATCAGCCCGCGCGGCGTGAACTCCTCGGTGAACGTCCGCCCGCCGTCACGCGAGACGAGCAGCGCGCTCAGCACCGCGTCGAAGGCATACATCCGGTCGTGCCTGAGGACGATCTTGTGCAGGTCGGCGTCGCCGAGGCGCGAGACGACCTTCCACGACTTGCCCTCGTCCTCTGAGCGGATGAAGCCCAGGAACGCGGGCAGCATCCCCTCCTGGTCGGGGTGACCCGAGCCGATCAGGCGACCGGGACCCTCGACGGCGAGCTCCAGAAACGTCCCGACGGTCGCGCGCTTGTCGCCGGCGCTGATCAGGCCCCGGATCGGCCGCACTCGATCGGAGCCGCGGTCGATGCGAAAGAAGCCGCGGTTCGTGGTCAGCAGGAAGTCGCCCGAGCCGGGTTCGATGTCGAGCGCGTTGACATAGGGCGGCTGCTTGCTGAAGTCCACGAGCCGGTCAGACAGCCCGCCGTCGCCAGAGCCCGAGCCGTTCTGCGCACCGCAGCCGGCGGACGCGAGCGCCAGCGCCAGCGCCGCGCACAGCAGCGCAGGCCGCGCACTCATGCCGTGCCTGCCTGCGCGAGCAGCCACAGCGCGAGCGTCGTGAAGCCGACCATGATCACGAGCATGGCGTATTGCGAGCGCGCGGCCGCGCGCGCCTGCCCGTAGAGCGCCAGCGCGCGGTCGTGAGCGAGCACGAGCGCCGCCACATGGCCGGTGACGACGCACGCCACCTGCGCATACCAGGCCTGGTTCTGCGAGATGAGCCCGTAGTCGACCGCCGAGGAGGCGGTGCCGAACAGATCCCATCCGCGCCCGAGCGGGTCGGACAGCAGGTAGGCGATCCCCTGCCCCTCGAAGAGCAGGAACGTCAGGTAGTGCGCTGCGACGTAGACGAGCGCGATCGGCACGAGCGAGTGCACGAACCCGCGCCGCAGTCGCGCGGCCGACAGGTCCGGCGCGAGGGTGTGCGCGTAGCGGGTGCCGAGCGCGTAGAACCCCGCCACCAACCCGATGCAGACGACGATGCCGATCGTCGCGGCGACCTTCTCGGCGTTCTCGAGGCTCAGCCCGATCGCGGTGCCCGCGTCCTCGAACGGCTGGCGGACCGACGACCAGACACCGCCCTGGCTGAGCCCGTCGAACGTCACCGTCCCGATCATCACAGCGACGAACGCGATCGATCCGGGCAGGATCGTCAGCCGTGGCAGGCCGCCCAGCAGCGGGCGCATGCCGACGACGCGGTCGCGCGTCTCGAACGGGGCGATCCGCGACAGCAGGTTGAAGTAGACCGAGAACGCCTCGCCGCGCGCGCTCCAGGTCTCGACGCCGTAGCGCGCCTGCCCGGCGAGGGTGACGACGCTGTAGAGGGCGACGAGGATCGCGAGCGTGCGCGGCTGCTCGCTCCAGCCTGAGACGAGCTCGATCCATGTGAAGACGAGCAGACCCGCAACGGCGGGCCAGACGCCGAGGCGCTCGGGATAGACCGTCCGCTCGGGCGCCCGCGCCGGGCGCGCACGCCGCACCGTCCAGCCCGCCGCGTGGCCCAGCGCACGCCACGGGTTGACGGCGCGGAAGAGATCTCCGAACAGCGCGGAGGCGAAGGCCAGGCCGACCCAGAACGTGATGAAGACGAACGTCGGCGCGAAGTTGCTCAGCGCGTTCTGCGAGCCGGCGAACCCGGCGACGAGCACGAGCGCGAGCAGCCCCACGCCGAGGGCGCCGAGCGCGACTTCGATCGCACGCGACCCCAGCAGCCGCCCGAGCGAGCCGGGCAGCGGGCGCCAGCGGTCACGCTCGAGCCGCGGCTCGGGCCACAGGATCGCGAGCGCGACGAACGACAGCACGAGCACCACGCCCGCGGCCCACGCGAACAACCACTCGGGCAAGGGCAGGTTTGCGCGCTGGACGAGGCCGTGCGCGAACGCCGGCGCGGGCCACAGCGCGCCACCGGCCAGGAGAGCGGCCGCCAGCGACAGCGCGCGTCCGTGGCGAGCGGTCAACGGCGGATTGCGAAGAAGACCCTGACGCCGCGCGAGCAGCGGAACTTCAGCTTCGTGTCAGCGCCGTAGTTGCGGCACGTGTAGCCGGTCGGCTTGATCTTCGAGGAGAGATAGCGCCTGGCGTGCGACCTGGCGGTCGCGCAGCGCAACTGGTCGGCCTTGATCGTGTAGCGCTTGGCGTTCACGGTCATCGCCCCGCAGTCGATCGGCGGCACGATCGCGTGTCCGGGTGACGCAAGCGCTGCGAGCGCGGCGACGGTCATGACGAGCGCCATGGCCGCTCGGCCTCGGCTTGAAATCTGCCACCGCTGCATCAGCGTGCTCCCTTTCGCGCCGCGAGCGGTGCACGATAGCGGCGCGCGCGCGCCGCGACGCCGTCAGGCGATCTGCGGTTCGCGCTCGCCGGCGGCCTCGCGCAGGCGCTGGAGCGCCTGGCGGATGATCCGCGAGATCTGCATCTGGCTGACACCGATCGCGGCGCCGATCTCCGCCTGCGTCATGTCCTCCTCGAAGCGCATCCGCAGCCCCTCGCGTTCGCGATCGCTGACCGCGCCCAACAGGGCGTCGAGCGTCGCGCGCTGCTCGGCGCGGTCGAAGCCCTGTTCGGTGACGCCGACGGACTCGGCGAGCGTGGCCGCGTCATCGGCCGACGCTCCGGCGGGAGCCTCGAAGGAGACGGCACGGTAGGCGCCACCCGCCTGGAGCGCCTCGAGCACCTCTTCCTCGGACGCACCAACGGCCTTTGCGATCTCCGACACCGACGGCGAGCGATGCAGTTCCTCCGACAGGCCGGCGACGACGCGATCGATCCGCATCGAGAGCTCCTGCAGGCCGCGCGGCACACGGACCGACCAGGTGCGGTCGCGGAAGTAGCGCTTGATCTCGCCGAGGATCGTCGGCACGGCGTACGAGGAGAACGCGATCTCGCGCGCTGGATCGAAGCGGTCGATTGCCTTGACGAGGCCGAGGCCGGCGACCTGCAGGAGGTCGTCCAGCGGCTCCCCCGAGCGCTGATAGCGCAGGGCGAGAGAACGGGCGAGCGGCATGAAGCGCTTCGTCAGTTCCTCGCGTGAGCGCCGATCGCCGCGCCGGGCCCGGGCGAACAACTCGTTCTCGAATCGATGAACGGTTCTGCCGTCGAGATACGCGGCAACGCCGCTCGGTGCAAGTTCACATGTAGCCACGGTCGTCCCTCCCGTGCGAGGCGGCGGAGTCGCGCGAGCGCGCTGTCCACAGCCGAGCGTTTCTTTCTCGGGCCGTACCCCGGCGCGGACGCTGAAAAACCTGGATACGCGCGACTCGGCGCGTCAGGCTGCGGCGCTGGATTGCGCCAGCAACTGATCGGCGACGGAGCGCAGATCGGAGTCCAGGTGACCGCAGAGCACATCGCGTAGCAGCGCACGCAGATAGCCCGCGATGTCGGCAAGGAGCTTCTCGACGCCGCCGTCCATCGGTGCCAGTCCGGCGACGATCGCGCGCTCCATGGACACGGCGTGCGCGACCCGCTCGGTGACAGCGAGGCGTTGCTCAGACCTCGCGCACAGCGCCGCGACGCGACCGGCGAGGCGGCCGCTCTGCGGGCCTTCGGGCTCCAACAGCGCGCGCAGGCCGAGCAGGTGGTCGGTCAGCGCCTCGAATGCGCTCGTGCGCTCGCATCCGAGCTCGAAGCGGCGCAGCGCCCAGGCCAGCTCACCGGCGCGCGGCGTGCGCCGCGCGACGAGGTTGCAGAACGCGCGCAGCTCGTCCTCGGCCTCCTCGACGATCGTGACGACGCCGCTGGGCCGCCCACCCGTGCCGATGTCGCCGATCGACCACGGGCCCGCGCCGGTGCGCTCCCAGACGACGGGACCGAAGGCGACGCGCACCGGGTCGTATAGGCGCAGCGCCGTCAGCACCCGGCGAAAGCGGACCGCCGCCTCGCTCAGCGGCGCCGGCGCGCCCGGATCGTTCGTCAGCGTCAGGCAGGCGAGCACGCAGGGCTCGTCGGTCGCGCCCGGCCAGACAGCCTCGGCCGGAGCGTCGGGGAGCTGCTCGCCGCGGACGAGCGATAGGCCCTGGCCGAGCGGCACCTCGGCGGAAACGAGCCGCAGCCCCAGCAGCGGCGCGACGATGACGGCCTCGGCACGGCCGTCGAGCAGCGCATCCTCCAGCTCGCGATAGGCGCGGTCGAAGCGCTCGGGCGTGATGACGAACTCGGTCGCGTCGCTGAAGATGCGGCTGATGAAGACACAGAGCGCCAGGTCGGCGCGCTCGCGCGGCTCGACCGGGACGCGCGGCTCGGCCTGCGCGCGCAGGTAGTCACCGACGCCGTCGAGCGCCTCCAGCGCCCGTGCGGCGGCCGGATACGAGGGCAGTCGCTCGAGCACGCCGACGCGGTCGCGGATGAACGAGTCGGTGAGCGGGCGGTAGCAGTACAGCGGCGTATCGCGCCGCGCGCCGCGCGACTCGACGATCTCGAACGGCACGTCCGCGCCGTCGGCCGTGTCCTCGGAGAGCTGCCACGCGCACTCGTCGGCGAAGGCGCTGAGAGCGACGTGCAGCGGGCGGTGGCGCATGGTGTGGGGGCGTTCGCCTTATGACGCCCTGGTCCTGCTTCGTGCAAGGGTTGGTGCGGTTCGCTGGGCTAGTCGGACTCGGGCGGCTCGTCGATCAGGTGGCCGCGAAGGATCACGTCGTGGCTCGTGACGACGAGCCCCAGCCGCTGGCCGATGCCGGAGATCGCGCGTTCGAGCTCGGCGTCGTCGAAGGGAACGACGTCGCCGCTGGGGTCGAGCACGATGTGGTGGTGGTGGTCGCCGGACGGGTCGACGGGCTCGTATCGCGCGAGGCCGTCGGAGTCGAAGCGACGCACGAGCCCGAGCTCGTGCAACGTCTCGAGCGCCCGGTAGACGGTGGCCGTCGAACCGGCGCTTTCCTGCTCGCGCAGCTGATCGGCGATCTCCTGCGCGGTGAGCAGGCAGCTCTGGCGGCCGAGCAGCTCGACGACCGCGGTGCGGCCGGCGCTCGAGCGCAGCCCGGCCGCGCGCAGGACCTCGCTCGAGTGCCGCATCCAGCGCTTCTGTGCTGCCGTGTTCATCGCGCGCATCCTGCCATGCGGCGTGATCAGGTACGCGGCTGGGTAGCATCGAGCCGACATGCATCCGCCCCCGGTCAGCACGACGCGGGACGGCTCGCAGGTGAAGAACGACCGGCGATCGGCATCGTTGGACGGCCTGCGCGGACTCGCCGCGCTGTCCATCTTCGTGTTCCACGGGTGGCTGTACACGATGCCCGCACCGGACGCGACGGATCGATCGTCGATCGGGGACTACGCCGCTCACGAGCTGCGTCTGGGACTCGTTGCGTTCTTCGTGCTGTCGGGCTTCCTGCTCTCGCGCCCCTTCTTCAAGGCCGCCCTCGAGGGGCGCCCGCTGCCCAACCTGCGTCGCTACGCGCGTGCCCGCGCCGCACGGATCCTGCCTGCGTACTACGCCGCGCTCGCGGGCTCGATCGTGCTGCTGTGGGGGCTGCGTGGCACGCCCGGGCTGCGGCTGCCGCCGGCGGGCGATCTGCCGCTGTTCGTCGTCTTCAGCCAGAACTTCTCACCGGCGACCGTCATGAAGCTCAACCCGCCGATGTGGTCGCTCGCCGTCGAGGTCATGTTCTACGCGCTGCTGCCGCTGATCGGATGGCTCGCGCTGCGGCTGCCGCGGACACGCCGGATGCAGGCGATCGGGCCGCTCGCGCTGCTCGCGCTGGGCCTGACGTACAACTGGGCGATCGCCGGCCATGGGCTCGGACTGACCTTCTCCAAGACGCTTGCCGCGATGCTGCCGTACTTCGCGCTGGGGATGCTTGCCGCGCTCGGTCTGCATGGCCGCACGATCGACACGCGCGCCAGGCGCATCCTGATCGCGGTCGGCGTCGGGCTCATCGGCGCAGACGCGGTCGTGAAGGCCGCGGCGCCAGCGCAGGGGATCGACATCGGCGAGGCGTTCGTGATCCTGCGCGACCTGGGCTCGGCCATGGGCTTCGCGTTCATCGTGGCCGCGCTCGCGTCCGCGCCGCGCAGCCGGATCCTCGGCAGCCGCTTGCTCGCGGGCATGGGCACGATCTCCTACGCCTTCTACCTGTGGCACGTGCCGGTGCTCGTGGTCCTGCGCGGCCACGGGCTGCTGCCGCTCGATCCGGTCGCCGGCACGCTGGTCGCGCTCGGGCCTGCGCTCGCGCTCTCCTCGCTCAGCTGGTTTGCCCTGGAGCGACCGATCCTGCGCTGGGTGAAGCGACGCGACAGGCACGCACGCGAGGCGGAGCTACGCCGCGGCGACGGCGGCGTCGCCGACCGGCGCGCCGGCGGCGGGCGCGAGGTCGCCACAGTCCGCGCCTAGCCACTTCGAGCCGTACGTGCGCATGCCGTCGATGATCGGCATGAGCGCGCGGCCTTTCTCCGTCAGCTGGTACTCGACACGGGGCGGAACCTCGGGGTACATCTCGCGCTCGATGATGCCCTCCTCCTCCAGCGCCCGCAGGCGCAGCGAGAGGGTGCGAGGGCTGATTCCCTGCAGCGAGCGCTCGAGCTCGCAGAAGCGCGAGTGACCCTCCGCGAGGTCCCTGATGAGCAGCAAGGTCCACTTGCCGCACACGATCTCGGCCGTCTTGCAGACAGGGCAGGTGTCATCCATGAACGACACTTTACCGACTGAAGCCATGCGGCTGGGCGGGATATCGCGCGCTAACTGCCGCGGTTGCCTAGCCCCCGCTCTTCGCGGTCGTCATGATGCGGCCCTCCGACGGTTGCACGAGCACCCAGCCCTCCCCGCCGAACGCCATCTGGAACGTCTCGCCGGAGCCCAGCCCGACGAAGCTCTTGAGTTTGATGTCGGTCTTCATCGTCGTCGTGACGCCCGACGACCACGCGACCGCGGCCTGCGCGTCGGCGAATGTGGGCGCCTGTGAGACGTCGAGGCGCACCGGTGGCCCGTCGGTCAGCACCGCGACCCAGCCCGTGCCGTGGAGCTTCGTGTTGAACAACCCGCCGCCGACCATCCCGGCGACCGACTTGACGCGCTCGATGTCCCAGTCGATGCCGTCGTCGAAGGCGAGCACGTTGCGCCCGTTGACCGTGATGCGGTCGTCCTGCAGATAGAAGAGGTGGATGTCCTGGGCGGCATCGGCGAGAAAGATTTCGCCGCGGCCGGAGATCTTCATGAGCGACTGGCCCTCACCGGTGGCGACCTTCTTGACGAGCCGGCCGAGCCCGCCGGCGCCGGCGTGGTCGAAGGTCACCTCGCCCTGGTAGGCGACCATCGAGCCGAGCTTCGCCTGGATCGTCACCTGGTCGAGGTGAACCTTCAGCAGCTTGTGGTTCTGCAGTGCGAACGCCTCGGTGGCGGTCGTCTCGCTGAACTGTTCGAGGTCGCTTTGCATCGCTCGGCGTTCCTTTCCGCAGGGGACAGGAACGGTAGCTATGCGGCGCGCCGGGCCTCCGCGCTGGCGACGTCGCTCATCGTCGTGCCGCGCTTGCCGTCGGCGGCGAGCAGCAGCTTGAAGTCGTGCGGGCTCGTCGCGGCGAGCATGGCCTGGTCGACGTCGACGCGGCCGGCCTTGACGTGGTCGAAGAGCGCCTGGTCAAAGGTCTGCATGCCGTAGTACGCGCCCTCGCTGATGACCTCGGTGAGACGTCCGGTCTGGGCCGGGTCCATGATCATGTCGCGCACGCGGCCGGTCATCCGCATGATCTCGCAGGTCGCGACGCGGCCGCCGTCGGTGGAGCGCACGAGGCGCTGGGAGACGACGCCCTTGAGCGTGCCGGCGATCATCGCGCGCACCTGCTGATGCATGTGCGGCGGGAAGAAGTCGATGATGCGGTTGACGGTCTCGGCGGCGTCGACGGTGTGGACCGTGGAGAGCACGAGGTGGCCGGTCTCAGCAGCGCTGAGCGCCGTGTGGACCGTCTCCTCGTCACGCATCTCGCCGATCAGGATGACGTCCGGATCCTGGCGTAGGACGCGGCGCAGCGCGCGCTTGAACGACAGCGTGTCCTGGCCGACCTCGCGCTGGTTGATGATCGACGTCTTGTCGACGTGCAGGAACTCGATCGGGTCCTCGATCGTGACGATGTGCTTGGACATCCGCGTGTTGATGTGGTCGATGATCGCGGCGAGCGTCGTCGACTTGCCCGAGCCGGTCGTGCCGGTCAGCAGGATGATCCCCCGCTCCTCCTCGGCGAGCTCGGAGATCACGGACGGCAGGTTGAGGTCTGTGACGGTGCGGATCGTGTGCGGGATCGCGCGGCAGACGAGGCTCAGCGTGCCGCGCTGGCGGAAGGCGTTGACGCGGAAGCGGGCGATGCCGGCGATCGAGTATGAGAAGTCGACCTCGTGCTCGCTGGCAAGCTCGTCGAGCTTGACCGGGTCGGCGAGCATCGTGCGGACAGCCGTCTCGGTGTCCTCCGGGGTCAGTACGGCGGCGTCCTCAATCGGACGAAGCTCGCCGTCGACGCGCGTCAGCGGCGGAACCTTGACTTTGAGATGGAGGTCGGAGCCTCCGAGCTGCACAAGCGTGCAGAGAGCATTGTCGACGTCGAACACGTGGTGCGCATCGGCGCGACCGGCGGCGCCGAACAGTCCTGGGGCCGCGAGTCGGACAGATGGCTAGTCCCACTTCGGCGCCCACGACGGGTCGGCCGTGCGACGGCCACGCTCGAGGCCCGCGATCCGCCCACGCTCGTCATCGCTGAGCTCGAGTTCGAAGACAGCGAGGTTCGCTGCGCGGTGCTCGCGCGACGACGCCTTCGGGATCGTGGCGACGCTGGGTTGGTCCAGCAGCCAGCGCAGTACGACCTGGGCCGGCGTCGCGTCGCGCGCCGCAGCGATCTCGGCGATGACCGGATCGTCGACCAGCTCGCCGTGGGCGAGCGGGGAGTACGCGGTGACCATGAGGTCGCGCTCGCGGGCGAGCCCGAGCACGTGCGGCTGCCCGAGGTACGGGTGGTACTCGATCTGGTCGCAGATGATCGGTGCGTGCTCGAGCGCCTCGGCGAGCAGGGCGCTCGGGAAGTTGGCGACGCCGAGGTGGCGGACGCGGCCGGCCTCCTGCGCCTCGCGCATCGCGCCGAGCGTCTCCGCGAGCGGGATGTCTCGGTTGGGCCAGTGGATCAGCAGCAAGTCGACGTACTCCGTGCGCAGGTCGCGCAGCGAGTGCTCGAGTTGGTCGTGGACTCCGACCGCGCTGAGGTCGTCGTACCAGAGCTTCGTCGTCAGGAAGACCTCGTCGCGGTTTCGCCCTGAGTCGTGCAGGCCCTGGCCGACCTGCTGCTCGTTGCCATACGCGCGCGCCGTGTCGATGTGGTCGTAGCCGAGCTCGAGGGCGTCGCGGACGGCGACGACGCAGTCGCTGCCCGTTATCTGCCAGGTCCCGAAGCCGAGCTTCGGGATCGTCACGCCCTGGACGGTGAGCGTCGTGTCGGTGGTGGCTTCTCGTGGCATCGTCGGAGGGTGCCCCGTGGCAGGCCGTGTGAAAACTGCGAGAGACGCCGCCGGAGTATCGGCTCCCGACTGGCGGCGCGCCAAGCATCCATTCCCATGACCTACTCCTCCGTAGTGAGTGGGCTCACACGAGCCCGGTTAGGCCAAGGAGGTCGCGGACGGCTCCGCTGATACGCCGTGTGGGTCGAACGCGGCACAGATCGTTGCGGTGTCGACGTGCCCGCGCAGGCTGGTGATCTGGCCGGCGTTGACGGTGAGGACGTGGGCGAAGGGCACGGAGAACGCGTGGCCCGTCTGCCGCGCCTGGCCGGACTCGCGTCCCAGAGCAACGACGACGCCGCCGCAGTCGAGGATCCGATCGGGGACCACGGCGGGCCGTTCGAGGGCGCTGCCGAAGTCCTCGAAGTAGCTTGACACCTCGTCGCGGCCGCGGTAGGTCCCGCGCGACCACGGCAGCGTGGGCGGCGTGATCCACTCCACGTGAGGATCGAGCAACTTCAGCACAGCTTGCAGGTCGCCGGCTGCGAAGCACGCATAGAGGCGACGAACGGTTTCGGTAGGGGACATGACGCTCTCCTTTCGGACTGATGATGTGCCTATACTCCAGAGTGGAGTTTATAACTCCAGGTTAGAGCTTTGTCAAGAACTGCGCTGACATCCCTGTCGTATGTCGTGCTGGCAATGGTCGGACGAAACGGCGCGGGACCGCACGACATCGCGACGATGCTCGGGCGCAGCCCGCTGTACTGGTCGGCGGCCGCTGCGAGCTACTACTCGGAACCCAAGCGCCTGGAGAAGCTCGGCCATCTGCGCTCTAGCAAGCAGCCGGGCAAGACGCGCGAGCGCACGCACTACACGCTCACCGACAGCGGGCTTGCCGCCCTCAGGGGATGGCTCGCACGGCCGGCACGCTTCCCCGAGATCCGCAACGAAGCAGCGATCCGCCTGCTCGCAGGTGACCTGATCGACGACGCGGCGATCGTCGAGAGCCTGCGCGGGCTCGACGCGCAGATCGACGAGCTCGAGGCTCAGCTCGACGACTCCGAGCGGCGGGCGCAATCCATCCCACATCGCGCTCGCTACCTTTCGCTCAGCCACCGCCTCCCCCGCAAGCTCCTCGCGGCGCACCGCGAATGGGTCCAGGAAGTCGCCGACGAGCTGACGCCACCGGGCCAGGATCGCTAGGCGGCCGACGAGTTCGCGCCGTCGGGGGCCGCCGATTCGGCGAGCGCGGCCTGCAGCAGCGTGCGGGCCGAGGAGCGCATGAGGTCGGCAGCGTCTGCTCGTGAAAGCCCGCCGATGTCGGTGAGCCAGACGAGCGACTCGATGCCGAGCGTCGCGCGGATCGCCAGCACGACCCGGAGCAGCTCAGGTTCCGGGATGCGCGTTCGCAACGGCGCGAGCGCGTCAGCGATCCAGCCGATCATTCGCCCCTGGCGCATCGGCAGGCTCTGCGGGCTGGGCGCAGGCGTCTCGAGCGAGAGCCGCAGCATCGTGCGCAGCTCGGCCTCGTGCTCGAGGATCTGCCGGGCGATGCTGTCCGTGACGAGCTCGAGCCGGGCGGCGGGGTCCGCCGGGGCGTCGTCATCGAGCAGCGACGGTGCGTCGAGCTCGGGGTAGCTGGCGATGAGCAGCGCGCGCTGGTTTGGGAAGTAGCGGTAGGCGGTCGTGCGGGAGATCGCCGCGCGCTCGGCGGCCTGTTCCACAGTCGGGGTGACACCTGCGGCGATCAGCTCGCGCGTGGCAGCCACCATCGCCGCGCGGGTGCGAGCTTTCTGGTGCGTTCTTCCGGTCGCTTCATATGGGGTTGCGATATCCATCATGGGACTGTACTGTCCATGGTACTGGAGTACCATCTTGAAAGCGCGCAGCACGGTCTGCGCAGCGAGGAGCCCGATGAGCAGCGCAGTCTCGATCATCCGTCACAACGGCGCGGGCGAGCAGATGTGGTTCGCCGGCGGCGGGGCGTTCACATGGAAGGCAACGGCTGCCGAGACCGGCGGCGCGTTCATCCTGATGGAGGACCGGATGGAGGGCGGCAAGGTCACGCCCTTCCATTCCCATCCCAACGAGGACGAGGCGCTCTATGTGCTCGAGGGCGAACTGCTCGTCGACATCGAGGGAGAACAGCATCGTGTCGGGCAGGGCGGCTTTTTCTTCGCGCCGCGCGGGATCCCACACGCCTTCATGGTCACGTCCGAGACCGCGCTTGTGCTCGCGCTGCAGACGCCTGGGACGGGCGAGAGCTTCTACCGGGAGGCGGGTGAAACGGTCGTCGCGGCGGCGGATGCCTCAAGGCCGGCTGACTGGGCGCGACTGCGCGAGGTCGCCGCGCGATCAGAGTGCATCGAGATTCTCGGGCCCCCACCCTTCAAAGCGCCACAGCACGTCGCCGCCGCTCCTTCCTGAGGCGGTGGAGGTCAGGGTCTTGCGCTCGCCGGCCCCCAGGCCGAAGCGTGTCGTGTTGGCGGAGAACAGGTAGGCGACACGCTGCCGTTCCGCGGCGCCCGACAGACCAGCCGCATTGCGGGCCGAGCGCCACCGGTCGACCACCTGCACAGCGACAACGGGGGCCCAGTATGGCCCCCGTCGAAGTGCTCGGGCGCGGTCGCGACTGATTACGCGACGTCGCGGAGCTTCTGGGCCTCCGCGAGGGACTGCAGCTTCTTCAGTGACTGGTTCTCGATCTGGCGGATGCGTTCGCGCGTGACGTTGAACGTACGGCCGACCTCGTCGAGCGTGCGAGGGTGCTCGCCGCCGAGGCCGTAGCGCAGCTCGAGCACGCGGCGCTCGCGGTAGGACAGGTTCTCCAGCGCCTCGCGCAGCGCCTCCTTGGTGAGGATCTCGGCGGCGCGCTCATAGGGGGACTCAGCCCGTTCGTCGGCGATGAACTGGCCGAACTCCGACTCCTCCTCGTCGCCGACCGGCTTCTCCAGCGAGACGGGTGCCTGCGCGGAGCGCTTGATCGAGTCGACCTCCTCGGGGTCGATCCCGGTGACCTCCGCGATCTCCTCCGGCGTCGGCTCACGGCCGAGCTCTGTGACGAGCTTGCGCTCGGCGCGGCCAATCTTGTTGAGCTTCTCGACGACGTGGACCGGGATGCGGATCGTGCGCGCCTTGTCGGCGAGCGCGCGAGCGATCGCCTGGCGGATCCACCACGTGGCGTAGGTGGAGAACTTAAAGCCCTTGCGGTAGTCGAACTTCTCCGCCGCGCGGACAAGGCCGAGCGTTCCCTCCTGGATGAGGTCCAGGAACGGCAGTCCCTGATTGCGGTAGTTCTTGGCGATCGAGACAACGAGCCGCAGGTTGGACTCGACCATCTTCTGCTTGGCGTCGAGGTCGCCGCGCTCGATGCGTTTGGCGAGGTCGACCTCCTCCTGTGCGGTCAGCAACCGGACCTTGCCGATGTCCTTCAGGAACAGCTGAAGGGAATCGGTGGTCATGTCCGGCTTGAGATCGATCGTCGCCTTCTTGCGTGCTCGACGCTTGTCTGGCGCTCGCTCCACCGCGTTCGCAGCCTGGACCGCCGGATCGATCTCTTCGACGAGCTCGATCTCCGACTTCTCCAGGTAGCCGTGCAGCTCCTCGATGTCGGACTCGTCGAGATCGATCTCGGCGACGGCACCGGCGATCTCGGCGTACGTGAGTACGCCGGTCAGCTGGCCTTTCGCCAAGAGACCCTTGATCTCTTCGAGTTCCTGTAGTTCGGCTACGGACATTGCATTCGCTTTCGCATCGTGCGTGGAGCCGCGTCAGCCCAAGCACCCTTCTTGACGGAAGTCAGGGAGGTCAAAAACCTCACCCAACCTGGACCCCGAACTCTAGCGTGCGTGACTTGGTCCTTCGTCTGTACTCAACGACTTCTTCGACAGCTGTACGTGCGCCGGTGCACTTTGTTTCATCGATTGCGACCGGCTGGCGCAAACCGCGTGACATCATGCACGCGTGGCCGAACGACAGGACTCCGATCGCGAGGTGCTCACGAGCCTACCTCGCACGCGGCCGGTGCGGCGCAGCGCCAAGCGCGGCGACCGCGTGAGCGCCGAATCCGCCGCGGTGAGCGCGGCGTCACGGCGCGCTGCGCCCGCGAAGTCCGGGACGGCGAAGGCGCGCAGCACCGGCGCCGCGAAATCCGCGGCGACGAAGTCCGCTTCGAAGGCGACGGCGAAGCCGGCTCGCAGGACCACGCCGAAGGCGGCTCACAGAGCAACGCCGAAAGCCGCTCCGAACGCCGCGACGACATCGACGCCACCGCGCCGCAAGGTTCCGCCTGCCGGGTACGCAGCTCCCGCCTCGCGCAACGACGGCTCCGGTGGCGGATCGAGCGCCGCGGACGTCATCAACACAACGGTCCAGGCTGCTGTCGAGCTCGCGCAGATCGGGCTGACAGTCGGCCGCCAGACGCTGCAGTCGATGCTCGACCGGCTGCCCAAGCCGTAGCTGTCAACCCGCACGCAGGCTCCGGATAAACGGTGTAACCTGCTCCGCGAACGCCGAGTTTCCGAGCGTCAGCGCTCGGAAAGCGGGGGAACCACTGCGGTCCGTCGAAAGGACCGCCGGGGCGAATCGATCTCTTCGAGGTTGTAGCGCTTGGAAAGCGCGAGCCCGTCAGCTCACCCCGTAGGCCGCCACCAGCAGAAAACATGACCAGGGTTCGACGCGATCGCGCGACATACGTCGCCGTGCTTTTGTGCACGGCTCTTGCAGCCTCCGCCGGCACGGCCGTGGCCGCGTCGGAAACCGGCGGTGCGCCCATGCCCGAGGTCATCGCGCCCACGACGGGCGGCACCGGCTACGGCGACCCGACGACGCAGTCGCTCGTCGTCGCTCCGATCGCCGTGATGGGCAAGCGGGTCATCGCGCGCGGGACGATGCCCGGTGGCGCTCGCCGCGTCGTCATCCTGCAGCGTCTCGACAAGCGGCGCGGCTGGCGCAACGTCGCACGTACGCGCGTGCGCGCGACCGAGCGCTTCGAGGTCCGCTGGCGTGCGGACCGCAGCGGGCGCATCAGCCTGCGCGCGGTGCTCTCCGGCTCGCGGCGCGCGGCCGCTGCCGGAGCTCCGCCGATCGCCAGCATCACCGTGTACCGGCCGGCGCTCGCGACGTTCTACGGCCCGGGCTTCTTCGGACAGCAGACCGCCTGCGGCCAGACCCTGACGCCCGACCTGCTCGGTGTCGCGCACAGGCGACTGCCCTGCGGGACGGCCGTCGCGATCATGTACGCCGGCCGCGAGATCGTCGTCCCGGTCATCGACCGTGGACCGTTCAACGGCGCCCACTCCTGGGACCTCACGCAGGCCACCGCCGACGCGCTCGGCTTCACCGGGTCGGGCGAGATCGGGTACGCGCGCTGATCGCCCGCGGTCGGGCGGGTCGGACCTCCGAACCCTGCGCGCCGTTCAGCCTTCGACCTGGAACGTCGGCCTGATCGCCGCCCGCGCGAGCGTGTTGAACGTGAGGTTGAAGCCGACGTAGGCGGGCGATGCCTCCGGCGGAATATCCATCGCCTCGGTGCCGACCGCGAACACGGTGTAGACGTAACGGTGCGGGATGTCGCCGCCGGGAGGCGCGGCGCCGCCGTATCCGGTCTCGCCGTAGTCGTTGCGGACCTCGACCGCGCCTTCGGGCAGCCCCTCGGAGCTGGCGCCGGTTGCGAGCTCGGTCACGTCGGCCGGGATGTTGAACACCGACCAGTGCCAGAAGCCGCTGCCGGTCGGCGCATCGGGGTCGTAGCAGGTGACCGCGAAGCTCTTGGTGCCTTCGGGAAAGCCTGACCAGCGTAGATGCGGGGAGACGTTCTCGCCGCCCGCGCTCGGGTGCGCGTGCGTGGCCTGTTGCGGGGCGCCGTCCTGGACGTCGTCGCTCTCAACCGAGAAGGACGGCGCCGGCGGCAGCAGATCATGCGGATCGGGTGCGGTTGCTCGCTCGAGTGACATGGCGCGACCATACCCCCAAACCACGGCGACCCGGCAGACGCCGCCGGGTACGGTGTGACGAGATGGTCTACGTCGTCGCCGGGATCGCCGCTGTCGCCTCGCTCGCGCTGGCGTGCTTCGTCGCGATCCGGCGGCCGTCCAGGCGCTCGGCGCGCATCGCACAGGCGGTGCTCGTCAGCCCGAAGGACCACACGACGATGAACGCCGAAGGCGCCGTGCGCTCGGTGCAGGCGGCCCGCCTGACGCTGCCGGAGGCGGCACTCGAGGAGCTCTGGTCGCCCATGCACCTCGAGCGACTGGCGCGCACGTACTGGCGCTTTCTGTCGCGCTGCACGCTCGGCCTCGTGCGGGTGAAGTACGAGCAGGACGAGCGCGCCATCGTGTTCCTGACGCGACCGTTCGTACTGCTGCGCTTTCACGCCCCGGAATACCACATGCACGACACGCGCGGGATCGTGCGCTGGCGCATCGCCAGCGGCGTGCTCGTGTCGCGCGCCGGCCACGACGGCGACGGCTATCTGCAGATCGAGATCGAGCGCTGCCCGCAGCTCGGCGGTGACGCCGCGCAGGTCTACGTGGAGGTCGAGGTCGCGAACTTCTATCCGGCCCTCGCCAGCGCGATCGCGCGCTGGTTCTACTCGGCGACGCAGTCGCGCATCCATGTGATCGTGACGCACGGCTTCCTACGCTCGCTGGCCAAGCTCGACCTCGCGCACTCCGTCATCGGTCGCTACTCGGCGCCCGACGACATCGACGCCGTCCCGGACCCGCCGAGGCGCTCGGCGCGCGAGGCCGACGCCCCCTGACCCTTGCGAGCCCGCGCCGCGCCCGGCGCCGAAGAGGCCGCCGGGCGCGTCGATTGGCTGCGGGATCAGGCGCCGCGCGGGTGCGTGTTGCGACCCGGCATATGCATGCCCTCCATCAGGCGAGGCACGAACATCAGTGCCGCGAACCCGACCAGGACGTACAGGACATCGGCCACGGTGCCGCTGCCGAAGATCTCGGTGACGACATTCGTGTCGAACAGCGCAAGGATGGCCCAGTTCAGGCCACCGACGATGAGCAGTGCGATCCAGAGTGGATCGAGCCGCTTGAGGAGATCCATCACGCCTCCTTTATTGACGCGACGGTTTGTACGGAACAGCACGGAGTACCCCGCTGTCTGCGGAAGGTTTCACGCGCATGCACCCGACATCAGATCGTGCCCGGCGGCTTGCGCCGCCGCTCGGTCTCCCCCGCGCGCAACGCCGATCCGGCGAGCATGAGGATCGAGCCCAGCAGCGCGAGGTACCAGCCCCACTCGAGCTCGATCTGGCCTGCCGGCTCACCCGGACGATCGATCACGCCGACGTAGAGCAACAGGCCCAGCGCCGCGATCGACAGCACGGCAGTGAGCTCGCCCCGCGCCCACGTCAGCTGGTGGTCGCGCAGCACGATGTAGGCGAGGATGAACGGCGCGACCGCCATGACGAGCAGCATCCAGCGCAGCAGCCCGTGTGCCTCCCAGCCGCTGTAGGTGCCCTCACCGGTCGTTCCAGCGAGCGTCGCGAGTGGGCTGACGACGTCGTACCAGTTCACGAACAGGCAGATGCCGAGCAGCAGCCCCCCGGCCATTGCGACAAGCTCGTTGACCGTGAGCCGCTCAACTATGAGATCACCGAGTCGGCGATGGCGAGCAGCTCGGTCAGGATCCAGGGGCCCTGCGCGGTGAGGCGCAGGTGCAGCCCGTCGTGTTCCCACGCGAGCTCCTGCACCGGCCGGAACTCCGCAGCCGCCTCGGCCAGCGGCGCATGACGGTAGGCGTAGCGGCCCGTCGGCTCGGCGTCGGGAAGCCCGCGGTCGGCCGGCGGCCTGACGCCGGCATAGAGCGTCAGGCGGGCGGGCGACTCGGGGCGTGAGATGTCGAGGTTCCACTCGACCTGGACGGCGCCCTCGCCGCTTGCGACGACCTCGACCCAGCGCGTCAACGGCAGCGGCGCCGCGGGCAGCGGCACGTCGCGACCGAGATGCGCGTCGGCAGCGGCGATTCCATCCAGCGGCTCGCGCTCCTCCATCGGTCGATGGTACGCCGCAGGATGGCCGTCCGGGCCGTCGAATCGAGTCGGATGCGATCGCTCCTCGTCCTGCTCACCGTCATCGGGGTCGCGGTGGCGGCAGGGGTGTGGCAACCGTGGCACAGCGAACCGGCGATCCGCGCGCCGTCCGGTGCGTTCGTGCCCTCGGGCCCGGATGGGCGAGCGGTGATCTGGGCGGTCGGTGACGGCGCGGACGGCAGCGTGCGTGCGCAGCGCGTCGTCACGCGGATGCGCCGCAAGCGCTTCGACCGTGTCCTCTACCTCGGCGACGTCTACGGCGCGGGCCTGCTGAGCTTCCTGCGCGGCGACGGTACGCGAACGGATTTCCGCAAGCGCTATGACCCCGTATACGGCGACTTCGCGAGCGGGACCGCGCCGACACCTGGCAACCACGAATGGCCGCAGCGTGGCGATGGCTACGAGCCGTATTGGGCGGAGGTCCATGGCGAGATCCCGCCCGCGTACTACAGCTTCCGCGTCGCGGGCTGGCAGCTGCTGAGCCTGAACTCCCAGGCGCCGCACGGTGAGAGCTCCGGCCAGGTGCGCTGGCTGCGCGAGCAGGTGCGCACGCCCGGCACATGCCGCCTGGCGTTCTGGCATCGCCCGCGCTTCAACGCGGGAAAGCACGGCGACGCACCCGACGTCGCACCGTTATGGGATGCGCTGCGTGGCCGCGCCAGCATCGTCGTCAACGGGCACGACCACAACATGCAGCGCTTCAAGGCCGTCGACGGGATCACCGAATACGTGTCCGGCGCCGGCGGCCACGGCCTCTACTCCTTCAAGCGGCGCGACCCCCGGATGGCGTTCGGCACGTCGCGCGCCTATGGCGCGCTGCGGATCGAACTGCGTCCCGGCAGCGCGCGCCTGGCGTTCGTCTCCTCGGGCGGCAAGGTCCTCGACGTCAGCGTCGTGCGCTGCGAGGACCGCCGGCCCGATGGCTCGGCCCCTTAGGAGATCGAGATCGTGTTCACGCCGGGGTCGGTGGGCGTGCGCGCCGACACCTCGTCGTAGGAGTACATCGTGCCGGGCTTGCTGCCGGCCTTGCCGAAGCCGAAGCCGGCGGACTCGAGGATCCCGACCGCGTCCGTGATCTTGAAGAAGCCGGGGGCACCGGTGGTCGGCAGCCCGGTGACCTGCTCGCGCTGCGTGAACTTCGCGTACACCCGGTCGTTGCCGAGCTTGCCCAGCGACTGCAGCGCAAGCGCGCGGTGCACAGCTTCGGTCGCCATGATCTCGGCCGTGTAGCGCGCGAACTTCGAGCCGCTCAGCGTCCCCTGGCGCGCGAAGACCGTCGTCGCCAGCAGATAGGCGTTGATGAAGACCTGGTCTCCGACGACGAGCGTCGTGAGCAGATTCTCGGGGCTCGCGAACACCTCGTCGGGCACATGGATCATCTTCGTGACGGGCTTGCCCCCCACAGCGCTGGACGTCAGCAGCTCGTAGTGGTTCTTCTCCTGCTGCGCGGCCGCACGGATGTTGCGCAGGGTGACGGCGTCGAGGCGATCGCCGAGCTTCTCCGGGCCGACCGTGTTGACGATCGTGGCGAGCACCTCGGCGGTCGCCGCGACGGCGGCGATCGTCGCGACGGAGTTCGCTGCGTTGGTCTTCACGGCGGCCTCCGCGTTGCTGGAGGTCGCGAAGCCGAGCAGGCCCATCGAGCCCAGCGCGGCGGCTGTGCCGGCGACAAGCGTGCGCCGCGTATGCGCGGAGGACTCGCCGTTCTGGCGATCGATCGTGTCGAACAGGTGGTTGTTGACGTCACTCATGAATGGATTCCTTGGCGTGGGGGGTTTACGCCTTGACGGCGAGAGCGGATTCGTCGACCGTCATCGCGGTCGAGGCGGTCGCCGCCGGCAGCTCGTCCTTGTCCGATCCGCCCGAGAGCGAGTCCTTGAACCCGCGCATGCTGGTGCCGAGCGACTTTGCTGCGCCCGGAAGCTTCTTGGGTCCGATGATGATCAGCGCGATCACGAGTACGACGATGAGCTCCATGGGTCCGATGCTGGGCATTCGGCCGCCTTCCGTTGCTTGCGAAGTTGTTCCTTCAGGCTGTAGTACGTACGAAGTGCGCCGGCAGACGCATCGGCGCGGCGGAACTCACCCCGGCGCGGGTTCGTCGCGCGCTGCGCGGTCGATCGCGTAGCGCGCGAAGAGCTCGCCCGTGTGCTCGCAGAGCGACAGCAGCGACAGGGTGACGGGCGCATCCAGCGGCGCGTCGTCCATGATCGACAGCGCGCCGCCACCACCCGCGATCTGCGGGAACGTCGTCAGAAACAGCTCGTCGATGAGGCCGCCGGCGATCAGCGAGGCATTGAGGTGCGGGCCGCCCTCGCAGAGGATCGAGCGCACGCGGCTGTCGGTTCGCAGCGTCGCGAGCGCGGCGGCCAGGTCGACCCGGCCTGGGAAGCGCAGGTACTGCACGTCGGCGCCGACGCCCTCGATCGAGTTCACCGACGAGGTCACGATCACGACGCGCGAGTCGGGGTCCTGTAGCAGCGGCAGATCGGCGGGCAACTCGAGCGAGCCGCTGACGACGATCGCGAGCGGGTCGGGCTGCAGGCCGGCGACGCGCCGCTGCTCGCGGCGAGCGGCGTCGCGCACCAGGCGGCCGTAGCGCTCCACGCGCAGCGTGCCGGCGCCGATCATGATCGCATCCACGCGCGTGCGCAGCGCGTGGAAGAGCTGGCGGTCGGCGACGGTCGAGATCGGGGCGGTCCGCCCGTCGACCGACGCGCGGCCGTCGGTCGTGTGGACCATGTTCACCGCGACATGCGGGCGCTGCGCGGTCGCCAGCTCCCATGGCCGCAGCTCGGCGACGAGCTCGTCGGCGGTCAGCTCGCCGTCCTGTGGCAGCAGCCGCCGCAGCACGACGGGCGCCTCGTTGCGCGCGGATATGGTCACGTGACCGGGTGACCCGGCTCGATCAGGTCCTTGACCGACTGGAAGTAGACGATCTCCGCGTCGGGCTCGAAGCGCACCTCGAAGGGATCCAGCCAGAAGCCGACGTGGTCGCCGAGGTCGTGACGGGCGCGGATCTCGCCGGCGAGCCAGCTCGGGCACCCGTCGAGGATCGGCAGGCCGCGCGGGCCCTCGTGCCACTTGCAGTGCTCGAACTTGTCGATCTCGTCGCCCGTCTCGCCGCCGAAGAGCTTGGCGAGCGCCGGCTGCGAGCGCGGAATGAGGTGCACGGCGAGGGCGTCCACGCGCAGCGCCAGGCGATAGGTGCGGTTCTCGCGCGACAGGCAGGCGAGAAATCGCGGCGGATGGAAGCTGCAATGCGTCGCGAAGCCGATTACACAACCTTCACGCCGCTCGCCATCGGCGGCCGTCACGATGAACAGCGGGTAGTCGAGGGATCCGGCGAGCGTCAGGAACGTGGAGGCAGCATCGGTCACCTGTCGCAAGCTACCCCGTGTGGCCCGCGTGAAGACACCGGGTAGCTTGAGAGGCGCATGACACAACGGCTCATCGGCGTAGACGTCGGCGGCACCAAGACCGCGGTGGCGCTGCTGGATGGCGCGACCCTGCTCGAGCCGGTGCTGCAGCCGACCGACACGAGCGACGCCGATGCGCTCGTGGCACAGCTCGTGGACGCCGTGCGGGCGGCCGGCGATGCCGTCGCCGTCGGCGTCGCCGTTCCCTCCGTCGTCGACTGGGAGACGGGGCGGATCCGGTCGTCGGTGAACATCCCGCTGCAGGACGTGCCGTTGCGCGAGGTGCTGCGCGCACAGCTCGGCCTGCCTGTGTTCGTCGACAACGACGCGACCTGCGCGGCCCTCGCCGAGGCCTACGACGACGACGGCGCGCTCGTCGCCCGGCACCTCGTGATGTTCACCGTTGGCACCGGCGTCGGCGGCGGGATCGTGATCGGCGGGCGCATCTACCGCGGCGCCACGGGCGCGGCCGCGGAGATCGGGCACACGATCGTCGGCGCCGACCTGCGCCGCAGCCCGTTCGCCCGCAGCGCGGACTACCCGCAGCCCGGCTCGCTCGAGTCGCTTGCGTCGGGCAGCGCGCTCAACGAGATCGCCCGCGATCGCGGCGTCGAGCCCGGTCGCGTCATCGATGCGGCACGCAGCGGCGACGCCGGCGCGATCGCCGCGCTGGAGCTGCTCGGCCGCCGCCTGGGCGTCGGCATCGCCAACGCGATCAACACCTTCGACCCGGACCTCGTCGTTGTCGGCGGCGGCGTCTCGGCGGCCGACGAGCTCCTGCTCGCGCCCGCGCGCGAGGAGGCGGCGCGGCACCTGCTGCCCGGCGTCGGCACGCGCACGGATATCCGCCGCGCGCGCTATGGGCCGCTGGCGGGCGTGCGTGGGGCGGCCCTGCTGGCGGGCCAGGAGCTCGACGCCGAACTCGATGAGCTCGCGCGCGGAGCGGCCGCACGATGACAGCGCGTCGTTGCTCGACCGTCGCACGCGCGCACTCGGAAGCCCGGTCCTCGCGATGAAGGTCGCCGTCGGGATCGACCACGCCGGGGTGGCATTGCGCGAGACGGTGACGCAGACCGTCACCGAGACTGGCCATGAGCTCGTCGACCTCGGCGAGCACGACGACTATCCCGACAGCGCCCTGGACATCGGCCGGGCGATCGCCGCGGGTGCTGCCGACCGCGGGATCCTCGTCTGCGGATCTGGCGCCGGGGTATGCGTTGCCGCCAACAAGCTTCCGGGCATACGCGCGAGCGTGAGCCACGACCACTACACAGCCCAGCAGTGCGTCACCCACGATGACTGCAACGTCCTGTGCCTCGGCGCGCGGGTCATCGGTCCCGCGACGGCCGCCGATCTGACGACGGCCTTCTGCAACGCCCGGTTCAGCGGTGAGGAGCGCCATGTGCGCCGCCTGGGAAAGATCTTGACGATGGAGCGCGAGGGAATGGAGGCAAGCTGGTGAGCCAAGCGGTGAACAGCAATCCGCGCCTGTCGGCGCTCGTTGCGCGCGGGACGAGCCCATGGCTGGACCAGATCCGCCGGTCGCTCACGCAGGGCGGCGAGCTGCGCCGGATGGTCGAGGAGGACAGCCTGCGCGGCGTCACCTCCAACCCGGCGATCTTCGAGAAGGCGATCCTCGGCTCGCCCGACTACGACGAGCAGATCGAGGAGCTCTCCCGCGGCGGCGCGCTCGCCAGGGCGATCTACCAGGAGATCGCGATCCAGGACGTGCAGGAGGCCGCCGACATCCTGCGCTCGGTCTTCGACGACCTCGGCGGCGACGACGGTTACGTCTCGCTGGAGGTCGATCCGGACCTCGCGTTCGATAGCGACCGCACGATCGCCCAGGCGCGCGAGTACTGGGCGCGGGTCGACCGGCCCAACGTGATGATCAAGATCCCCGGCACGCCGGAGTGCCTGCCGGCGATCGAGCAGGCGATCTACGAGGGCATCAACGTCAACGTGACGCTGCTGTTCTCGGTCGAGGCGTACACGACGGTCTGCGAGTCGTACATCAAGGGCCTCGAGCGCCGCCACGCGGAGGGCAAGGATCTCGACGTCCGCTCGGTCGCGTCGTTCTTCGTCTCGCGCGTGGACTCCGAGGTCGACAAGCGCCTCGAGGAGATCGGCCGCACCGACCTGCAGGGCCAGGCCGCCGTCGCCAACGCGCGCGCCGCCTACCGCCGCTTCGAGGAGATCTTCGGCGGGGGCACCGGCGGTGAAGCCGGCGGTCGCTTCGCCGAACTGCTAGCCGCCGGCGCGCATGTCCAGCGCCCGCTGTGGGCGTCGACGGGCGTGAAGAACCCGGCCTACTCAGAGACGAAGTACGTCGAGGAGCTCGTCGGGCCCGACACCGTCAACACGATGCCGATGCAGACGCTGCTGGCGTGCGCGGAGCGCCTGGAGGTCACGGGCGAGACGGTCCGCGAGGATCCCACGCCGGTGCTCGAGGCGCTCGCCGCCGCAGGCATCGACATGGACGACGTCACCGACAAGCAGCTGCGGGCGGGCCTCGACGCGTTCGTCACGCCGATGGAGAAGCTGCTGGCGGGCATCGAAGCCAAGCGCGAGGCGATCTTCACCGGTCGGCCCGAGACGATCGACTCCTCGCTGCCCGACGAGCTCGAGCCGATGATCGCCGGGCTCGTGCAGCGCGCTGAGACCGAGCGCGTCGCGCGCCGGATCTGGTCCAAGGACGACACGCTGTGGGGCGAGCACGGCCAGGCCGAGGTGGCAGATCGCCTCGGCTGGCTGAACGCGCACGAGACCTACGCCGAGCAGATCGACGACCTCGAGGCCTTTGCCAAGGAGGCCGCCGACGCGGGCTACACCGACACGGTGCTGCTCGGGATGGGCGGCTCGTCGCTGGCGCCGGAGGTCCTGCGGCGCTCGTTCGGCTCGGTGCAGCACGATCGCCTGCGCCTGCACGTCCTCGACTCGACCGACCCTGCCGCGGTGCTCGCACAGGAGCGCGCGGTCGACCTCGAGCACACGCTGTTTGTCGTGTCGACGAAGTCCGGCGGGACGCTCGAGACGATCTCGCTGTTCGAGCACTTCTGGGCGCTGCGCCCGCACGGCGAGCAGTTCGTCGCGATCACCGACCCTGGGTCGTCGCTGCAGGCGCTCGCGAGCGAGCGCGGCTTCCGGCGCACGTTCTGCAACGACGCCGACGTCGGCGGGCGCTACAGCGCGCTGACGTACTTCGGGCTCGTGCCGGCCGCGCTGATGGGCGTCGACCTCGACGCGCTGCTCGAAGGCGCCGGCGTTGCCGCCGAGGCGTGCGCCGTCGGCTCGACGTCGGAGGGCAACAGCGGGCTGTGGCTCGGGATCTCGATGGGCGCGCTGGCATTGCAGGGCCGCGACAAGTTGACGTTCGTCGTCGACCGGCCGATCGCGTCGTTCGGGTTGTGGGTCGAGCAGCTCGTCGCCGAGTCGCTGGGCAAGCAGGGCAGGGGGGTTGTGCCGGTGACCGACGAGCCCGTCGGCTCGCCGGATGTCTACGGCGAGGATCGCGTGTTCTGTTACCTGCGCGGCATGGACGAGCCCGACGAGACGCTCGACGAGCAGGTCAGGGCGCTGGCGGCCGCAAACCAGCCCACCGTCACGCTGTCGGCGGGCGGTCCGGGCGATCTCGGGCGGATCTTCTTCTTCGCCGAGTTCGCGACGGCTGTCGCGGGCTGGGTGCTCGCGATCAACCCGTTCGATCAGCCCGACGTCCAGGTGGCGAAGGACACGACCGGCAAGATCCTCGCCGGCATCGAGGCGAGCGGTGCGCTCGAGGAGCCCGAGGACGCCGACGACGACGCGCTGCGAGCGCTGATCGGCGACGCGGGTCCCGGCGACTACGTCGCGCTGCTGGGCTTCATGGCGCCCAGTGAGGAGGTCGACGCCGCGGTGCATGAATTGCGCTCGGTCATCCGCGACTCCACGCGGGCGACGACGACGTTCGGCTACGGGCCGCGCTACCTGCACTCGACCGGCCAGCTGCACAAGGGCGGTCCGGCGAACGGGCGCTTCCTCGTGCTCGTGCACGACGGCGACGAGGATGTCGACGTCCCCGGCAAGCCGTTCTCGTTCCAGGTCCTGAAGAACGCGCAGGCGCTCGGCGACCTCGAGACGCTGCGCTCGCGCGGGCGCAAGGCGGAGAAGCTGCGGCTGGAGGGCAGCGACGCGGCGGCCGGGGTGAGCGCGTTGACGGCGCGCGTGCGGGAGCTGCTGGGCGCAGGCTGACGGCGCCATTGTCCACCGCTGGTGAACCGCAGCGGTGAGCGGACGTGGGTCACGATCGCTCAGGTCGCGCACGTCCGCTTCTCGTAGGCCTGGATGCGCTTGTCCGCGGCGCCGGACTGCGCCTCGGTGACCGCGATAGCCGGCTTCAATCCGGCCCGTTGGCGCATGCCCGCAAGGAGCGCTTCGACGTCGGCGGCGATCTGCCGCGGCGCGACCCGCCGAAGCTCCTCGAGCTTGGCGCCGGACTGCTCGACGAACCGGCGCTCGGCGGCTTCGAACTGCTGCTCCGTCGCTTCCCGGCCGAGCCCGGCGAAGAACTTCTCGCCCTCGGCGTCGAGCTGGCGCGTCAGCGCGCAGTAGCGGGCGGGATCTGCGGACGCCGCGCTGACCGTCGACGTCGCGCTCTTGTCGTTGTCGTCACCGCCGCATGCGACGATGCCCAGCAGGGCGACGAGAGCGGCGGCGGTGAAGGATGTGCGGAGCATGTGGCTCTCCTGGTCGGGGTTCGATGCGACCGTACGGGCGGCTCGGCCGCGCGTCGTCGGCCCCGCGCGCGATCGCGTGTCGTCCGCCAGGCGGATCTTTTCGCTGCGCAACCTCGTCCCGAGGACCGATGCGCGACGGCGCCGGCGGCTTTACGCTCGCGGTCAATGGCAGCGCTCGCCTCCACCCTCCGTCGCCCGAAGCGCAGCGACCTGCTGACCGCCGGCGCGATCACGCTGATCGCGCAGATCGAGACGTGGTCGACGCAGAGCTACGAGCCGCGGCCGGCCTACGCGGCGGCGGCGCTGGCCATGACGATCCCGCTTGCGTGGCGGCGGGTCGCGCCGCTCGCGATCCTGGGGCTTGCCTACGTGCCGCTGCTCGCCATGGCCGCCGCTGGATACGCGCTCGACGCGACGTACATCATGCTCGTCCTGCTCGTCACCTTCGCGACCGTCGGCGCATGTTCCGAGCCCCGCCGCGCGATCGCGGGACTGCTGCTCGGTCTCGCGCTGCTCGGAGTGGTGCTCGCGGTCGAGATCGCGATCCTCGAGGGCGCCGACGAGCCGTCCGGCATCGGCGACTTCGTGTTCCTCGCCGTGATCCTCGCGGTCGTGTGGGCGCTCGCCGTGACGATCCGCGAGCGCTCGCTGCGGGCCGGTGAGCTGGAGCAGCGCACGGGACAGCTCGAGCGCGAGCGCGAGGAGCAGGCGCGCGCGGCCGTCGCCGAAGAGCGCGCGCGGATCGCACGCGAGCTGCACGACGTCGTCGCGCATTCGATCAGCGTCATCGCAGTGCAGACGGGCTCGGTGCGGCGGCGGCTGCGCCATGAGCGGCCGGCCGAGGCAGCGGAGCTGACGGCCGTCGAGCAGACCGCCCGTCAGGCGCTCGGCGAGATGCGGCGGATGCTGGGGCTGCTACGCACCGACGACGACGGCCTGGCGCTCGCGCCACAGCCCGGGATCGATGAGTTGCAGCGGCTCGTCGATCAGGTTCGCGAAGCCGGGCTGCAGGTCGAGCTCGGTGTCCATGGCCGGCGTCGGGCGCTTCCGCCTGGCATCGATCTGGCCGCCTACCGGATCGTGCAGGAGGCGCTGACGAACGTCCTCAAGCACGCAGGTCCGGCCAGTGCGACGGTCGGCGTCATGTTCGGCGAGCGCGAGCTCGAACTTCGAATCACCGACGACGGCCACGGCACCGGCGCGGCCGGCGACGCCGACGGCGCCGGCCATGGTCTGGTTGGCATGCGTGAACGCGTCTCGATTTACGGCGGTGCACTCGAGGCGGGATCGGAGAACGGCAGCGGTTTCACGGTCCGCGCGCGCCTGCCGATTCCCGCATCATGACCATCCGCGTCGTCATCGCCGACGATCAGGCCATGGTCCGGGCCGGCTTCCGCTCGCTGCTCAACGAGGAACCGGACATCGCGGTCGTCGCGGAGGCCGCCGATGGCGAGCAGGCACTCGCAGCCGTCCGCCGCTTCACGCCCGATGTCGTCCTGATGGACATCCGGATGCCGAACGTCGACGGGTTGCAGGCGACGCGCCGGATCGTCGCGGAGGGCTTCGCGACGCGGGTGCTCATCCTCACCACGTTCGACATCGACGAGTATGTCTACGACGGGCTGCGCGCCGGCGCGAGCGGGTTCCTGCTGAAGGATGCATCGCCCGAGCAGCTCATCGCGGCGATCCACGTGCTCACCGAAGGCGATGCCGTGCTGGCTCCGAGCGTGACGCGTCGTGTGGTCGAGTCGTTCGCACGGCTGCCGTCCCCGCAGGAGCACCTGCAGCTCTCCCTCCAGCGCCTGACCGCCCGCGAGCGCGATGTCCTCAAGCTCCTCGCACAGGGCCGCTCCAACAGCGAGATCGCGACCGAGCTCGTCGTCAGCCACGCGACGACGAAGACGCACGTGCGAAACGTCCTCGCCAAGCTCGACCTGCGCGACCGCGTGCATGCCGTCGTGTTCGCGTACGAGTCCGGGCTCGTGCAGCCTGGAGGATGACGATCGGCCGGTGCCATCCAGCCGGCAAGATCGCGGACCGGCGGTCCCGCCAGCCCGGAACTGCAATGGCTCGCGTAGGGGTATGAGCGGGGCGCAACCCGGCCGACACCCGGGTCGGCTTATGCTCACTCGACGGACCTCGCATGCTCCCTCGACCGCGGAGAAGACTGTGACCCAGATTGGTTTCGTCGGCCTCGGCCGCATGGGCGGGAACATGGTCGCCCGCATCAAGCGCGATTCCGACCACGACGTCGTCGCCTACGACCGCGACGCGGCGACCGTCAAGAAGGTCGCATCCGTCACAGGTGCCCGCGGCGCCCGCTCGCTCGGCGACCTCGTCAAGAAGCTCGACCCCCCGCGGATGGTCTGGATCATGGTCCCCGCCGGCAAGCCGACGCAGGACACGGTCGACAAGCTCGCCGGGCTGCTCGAGACGGGCGACATGATCATCGACGGCGGCAACTCGAAGTGGACCGACGACATCGAGCGCGCCGCGGTCCTGAAGCAGGCCGGGATCCGCTACCTCGACGTCGGCACGAGCGGCGGCGTCTGGGGCCTGGAGGTCGGCTACTGCATGATGGTCGGCGGGCCCGCCCCGGCGGTGAAGAAGCTCGCGCCGATCCTCGACGTCCTCGCGCCGCAGACCAACGAGCTGTCGCGCCACGTGCTCGGCGACCGCGGCTGGGGACACTTCGGTCCCAGCGGCGCAGGCCACTACGTGAAGATGGTCCACAACGGCATCGAGTACGGCCTGATGCAGGCCTACGCCGAGGGCTTTGACCTCTTCGACAAGTCCGACTTCGACCTCGACAACGCGAAGATCGCGCACCTCTGGAACCAGGGCTCGGTGGTGCGGTCGTGGCTGTGTGAGCTGGCCGCGCGCGCGTTCGAGCTCGAGGGCAACCAGCTGTCCGGCCTGTCGGGCTACACCGCGGACTCGGGCGAGGGCCGCTGGACCGTCGAGGACGCGATGGCCAAGGACGTTCCGACGCCCGTGATCACCGCCTCGATGCACGCACGCTTCTACTCGCGCGGAAACGGCGACTTCACCCACCGGATGCTGGCAGCCCTGCGCGCGCAGTTCGGTGGCCATGCCACGAAGAAGAGCGCGGACGGGTGACCACAACCGCCGCCGGCCAGACGACCGGCCCCGAGGACAACCCGCTCATCGAGGGCCTCGAGCGCCTCCCCGTCCACCCCACCGCGCTCGTGATCTTCGGCGCCACCGGCGATCTGGCTCGGCGCAAGCTGCTGCCCGCGCTCTACAACCTCGCCCACGAGGGCGCGCTGCCCGAGCGCTTCGCGCTCGTCGGCAACGCCCGCTCGGAGATGGCCGACGAGGAGTTCCGGGAGATGGCGATCGGGTCCGTGCGCGAGTTCTCGCGCCGGCCGCCGGACGAGAAGGTGCTCGCGAAGCTGTTCTCCGACGTGCGCTACGTGTCGGGCTCCTTCGATGCCGACGGGGTCTACGAGGGCCTGGCGACGGTGCTCGACGCGCTCGACGACATCGCGGGGGTGACGCTGAACCGCTGCTTCTACCTCTCGACCGCGCCGACGTTCTTTGCGGTCATCGTCGACTGCCTGGGTCGCCACGAGCTCGCCGATCGAGACGGCGCGGCGGTCCGGGTGATCATCGAGAAGCCGTTCGGACGCTCGCTGGAGGAGGCGCGCGACCTCAACGCGCGCGTGCTTTCGGTCTTCGCCGAGGAGCAGGTGTTCCGCATCGATCACTACCTCGGCAAGGAGACGGTCCAGAATGTCCTGGCGCTGCGCTTCGCGAACAACATGTTCGAGCCGTTGTGGAACCGCAACTACATCGACAACGTCCAGATCACGGCGGCCGAGGACATCGGGATCGGCTCGCGCGCCGGCTACTACGACTCGGCGGGCGCATTGCGCGACCTCGTCCAGAACCACATGCTGCAGCTGCTGTCGCTGCTGTGCATGGAGCCGCCGATCGCCTTCGAGGCCGACGCCGTTCGCGACGAGAAGGTCAAGGTGCTGCGCGCGATCAGCGCGCCTGGCCCCGAGCAGGTCCCGGACATGGCGGTCCGCGCGCAGTACTCCTCTGGGATCGTCGCGGGCGAGGAGGTGCCGGGCTACCTCGACGAGGAGGGCGTCCCTGAGGACTCCACCACCGAGACCTACGCCGCGCTGCGCCTGGAGGTGCACAACTGGCGCTGGGCCGGCGTTCCGATGTACCTGCGCACCGGCAAGCGCCTGTCGCGCAAGGTCACCGAGATCGCGGTGACGCTCAAGCCCGTGCCGCACGTGGCATTTCAGTCGCCGCAGATGTCGACGGGCGTGCGCCCCAACGTGCTCGTGCTGACGATGCAGCCCAACGAGGGCGTGTCGCTGTCGATCGGCGCGAAGATCCCCGGCAGCCGGATGGCGATCCGCACGGTCAACATGGAGTTCCTCTACGGGACCGCCTTTCTGTCACAGTCCCCGGAGGCCTACGAGCGGCTCATCATCGACGCGATGCGCGGCGACGCGACGCTCTTCACCCGCAACGACGAGGTCGAGGCGCAGTGGCGCATCTGCGACCCGATCGTCAAGGCGTGGGAGACGATGCCCGGGCCGCTGCCGCAGTACCCGGGGGGATCGCAGGGCCCCGAGGAAGCTCACGACCTGCTCATCGGCGATACGCACTTGCGGATGATCTAGTGGGCCACGCGTGAGCACCACCGACGCTGTCTGGAGCGAACAGGACACGACGCCCGGCGCGATCGAGGAGGCGATGCGCCATCTCGTCGCCGAATGCCACGCACGGATGGAACAGTGCGTGCCGGCGCGGACCCTGAACCTCGTCTGCGTCGTCGACCGCGAATGGAGCGGCGAGATCGCCAACCGGCTGCGCCGGGTCGGGCGCTACCACGCGTCGCGCACGGTCGTGTGCACCGTCGACCCGGGGCGGCGGACGATCGACGCCCAGGCGACGGTGTCCGTCGAGGGCGACCCGCGCGCCGGCGAGTTCGCCGCCATGCGCGAGCTCGTGATCGTGCAGGTCGGCGAGCGCCACCTTGCCGACCTCGACTCGATCGTCGACCCGCTCATCGTGACCGACCTGCGCACGGCGGTCTGGGCGCCGCACGGCCATCCGGAGGCCGTCGACGCGCTGACGACCGGCCGCGCCGGCGGCGATCCGCTCGCGCAGGTCGTGCTGACCGACGCCGTCGACGAGCCCGAGGTCGAGGCCGCGCTCGCGCGCGCCTGCGAGCTGGCGAACCGCAGCGAGGTCGTCGACCTCGCGTGGCTGCGCTGCACGCCGTGGCGCGAGCGGCTCGCTGCCGCCTACGACCCGCCGGCGCGCCGTCACGAGCTGCACACGCTCTCCAAGGTCTCCGTGCGCTACCGCGCGGACTCGCTCGTGTCGGGGCTGCTGCTCGTCGGCTGGCTGTGCGCGCAGATGGGCTGGCGGCCCGACGAGCTCACGCGCCATGGCGAGCTGCTGCGCGGCCGCGCGCGCGCCCGCCGTGGCGAGGTCGAGCTGCGCCTCGAGCCCGTCGACGGCATGAGCACGCCCGGGCTGGCAGGCGTCGAGACGCGCTCGGACCTCGGCACGATGCTCGCGCTCGAGCGCGGTGAGGGCGGGCTGACCGCGCGCCGGCGCGAGGTCGCCAAACGCGGCGAGGACGTCTTCGAGCATGTCTGGACGGTGCTCGGCGCGTCGCGGGGCGAGCCGGGAATCCTCGGCGAGGGAATTCGCCACGCGCTGATGGTCGACCCCACCTTCAAGCCGGCGCTGACCGCGGCGCGCAGGCTGCTTGGCGAGCGGCGCTAGTGGCTTGACCTGAACCGCTACTCGGTCGGGGCTCGCGGCGATCGTAGCCTTCGCGTCGCCGGCCTGCTGGCGGATCGTCGTCATGACGTGTGGCGCGAAGCCTCGCGAGTCGAACACGTCGACCATGTCGTCGAGCACGGCGTTCGCGTGCTCGAGATCGCCGACCCTGGCGTGCGCTCCGGCGAGCCGTTGCATGACGTCGTTCAGCGTGAGATCGTCGACGCCCGCAGCGGCACGGGAGCGTGACGCGTCGGCCACCTGCGTCAGCAACTCGACGCTCCGCCGCCCTCGCCGGACGCACGAGTACCTGCGGGGCAGACGTCAGCGTTCGGGTCCCATCAACAGCTCCCCGACACGTTCGTCGACGGGCGTCGCCGGCGCACGGACGCGCAGACGCAGTGCCGGCGACGTCACGCTCGTGCGGTCGTTACCGACGTCGTGCGCGCGCACCAGGTACTCCCCGGTTGACTGAAAGTAGAAGCCGTCGCGGCCATACCCGATGAACGCGCTGTCGTGGTGTGCGGGCATCCGCTCGTCGAGCACGAGCGACTGACCACCGTCCACGCAGCACGGCATGAACGGGCGGTAGTGCACCGCTCGCCCCGATGGCTGGCGAACCGCGATCGTGACAAGACCGTCCTTCGGATCGAGGCACGCGTGGGTCTTCGTCGCGCCCGGTTCGGAGCCCGCAGCGTGAGCTCGACGAAGACCGGCTCGCCATATTCGACGTCTCCCTGGCGCGTAGCTCGAGCGCCATATCCGTCCCGCCGG
>DATLNO010000085.1:0-4247 GCA_035536715.1 Solirubrobacteraceae bacterium
TGGCCCGAGTCGTCGATGATCGCGCGGGCGATCGCGTCGATCTCCTGGCCGGTCGGCCCAGCGCGGATGGCTTCGAGCGCGGCCTCCTGCGCGTCCAGCACCGTGTCGTAGATCGCGCGGTCGCGCGGGTCCAGCTCGCCCGTCGCGACCGTCCGCGTGCAGTCCGAGGCGTAGCCGTCGAGCTGCGCTCCCCAGTCGATGACGACGAGCGTGCCGGCCATGATCGGCACGTCGCGCGGTACCGCGTGCGGCAGCGCGCCGTGCTCGCCGGCCGCGACGATCGGAGAGAACGAGGAGCCGTCGGCACCGCGGCGGCGCATCGCGATCTCGAGGTCGAGCGCGACGTCCTTCTCGGTGCGCCCGACGATGCCCGCGCCGACGACCTCCTCGAACGCCTCGTCGGCGAGCCTCGCCGCCGCCCGGATCCTGTCGATCTCGGCCGCGTCCTTGACCGCCCGCAGCGCCTCGATGATCCCGCCCGCGGCGACGAGCTCGATGTCGTCGCCCCGCTCGCCGACGAGCTTTCGAAGCCGTTCATGTTGTGCAACGGTGAGGTGCGCGTCGTCGAAGCCGAGCTTCAGCGACCCCTCGGGCAGACCGTCGACCACGCGCTGGAGCAGGTCGGTCTCGATCTCCCGAACCCAGATGTCGTCGATCTGCGTGGCGGCCTGGGTGAGATAGCGAAAGTCGGTGACGAAGCGCGGCCTGCTCGTGCCGACGAGGGCGGCGCCGTTGGAGCCCGTGAAGCCAGTCAGCCAGCGCAGGTTGACGAGGTTCGAGACGAGCAGCGCCCCGAGTTCCTTGTCGTCGATCTTTGCCTGGACGGCGTCGAGGCGCGTGCTCACGGCCGCAGTGCCTGGCGCAAGGCGACGATCGCGTCCCGGTATCCCTCGACGCCCTTGCCCGAGATCGTCGCGATGCAGATGTCGGACAGCACGGAGACGTGGCGCCACTCCTCGCGTGCCATCACGTCGGAGAGGTGCACCTCGACGGCAGGGACGCCCGCGAACTGCAGCGCATCGCCGATCGCGCGCGAGTAGTGCGACCAGGCGCCGGCGTTGATGACGACGGCGTCGGCGAGGTCCGATGCGCGGTGCAGTTCCTCGACGAACTCGCCCTCGTGGTTGGTCTGATAGAAGCGCGCGTCCATCCCGAGCTCGTGGGCGTAGGCGTCGATGGCGCGCTCGAGCTGCAGGTACGTCATCCCGCCGTAGTGCTCGGGGTCGCGACGCCCGATCTGGTCGAGGTTGACGCCGTGCATGACGTGGATGCGGTTGTGGGCGGTGGGCATGTGTGGTCGCCACTCTGGCACGGCTCCCGGCTGGGCGCGTTGGTGTCGCCCGTTCGCCGATCAGCAGCCCGGATGCTCCACCGGCCGGGCCCGTGAGCCGATATGACGTTGATGAGCCAGTCACGCTCCGTGTTCGCGCCGCTGGCCGTGGTCGTTTTGGTCGCGATCGCGTTCGTCCTGTTTGCGCGCGGCGCGCCGGCGGGCGGCGGGGTTGGCGAGAGCGCGTCGTCGACCGGGGCGCGCTATGCCCTGAAGGGCGGCGGCTCACACGCGCTCCCGGCGCCCGCACCGCTGCGCTTCGCGCCCGGGATCGCTGTCAGCGACCAGCAGATCGTGCTGCGCGCGGCGTCCGAGGCGCGTCCCGAGGCGCGGCGGGTCGTCGAGCTCGTCACCGCGATGGTCACCGTCCGCCTCGGCGCCATCGCGAGCGGCGTGGCCGGCCAGACGCGCGCGACCGATGCCGGCTACGACGTGGTGCTCGATCTCGGCGGCGTCTACCGCGGAGCCGGGATGCGCGGCGTGCGACGCCTTGTGCTGCACGAGCTCGCGCACGTCGTCGACCACGCGCTCGTCGGCGCGAATCTGGAGGCGCAGCTCGATGCGGCGACGCCGCCGGGCTTTGGTTGTGACGACGGAACGTCCGGTGGCTGCGCCGCCCGCGAGGAGCGCTTCGCCGAGAGCTTCGCCAAGTGGGCGACCGGAGATATCGGCCACGACCTGTACATCGGCTACCGCGTGCCACCGCCCACGTCGCTGTCGGGCTGGGGCGCGCCGCTGGCGGCGCTGGCGCGCTGAGCCTTACGCGGCACGCGCTCCGTGCGGCGAGGCTGCCGCCACGGCCAGTCGAGCTGCTCGGCGAGCTCAACTGGCCCGAGCTCGATCAGCCCGCTTCGCGCGACCGGCTCGTACTCGCCGGCGCGCAGCCCCAGCCAGGTGACGGTTCGTTGCGGCGGATCGACGATCAGGACTTCGTCAACGCGTCGAGCAGGAGCGTCAGCTGCGTGGAGACAGCGCGTGCTCGAGGCTGGGCCCGAGCACCATGTGGCGGACACCCTGCCACACCTCGTCCAAGCGATCACGCCCGCCAGGCGACGGCGCTCCATCAGCGCTTCGAGCTCCGGGGGTGGGCTCCCCAACACGAGCGTCGGCATAGTGAAGGCGTACCGGAGGATCGTGCGGGCCATCGGCGTCTCCGCGGCGGGCGCGCGCGGATCGACGGCCAGATCCGCACCGTTTGATCCACTCGCGGACGCCGGTACGATCACGAGGTGCCCGACGATGCCGCCGCACGCCTTCGCGCTGCGCTGGAGCTTCATGATCTCGGTGAGCAGATGCTGCGTCAGCGCCTGCGGCGCGAGCAGCCGCAGATCACCGACCGAGAGCTGGATGACGCCGTGCGAACGTGGTTGCGGGAGCGTCCCGGGGCTCAACACGGCGACGCAGTCGGACCCAGGTCCACGCGGTTCGCGTGACCCGCGTCGAGGAGGCGCTGCGCAGGATCGTCGCCGACCTGGAGAGGACATCGCGTGCCTTCGCGCTCGTCGGCGGGTTCGCGGTCTCCTCCCGTACCGAGCCACGCTTCACGCGCGATGTCGATCTCGTCGTGGCGGTGCCCAACGATGCTGCTGCCGAAGGCCTGCTCAACGAGCTTCGGACGCACGGTTATTCACTCGTCGCAGCAGTCGAGCAACTGGCCGCGAACCGCCTCGCGACCGCTCGTCTCGCATCGCCGTCCACGAGTGACGACGAGCTGATCGTCGATCTTCTCTTCGCCTCGTCAGGCGTCGAAGTCGAGATCGCGGCGCGTGCCGAGCTTCTGGAGGTGCTCCCCGGGCTCGTCGTTCCAGTCGCCCGCATCGGCGATTTGCTGGCGCTCAAGCTGCTGTCACGTGACGACGCCGTGCGGCCACTCGACGCGGCGGATCTCCGAGCGCTGTGTTCGGTCGCCCGTCCGGACGACCTCGCGCTCGCTCGCGAGACTGCCATGCTCATACAGCGCCGTGGTTACGGACGTGGTCGCGATCTGCTCGCCGCGCTCGACGATCTGCTGGCCGGCGCGTGACCCCGGCACCGCGCGGTCACTCGGTCAGCTCCGCCACCGCCGCGAGCACGTCGGAAGCCCCCACGCGCTGCCCAAACCGCACATCCCCGGGGGCCTCCACGAGCACGAATGGCACGTTGTCGCCGATCCGCTTCTTGTCGAGCTTCGTCGCCGCGACGACGGCCTGCGGGTCGATGTCCGGCGAGAGCGTCGTGGGTAGCCCGGCGGCAGCCAGCAACTCCGAGACCTGCGCGCGCAGGTCGTCCGTCCCGCCGAGGCGCAGCGCCGCGAGCAGGCCGAGCGCGACCGCCTCTCCGTGGCGGTAGCGGCGATATCCGGTCACCGTCTCGATCGCGTGGCCGACCGTGTGGCCGAGGTTCAGCAGCTGGCGCGCCCCGCCGTCGCGCTCGTCGGCCGCGACGACGGCGATCTTCGTGCGCGCGCATTCGAACACGACGCGCTCGTCGACCGGCGCGCCCGACGCGATCAGCTCCCACAACGAGCCGCCGGCGATCAGGGCGGTCTTGACGACCTCGGCGTACCCCGCGGCGATCTCCTCGGGCGGCAGGGTGGCGAGCGTGTCGACGTCGGTGATGACGGCCGCCGGCTGGTGGTAGGCGCCGACGTAGTTCTTCGCCTCCGGCAGGTCGACGCCGGTCTTGCCGCCGTACGCCGAGTCGACCTGCGCGACGACGGTCGTCGGCACCTGCACGACGGGCACGCCGCGCTGGTAGGTCGCCGCGCAGAAGCCCGCGAGGTCGCCGACGACGCCGCCGCCGAGCGCCACGAGGTGGTCGTCGCGGCCCATGCCCTGCCCGGCGAGCTCGCGCCAGACGCGCTCGGCGACCGCGAGCGTCTTGTGCTCCTCGCCGGCCGGAACCGTGATCGTGTGGTGCGTGTCGCGCAGCGCGCCGC
>DATLNO010000086.1:0-13591 GCA_035536715.1 Solirubrobacteraceae bacterium
GCATCCTCGCGCGCCTGCGGACGCCCGATGATCTCTGAGGCGCCGCGCCGCCTGCACTACGCGTCGATCGTCGTCGACGCCGTCCGCGCAGCGCTGCAGCTCGTCATCGGCGCTCTCGTTCTCGCCTTTGCCCAGGGCGGCACGCCGGGCCTCGCCGCCGTGATGGCCGTCGTCGGCATCGGTGCCGGCGTCGCGATGGGCTGGTTCACCTGGCGGCGCAAGTCCTACTGGCTCGACGACATCGCGCTGCACTATCGCTCCGGCGTCTTCACGCCCGACGAGAAGGTCGTCCCGCGCACGCGGGTGCAGGGCGTCGACACGGTCACCGGCCCGATCCAGCGGCTGTTCGGCGTCGTCGAGCTGCGTGTGCAGGTGCCCGGCGCATCGAGCTCCGACGAGATCGTGCTCAGCGCGGTCACGCATGCCGAGGCGGCGCGGCTGCGCGAAGCACTCGGTCAGCCGGCCCCGGCGCGGCCCGACGCAGTTGTGCGGCTGGGCCGTCGCGGGCTGCTGCTCAACGCGCTGACCTCACCGCAGATCGGCGTCGCGGTATCGGCCGTCGCAGGCATCTACGCGCTGTTTCAGAACGTCATCGACGTCGAGCAGGACAGCGAGGGACTGCTCTCGCGCCTGGATTCCCCCGGGGCGATCGCGATCGCGCTGGCGATCGTGCTGGGAGCGGCCTACGTCCTCTCCTTCCTCGCGGCGATCGTCGTGTTCGCGGGCTTCGAGGTCGAACGCGACGCGCGCGTGCTGCGCATCCGCCGCGGCCTGCTCGAGCGGCGCGCGCAGAGCATCCCGCTCGAGCGCGTCGACGGCATCGTGATCGTCGAGGGGCTCACGCGCGGCCCGTTCGGGCTTGCCGCGCTGCGCCTGGAGACCGCCGCACACGGTGGCGAGCGGGCAGTCGGGCGAACGCTGCTGCCGCTCGTGCGGCGCTCCGAGGCCGAGGCCGTGATCGCCCAGCTCGTGCCCGCGCTCACGATGGCGCCAGGTGAGCTGCAGCGCCCGCCGCGGCGCGCGCTGCGCCGCTTCGTGGCGCCGCAGGCCGCCGCATGCGCGGTGATCGGCACCGTGCCGGTGGCGCTGTGGACGACCACGGCTTGGCCGGCGGTGCCCGCGCTCGCGCTGCTCGGCGCGCTGATGGGTCTGCGCGACTACCGCGGCGCCGGCATTCGCATGGCCGGTAACGTCCTCGCCGTGCGCGAGGTGCGGATCGCGCGCCGCACGCTGCTCGCGCGACGCCATCGGCTGCAGGAGCACGCGCTGGTGCGCACGCGGCTGCAGCAGCGCGCGGCCCTCGCCGATCTGCGCGTCACCGTGGGCTCGGGCGGCACCGGACGCGCGCGCCACCTGGAAGCGGCCGCCGCCGACGCTGCGTTCACGGCGCTACGCCGGACGTAGCGCGGGGCCTCGATCAGGCGGCGCGCGCCTGCTCGATCGCCGACTTGAACGCCTGGTTGGCAGCCTTGACCGCGGCGCGGAAGGCCGTGCGAGCGGTACGCAGCTCCTCGCGCGAGGCCTGCACGGCGGCCTTGCGGGCCGCGCGAGCCGCTTCGCGAGCGGCCGCGCGCTCGGCGTCGGGCAGGGCGGCGCTCGCTGTCATGGCCGCGCGAAATGCCTGGCGAGCGGCGCGTACCTGCTCGCGCTTGGTCTTACGCGCGGCGCGCATCGTGTCGCGCGCGGCACGGACCGCGGTCGCCCGCTCCGTACAGGCCGCGGTGGCGATCTGCTTGCCCGCCGCCGAGAGATCTGAGGACTGCACCCGCTGCAGGCAACGCTCGCCACGATGCGTCTGCGACCTGTCCGACGTGTGCGCGAGGGCTGGAGCCGCGACGCCGGTCACCAGGCAGACGGTGACCAGGGCCATGAGGTACTTGCGCATTCGGCTGACGCTCCTTCGCAGGGGGCGGACGACTACCGAAGATCATCGAGGACCGCGCAGGCGATGGGGCGCTCGTCTCATGGTCTTCTCACCGCTGCGGGGCGGCGCTTCCACACCTGCACTCCGCCGGCATCCCGCAGGAGTCGGTAGGAGCGCCGCAAGCGACCGAGCGCAGCGCGCTGCGCGGCAGGCGACGCGAAGGGAAAGAGCGCCGTCGGGTCGGCATCGCCGGTCTGTGCGACGACGAACCGCGTGCGCGGCGGGCGGGGGCCGAACAGGACGACCGTGTCGCGCTGGCTGAGGTGCGCCACGAGGTGGTTCGTCGCCGCAACGCTCGCGGTCGGCGGGACCAGCTTCAGGGCGGCTCCGGCTCCGCGGCGCGCCGCAGGCACCTCGTACGTGCTCGGCCGCACGA
The DNA here is from genome assembly GCA_035536715.1 of Solirubrobacteraceae bacterium. Taxonomy (GTDB): domain Bacteria; phylum Actinomycetota; class Thermoleophilia; order Solirubrobacterales; family Solirubrobacteraceae; genus CADCVQ01. The sequence goes on from DATLNO010000086.1 coordinate 2,301, forward strand.
GGTCGCCGAGTGCGAACCCGGCGCAGCTGGCGATCCCAACGGCGGCGATCGCAGAACAGACCAGCGGCTGCAGTCGCCACCCGCGCGCCGCCTCCCAGCGCGCCGCGACGACGCTCGCGACGAACGGCAGCGCGCGCGCAGCGCCGATCGCCAGCACGGGCGCGATCGTCAGCGAGTAGTGGTCCTGCAGGGTCCAGTACTTCGCGTTGCTCGAGAACATCCGCTCGGCGAGCAGCGGCGCAGCGAGGACGATGTCGATGCTCAGCAGCGGCAGGAACGCGAAGGCCCCGAACAACACCCCGAGCGTGCGCACCTTCTCGATCGGCGTCACGAAGATCTTCGCCGTCTGCAGCGGATGCAGGACCGCGTTGCGCAGCGCATCGCCGGGCGAGCGCCCGACCTGCTCGTAGCTCCAGTAGCTGAACGGCCTGCCGTCGGCGAAGTGCGGAATCACCTGGCGTGTGACGCTCGCGTACCACAGCGCGCCGGCGAACAGGCAGACGAGCGCCTCGCGCGGCCGGCGCTGCAGCCCGAACCAGGCGCCGAACGCGATCACGAGAAAGGCCAGGTCCTCCTTGACGAGCAGCAGGGCGAGGACGCACAGCAGCGCGCGACGCCACTGCCGGCGATCGGCGAACAGCGCCGCCCATGCGATCAGCAACGGCGCGAACGCGACCTCGTGGACGTCGAAGGCGACGGCCGACTGGACGCCGCAGAACAACCCGTAGCCCAGCCCCAGCGACAGCGCGGGGCCGTTGCCCAGCCGCGGCCGGGCGAACAGCACGACCGGCACCACCGACGCGGCGATCAGCAGCGCCTGCGCGACGATCAGCGGCGCCGGCCCGCAGTCGCAGGCGCCCAGCGGCGCGAACGCCACGAGCACGGGCGAGAAGTGGTCGCCGAACAGCGACGGCAGGCCCTTCAGGCTGCTGGCGGGCGCCTCGAGGCGACCGAGGTGCCACACGGCCTGGTCGAAGATCCCGAGATCGAAGCCCGTCGAGCGAAAGGTTGCGTGGCGCGCGAGACCGACCGCCGCGTACAGCAGCGCGAGCACGGCGACCTGCGCCGCCAGCAGCGGCGCGAACCATCGCGCTGCGAACACCGGGCCACCCCCTTGCGCGCCGCCCGGGCTCGGCGCTCGCGCTGCGCGGATCACGCGCGCACGGTACTACCGGCGCACGCTCTCGCAGTCCTTGGCGACCTTGTCGCGCACGTCGGCGAAGACGATGTCGCTGCCGGGCCCGCAGACGATGCGATCGGTCTTGCGGTCGACCATGTTGATGCGGTCGTTGCCCGGGCCGCCATCGATGGTGTCCTCGCCGAGGTTGCCGAAGATCGTGTCGTTGCCGGCGCCGCCGAAGATGCGGTCGTTGCCGCGGTCGCCGGTGATCCGGTCGTCGCCCGCATCGCCCCAGATCTGGTCGTTGCCCTGGCGGCCGGGGATCTGGTCGTTGCCGGGGCCGCCGTGCAGCTGGTCGTCGCCCTGGTCGCCGTCGACGTAGTCGTCGCCCGCCAGCGCAAAGATCTTGTCGGCGCCGCCGCGGCCGAAGATCGAGTCGTCGCCCGGAGTCCCGTTGAGCCGGTCGGCGTGGCGCGTGCCGCGGATCGTCACCCGCGGCGGCGTCAGGTCGTTGGAGGCCTCCGCCCGGATCGCTGTGACGGTCTCGCAGTTGCTCAGGACGTCGCGCGTCGGCGCGTCATCCTCGACGAAGACCGTGTCGCTGCCCTCACCGCAGTCGATGCTGTCGGCGCTGTCGTCGGCGGCGCGGATGATGTCGTCGCCGGGACCGCCGCTGAACGTGTCCACGCCGTTGCCGCCGATCAGCGTGTCGTTGCCGGCCTCGCCCATGATCGTGTCGTCGCCGGAGCCGCCGTCGACCGTGTCGTCGCCGTTGCCGCCGCCGATGCCGTCGTTGCCGACGTCGCCGCGGACGGTGTCGACGCCCTCCTCGCCCTCCAGGCGGTCGCCGGCCGCGCCACCTTCGAGCAGGTCGTCGCCGTTGCCGCCCCTGATCCGCTCGGAGCCCGACTCGCCGAAGAGCTGGTCGTCGCCGTCGTCGCCGAGGATGAGCTGGTCTGATCCACGGCCGCCCTTGATCGTGTCGTTGCCGGGCCCGCCGTTGAGTTCCTTGTCGTCACCGAAGCCCTTCTCGACGATCGTGTCGTTGCCGGGGCCACCGAGGATCGTGTCGTCGCCATCGCCGCCGTCGAGCGTGTCATCGCCATCGTCGCCCTGGATCGTGTCGTTGCCCGTGCCGCCGTCGGCGCCGTCGGTGCCGACGCCACCGCGCATCTCGTCGTCGCCGGTTCCGCCGATCATGAAGTCGTCACCCTCACCGGCGTCGATGGTGTCGCTCGAGGCGCCGCCGGAGAGCTGGTCGTTGCCCGGCCCACCCTCGAGCACGTCCCTGTCGCGACCCCCGTTGATCTTGTCGTCCCCCGCCAAGCCCTCCATTCGGTCGGCGCCACGGGTGCCGGTCAGGGCATCGGGGCCGTCGGTGCCGGAGATGAGCGCGATGCCGGGCTGCACGACAAGGTCGCTCGGCGTCGTGCCGGGCAGCGTCACGAGCCCGATCCGCCCGCGCGAAAACGGGCTGATCAGGGAGATCGAGGCCGACCCGCCGTCGGCGAAGAGGATCCGGCTCGCGTCTGGATACCAGGCGGCCCGGCCCGGGCCCGTGCCCGAGACCAGCCGCCGCACGGCGCCCGCGCGCAGGTCGACAAGCGCCGCCGCTCCGCCCCCGGGCGCTGCGGCCACGATCAGCCGCGAGCGGGCCGGCGACAACGTCAAGCCGCCGCCCGCGCCCGTCGGCAGCTCGATCGGTCGCTTCCGCGGCTTGCGCTGGCCGCGCGCGATGACGCGCAGCTTCCCGCCTGCGGACACGTAGGTGATGCCGCCGTCGGCGATCGCGACGCCGAGGGCGGCCTTCAGCTTCACCAGCCGCAGCAGCTTGTTCGTACCGAGCTCGACCATCGCGACGCGGCCCGTCGCAAGCGCGACCGCGGCGAGGCCACCGTCGTTGGAGACGGCGAGGGCGCCGCCCAGGCCGCGCAGCTCGATCACGCCGCGCGAGGCGAGCGTCTGCGCGTCGAGGACGAGCAGCTGCGTCCCGCGCACCAGGTACAGCGTCTCGCCGCCCGGCGAGAGCTCGATGTCGGTGACCTCGGGCGGGCCGGGGCCAAGGGTGCTGCGCGTGAGCTCCGCCCTCGTGTTGACGTCGACGGCGACGACCTCGCCCCCGGCGGTGACATAGCCGCGCGTCCCGTCGCGAGTGATCGCGACGGCGCGCGAGAATCCGGGCAGTGCGAGCCGCGCGACGACCTCGTTGCGCGGGATGCCGAGGAAGACGAGCTCCGGCGTGCCGGTGGCGACGAGCGTCACGCGAGCGGTCGCCGAGGACGCGCTGACGAGGGCAAGCGCGAGCAGCATCGCGACCCCGGGCAGGAGCCTGCGTGTCATCCTGCTCCTGCCGTCGCGACCCATCTGACACACACAAATAGCGAATCGGCGGCCGGGAAACGCCGATTGGCGTGTCTGACATCCTCAATGCGGTGACTCCCGCGATCGTCCACGCGCTGCAGACGACGCCCGTCAAGGGACTGCGGGTCGTCGCCCGCGAGGCCGTCGAGCTCACCTCCACCGGGGTCGCGGAGGACCGCCGCTTCTACCTCGTCGACGACCGCAACCGGATGGTCAACGGCAAGCACCTGGGCACGCTCAACGAGGTCGTCGGCGACTACGACCACGAGGCGCGGACGCTCGTGCTCACCTTCCCCGACGGCTCGGAAGTCATTGGACCTGTCGAGACCGGCCCGCAACTCGACACCCGCTTCTACTCGCGCCAGGCGCCGGCCCACGAGCTGCGCGGCGGGTTCTCGGACGCGCTGTCCGAGCACGTCGGCCGGCCGGTGCGGATCGTCGAGGGAGTCGACCGCAGCGGCATCGACCGCGGCAAGGGCGGCGCCGTCAGCCTCGTCTCGCGGGCGTCGCTCGATGCGCTCGCCCGCGTCGCGGGCGCCGGCGACCTCGACTCGCGCCGCTTTCGCATGCTCGTCATCGTCGACGGGCTCGGCGAGCCTCACGAGGAGGACACCTGGGTCGGCCAGGACGTGAACGTCGGCGCGGCCCGGGTGCGGATGCGCGGCCATGTCGGGCGCTGCAACATCACCCACCGTCACCCCGAGACAGGCGATCCCGACCTGCGGACGCTCGACCTCCTGCGCCAGTACCGCTCCGCGCTGGATACGACCGAGCCGCTGGCGTTCGGCGTCTATGGCGAGGTGCGCGAGCCCGGGCGCATCGCCGTCGGCGACGCGGTCGAGCTCACTCCTCGATGAACTCACGCAGGTCGGGGTTGAAGCGCTCGGGACGCTCGAGCATGACCATGTGCCCAGTGTCGGGATAGACGATCTTGCGCGCGTCGAGGATCAGCCACTCGAACTCCGACGCGTCACGGACCGGCACGAGGCGGTCCTCCTCGCCCCAGACGATCAGCGTCGGGCAGGCGATCTCGCCGAGCCGGTCGCGGATCGGGTAGGCGGTCATCGCATCCAGGGCGTCGTCGAAGCCGGGCTTGCCCGCACCGTGCGCCTGCTCGGCGATCAGCGGGCCCGACACCCGCTCGGGGTGCGCGACGATCAGCAGCAGCAGCGCGCGGCGCAGGCGCCGCGAGCGCACGACGAGGTCCGTGTGCGAGGCCAGGCGGCCGAGCCCGAAGAAGAGGAGGTTCTCGATCCGCGCGCGTGCACCGGTCTTGCGCTCGTGGCGCATGTGGCGCAGCGACAGGCCCGCGCCGGCGACGAGGACGAGCCGCTCGATGCGCCGCGGAAACCGGATCGCCATCTCGCAGCCGACGAAGCCGCCCATCGAGTTGCCGACGATCGTGGCCCGTTCGACGCCGAGCGCGTTGAGCACCTCGATGACGGTGCGTGCATAGCCGCTGACGGAGATCGGGCGTTCGGGCATCGGCGACTCGCCGAAGCCGGGGAAGTCGATCGCTATCACGCGGTGGTCGACCGCCAGCGGGGTGATGTTCTCCAACCAGTTCTGCCAGCAGCCCGCCAGCCCGTGCAGGAACACCACGGCGGGGCGCCCATCCTCGGAGTTCAGGTCGAGGACGTTGACCGGGCAGCCCTGCACCTCGACCCAGCGCAGGTGCGCGCGCCAGTCGACCAGCATCCATTGCGGGCGCGCCGGCGGCGAGCCGACGGTCGTGCCCATGCTCACGTCAGGTGACGACGGAGCGCGGCTGCGGGACCGCCTCCTGGTCACCGTGCTCCTTCTGCAGGAAGGCCCGCACGTCCTCGTTGAAGCGCGCCGGGCGCTCCATCATCGAGACGTGACCGGTGTCCTTGTAGATGATCTTGCGCGAGTCGGGGATGAGCTCCTCGAACACCGACGCGTCCTTGAGCGGCACGAGACGGTCCTTGTCGCCCCACAGGATCAGCGTCGGGCAGTGGATCTTCTCGAGGCGATCGCGCAGCGGGTAGTGGAACATCGCCTCGAGCGCGTCTGAGAACCCGGGCTTGCCCGAACCGAGCACCTGCTGCGCGGCCAGCGGCCCAGGCAGCTTGGTGGGATGCGCGGCGACAATCAGCAACAGCGCACCGCGCAGGCGCTTGCGTAGCGCGACCTGGTACGAGCGCGAGGCGACGTGCCCGAGCGTGAAGAACACGACGTTCTCGGCGCGATGGCGGATGCCGGTGGTGCGCTCGGTGCGGATCGTCTCGACGCTCAGCCCCGCCGCCGCGACGAGCACGAGCCGCTCGACCCGCGCCGGATGCTGGATCGCAAGCTCCGCGCCGACGAAGCCGCCCATCGAGTTGCCGACAACCCTCGCCGCATCGATGTCGAGCTCGGTCATCAGCGCGTCGATCATGTCCGCATAGCCGCTGATCGAGATCTGCTCGGCGGGCATCTCCGACTGGCCGAAACCGGGCAGGTCGACGGCGATCACGCGGTGGTCGCGCGCGAAGTGGGGAAGCTGCTCGAGCCAGTTCTGCCAGCAGCCGGAGAGGCCGTGGATGAAGATCAGCGGCGGGCCTGCGCCCATGTCGATGACGTTCATCCAGCGTTCTTGGACGCGCACCCAGCGCAGGTGCTCCTGCCAGTCGATGTCCATCCACTCGGACCGGCCGACGGCGCCGTAGGGCTCGGAATTTTGTGGCACATGTTGAGCATACCCACGGGCTCATGTTGTACCCATCAGCGCCTTCTCGAGGGCCGGCAGCTCGGCCGCCTGAGCCGCCTCGACCAGGATGCCGAGCAGCTCCTCGCCGGCAGCCGGGGCCAGCCGCTTGGCGAACGCGCGCATGTCCGTGGCGCCGAGCCGGCCAGTGATTTGCACGAACTCGTCCTGCATCTCGTCCTCCTCGACGGCATCCAGCAGACCGTTCAGCAGCTCGTCGTCGGCGGCGCTGATGAGCTTTGCGAGGTCGCGCTGGGTGCGCAGCTCGAGCTCCGTCGCGAAGCTCAGCAGCGGCGCCCACAGCTCGTCCTCCTGGGCGGCGCGCAGGATCTGGACGAGGATCGATCGGCCGAAGCCCGTGCCGAGCGCGGCGACGCGGCGGCGCGATCCGGCCGGCAGGAGCGGCAACAACACGAGCAGCTCCGCCCACAGGCTGCGCTCCTTGGCCGCGTCGACGATCGACGACAGCACGGGGCGCGTCTGGATCGCCGCGAGCGTCGCGAAGCGCGCGCGGCTGTCCTCGCCCATCGCCCGCGCGACCGGCAGCACGTCGGCCCAGAGACGATCGCGCTGCGCGGCGCGCACGAGGCCGGCCAGCACGTCGTCGTCCTGCGCCGCGGCGATGTCGCCGAGCATGCCGCGACGGCGCTCGGAGACGAAGCGCAGGACGTCGAGCGCCTCGCGCCAGAGATCGAGCTCGTCGGCGCTGCGCAGGATCTCGTGCAGCCGCTGCTCGGGGACGATCGCGACGAGGGCGTCGAGCGCGCCCTTGGACTCCACGACGTAGGCCGTGCGCAGCAGCGTCTCGTCGTCGACGGAGTCGAGCGCCGCGGTCAGCGCGCGCTCGGACAGATGGCCGACGAAGCGGCCCATCGTCACGTAGTCGCCGCGGTCGGCGAGCTCGGCGGTGATCGCGCCGATCTGCTGCGCCGGGATCTCGGCGATGACGCGGCTGGCGAGGCGCGGCTCGATCTGGGGGGCGACGTCGGCGAGAAAGCGCGTCGGCAGGTGGCCGGCGATGTCGACGGCGCGCGACGGGTCGAGCAGGCCGGTGACCCTGCCGGACAGCATCGGCCCGAACGCGCGCTCGCCGATCGCTGCCGTGATCTTGCTGGGGACGAGCTTCGTCGCCGCCGCGACACGCTGCAGTCCCTGGCGGTCCGTTTCGAGCATGGCATTGGCCGCCTGCTCGCGCAGGTCGCGCAGGACCTGCCAGTCGATCTGGCGCAGGAAGTCCAGCTCGCGCTCCTTGGAGCCGAGCAGGCGGGCGAGCTTGACGATCTCGGCTTCGGCGAGTGCGAGGGTCAACGCGCGTGGTCCGTCCTGTGAGTCCGTGCCTGTTTGGGCGGTTGCCGGCGCCGGCTGGCAAGGACGCAGTGAAGGAGTGGGCCTTCAGGCCCATGACTGAGCGAGGACGCCGCCAGGCGGTGATCGGCGGCCGATCCAAACGGGTGCGGATTCGCAGGACGGGCCACTACCATGGTCAGCCGAAGAGGATCTTGCGAACAGGACCGCGCATGAGGCGCGGCACGAAGTTCAGCGACTCCACGAGACCCTGCTCGAGCTCCTGTGCCTGGCGTGCCTTGGCGGCTGCCAGCAGGCCGGCGAGCGTCTGCATCTCCGCGGCCGAGAGCGCCTCGAGGCCCTCGGGCATGGGTGCGCCGAGTTCGTCCTCGAGGATGTCGACAGCGCGCGCCATGAGCTCGGAGGGTATGTCGGCACGAGCCGCCTTTCGGATCAGCCCGCTGAACCGTACGCCCCGCGCGCCCGTATGAGGCGACAGGATGAGCCCCCCGCGCCTGTCAGCCCTCGACGCGGCGTTTCTGTCGCTCGAGTCTGAGCACGCTCCGATGCACGTCGGCTGGGCGGCGCAGTTCGATCCGCCCGCGAAGGGGCACGCGCCGCGCTTCGCGCAGATCCGCGCGCACATCGAGTCGCGCCTCGGCCGCGCCCCGCGCTACCGCCAGCGCCTGGCCCACATACCGCTCGGACTGGGCGACCCGGTCTGGATCGACGATGGGTCCTTCGACATCGACGACCACGTCATGTGCGCCTCGGACGGCGGCTTCGAGCAGCTGATCGACAGCGTGCTCTCGACGCCGCTGCGCCATGGCCGGCCGTTGTGGGAGCTGTGGATCGCCGAGGACCTGCCCGGCGGCCGGATCGGCGTCGTCGGCAAGGCGCACCACTGTCTCGTCGATGGGCTCGCCGCCGTCGAGCTGATGGCGCTGCTGCTCGACGCCGAGCCGGCGCCGGCGCCACCGGACGAGGTCGAGCTGCTCAACGGCTGGACCGCGCGGGCTGTGCCCTCGGCGCTGAAGCTCATGCGCGACGCCGTCGGCGAGCAGGTCGACGAGGCGCTGCAGGTCGCGCGACTTCCGCTGCAGCTCGCCCGCAACCCGAGCGCCGTCGCCGGCCAGGCGATGCGGGCAGCGCGTGCCGTCGTCCAGGCAGCCGCGCCGATCGCGCCCCGCAGCCACCTCAACGACCCGATGACCGCGATGCGCCACCTCGCGACGCACTCGCGCCCGATGGAGGATCTGAAGGTCATCAAGCGCCGCTTCGACACCACCGTCAACGACGTCCTGCTCGCCGCCTGCGCCGGGGCGCTGCGCGGGCTCGGCGACGAGGCGGCGGCGGTCAAGGCGATGGTGCCGGTCAGCGTCGAGGCGCCGGGCGCGGAGTGGGGCAACCGGATCGCGTTCCTCTTCCTCGACCTGCCGTGCACGGAGCAGGACCCGGTCTGGCGCCTGCGTGACGTCCACGTCGCGATGCGCGAGCGCAAGCGCTGGGGCGTCCCCGAGGGCGCCGACACGGTGCTCAACGCGCTCTCCTACGCCCCACGCTCGATCCGCCGCGTGGCGTCGAAGGTGATCGCCAGCCCGCAGCTGTCCAACCTCACGATCTCGAATATCCCGGGGCCGCAGTTTCCGGTCTACCTGATGGGCTGCGCGGCCAAGGAGGCCTATCCGGTCGTGCCGCTGACCGATCGTCACGGGCTCTCGATCGGGATGACGACGATCCACGAGCGCGCGTGCTTCGGCGTGTACGCCCAGGCCGAGCTGGCCGGTGAGGCCGACGCGATCGCAGACCGGATCGGGGACGAGATCGACCTACTGCTCGAGCGGGCCACGGCATGACGCTTCTGCTGACGGGCGTGACCGGCTTCGTCGGGATGGAGCTGCTGGCGCGCGAGCTGCGCGACCCCACGCGTCACGTCGTCGCGCTGATCCGCGCCGACGACGCGGCGCACGCGACGCGGCGGCTGCACGAGACGCTGCTGTCGGTCTTCGGCAGCGTCGAGCCCTACGCCCGGCGTGTGACCGCGCTCGCGGGAGATCTCGAGCGGCCGGCTCTGGGCCTGGACCATGCGACGCTGGCTGCGCTGCGCGATGTCGACGAGATCATCCACGGCGCGGCGTCCGTGTCGTTCGAACTGACGCTGGAGCTCTCGCGCGCGGTCAACGTCGCCGGCACGCAGCGGATGCTCGACTTCGCCGCGCGCCTGCCACGGCTGCGGCGCTTCACCTACGTCTCGACCGCCTATGTCGCGGGCGAACACCGCGGAACCTTCGGCGAGCATGACCTCGACGTCGGCCAGCGCTTTCGCAACCCCTACGAGCAGTCGAAGTTCGAGGCCGAGGCGGTCGTGCGGTCCTACGCCGACCGCCTGCCGGTGACGATCGTGCGACCGAGCATCGTCGTCGGCGATCGCCACAGCGGCTGGACGGCGTCCTTCAACGTCCTGTACTGGCCGCTGCACGCCTTGTCGCGCGGCGCCTACCCGATCCTGCCCGCGCGCCGCAGAGCGCCCGTCGACGTCGTTTCGATCGACTACGTCGCCGACGCGATCTGCGCGCTTCACGCGCTGCCGGCGGCGGCCGGCGGCACATTCCATCTCACGGCCTCGGCCGTTGCCAGCAACATCGGTGAGCTGCTGGACCTCGCGCTCACGCGCTTCGCGCAGCGCCGCCCGCCGCTCGTCTCACCCAGGCTGTATCGCCACGTCGTGCATCCGCTCGCCCTGCGCTGCGTCAGCGCCAGGCGGCAGCGCTTTCTGCGTGCGACCGAGACCTACCTGCCGTACTTCGCCATGCGTGTGCGCTACGACGACGCTCGCGCCCGCGCCGTACTCGACCCGCTCGGGATCCAGGCGGCGCCCCTGCCGGAGTACTTCGACCGGCTCGTCGACTACGCGCTGCAGGCGCAGTGGGGTCGCAGCGGGGTCGGCCGGGCCGAAGCACTCGATGCAAGGCCGCGTGCCGCCACCCCGGCCTTAACGCAGAACGGCCCGCCGAAGCGGACCGTTCGCAGTACGACCGAACGCGGCTCTAGATCGTCTGCACGTTCGCGGCAGCGGGGCCCTTCGGGCCCTGCTCCGGGTCGTACGAGACCTTCGCGCCCTCGGCGAGGGACTTGAAGCCCGAGCCGGCGATCGCGGAGTGATGGACGAAGAGGTCCTTCGTCTGATCGTCCGGCGTGATGAAGCCGAAGCCCTTGTCGTCGTTGAACCACTTGACGGTTCCAGTTGCCATATACGTGCCCTCCCGGGGTGTTGTGTGCTGCGAAACGCGGGAGATGCTGAAGGCAGCAACTACGAACGCTGGCACTACGTCGCCGGACCGAATGCCCGGCGTAGAACCGTGAGTGTAGACCACGACGAGCCGCGGGCGCAGGTTGCGCTGCTCAGGACCGCCGGAGCACCGGCTTGACGTCGAGGACCGGGGTTCCGTCGACGGCCTCGAGCGCGTCGACGAGCACCCGCCCATCGTCGACCTGGATGATCTCCACCTCGTGCAGCCCGATCGGGTTGGGCCGCGCGGGCGAGCGCGTCGCGAACACGCCCTGCAGCGGACGCTCGAGATCGTCGCGCGGGTGGACCGCGAGCACGCTGCGGTCGGCGCGGTGCAGCCAGGTGAGGACCAACACGCGGTCGCCGACACGCAGCCCGTCGAGGCCGTCGAGCACGCTCTCGTCGAACTCGAGCGACGCCTGCGGCGCGCCCTCGTGCGCCTGCTTGGGCGCCGACGCCAGGTCGGTCAGCGGCGACCGGACGGTCGCGATCGCACGCAGCTCGAAGGGGCCGGACGCGGGCATGCGGCG
>DATLNO010000087.1:0-3302 GCA_035536715.1 Solirubrobacteraceae bacterium
ACTTGCCGCCCTGGACGACCACGCCCGTGTGAGCGGTGTTCGAGGTGTCGCCGAACTGATCGAAGGACCACTTGCCGAGCACGCCCTCGTAGTTCGTGCCGATCTTGCGGACCGAGGCGACCATCTTGGTGCGGTCGCCGCTGCTGTCCGAGACCGCCTTGAGGAGGACGTTCGCCGCCTCGTAGCCGTAGATCGCGTACGGCTGCGGGTCGCTGCCGTACTTGGTCTTGTACTTCGCGAGCCACTCGGCCTGCTTGCCGGTGTACTTGTCGACGGAAACGCCGCCGAAGGTGGCGTACACGCCCTCGCCCGCAGAGCCCATCTGCTTGATCATCTCGTCGCACTGGATGCCGTCCGCGCCCATGATCGGGCCGGTGAAGCCGGCGGCCTTCAGGTTCTTCACCAGCACGGCCGGGTTGTTGTCGACGATGCCGCCGTAGTAGACGCCCTCGGCGCCTGAGCTCTTGATCTTGGTGGCGAGCGCGTTGAAGTTGTCCGCCTTCGGCGCGCCCTCGCGGCCGACGATGGTGAGCCCGGCCTTCGGGGCGTTCGCGACGAACACGTCGGCAAGGCCCTTGCCGTAAAGGTCCGTGTCGTCGACGACGAAGACCTTCTTCGCGTTGAGCGACGCCATCCAGTTGGCCCCGACGAGGCCCTGGATCGAGTCGTTCGGGATGACGCGGAAGTAGTTCTTCGTGCCGCTGGCGTAGTAGGTCGAGTCCTTGGTGCGGTCCATCGTGAGGTCGGTGGCGGTGTTTGCCGGCGAGATCATCACGATCCCCGCCTTGTTCAGGATCGGGATCGAGATGCGCGCCGCGCCGGAGTTGAACGTGCCGATGTAGCCGACCGTCTTGCTGTCCTCGGCGGCCTTGCGCGCGTTCTCGGCCTCCTGGGCCGCGTCCCACGACTGCTTCGCCGCGGTCGCGTCGTCGAGGGATTCGTATTCGACGGTGATGCTTCCGACCTTGGCGTTCGTGCCGTCCTTGCCGCCGTTCTCGTCCATGGCCATCTTGATGCCGTTCACGACGGTCAGGGTCTGCGCGCGCGACGGGCCTGTGAGCGGAAGGCTCGAGTAGATCTTCACGGTCTTCGCGGCGCTGCCGCCGCCACCACCGCCGCCGCTTGGGGCGGTGCCGCCCGCGCACGCGCCGGCAACGAGCGCGAGGCCGGTCAGGATCGCCGAAACCTTGAGATATCGCCTCTGCATGGGTCCTCCCTCTGTGTGATCAGGGGTGCGCGAGTTCCCGGCCCCCCATTCGCCTGTGACTGGCGAGCGTAGAAGGCTGCCGAGCGGGCGTCAACGAACTCGGCTGCTATGGTCGGAGCGGTGGTCCGGGCCTCCGCTCTCCTTCTATTAGCCTTCCTTCCCGTCGCCACGGCCTGTGCAGCGCCCGCCGACGAGGCGTACCGGCCGCCGGCGGGGCGCGTCCTGTTCAGCCAGCGCGGGGTCGACCTCTGGGAGAGCGCACCTGACGGCTCGGCCGCGCGGCAGCTCACCTTTGACGGCGCCCAGACAGGTAACGGCTACACAGGCGGCCGCTGGTCGCCCGACGGGACGCTCATTGCCGCAGAGCGGAACCTCCAGGCGGAGTCCGGCACTGGTCTGTACCTGGTCGACCCCGCCGCGCGCACGAGCACCCGGCTCACGAGGCCGAACACGTTCCTCGACGGCTTTGCCTGGTCGCCCGACGGCCGGCACCTCACCTACGGCGAGCTCACCAGCGGTGGCACGCCGGGTCCGGGCGGCGGCATCCTCGGCGCGGTCGGCGAGGTCTTCCTCTATGACGTCAAGGCACGCGCCGGCCGCTCGCTCGGCCCCGGCACGCACCCGAGCTTCTCCGCCGACGGGCGGCACGTGGGCTTCGCGCACGCGTCGGGCGCGATCGCGACCGCCGACATCGCCACCGGGGCCGTGACGAGCCTCGCGACGCTCGCGGACCTCACGCGTTACTCCGCCACCGTCGCGCCGCGCGGCATGGGGCTCGTCGGCGGTCCGGTGTGGTCGAGCGACGGCAAGCTCATTGCGTACGCCGCGATCGAGAACGGCCCGATCCTCGAGGCGCTGCAGATCGTCTACGTGCAGGAGCCGAAGCCGGGCGCGCCGCCGAAGCAGTGGGTCATCGGGAAGACCGGCGCGGTGCATCACGTTGCGGAGCTGCGGTGGTCCCCGGCCAAGCCGCTGCTCGGCTACTCGATCATCAACGCGCAGCCGCACCACCACTGGTTCGGCGTGATCGACCCCGCGGGCACGAAGCTCCGCGAGCTGCACAACTCCGTACACCACTTCATCGACTTCACCTGGGCGCCGACCGGCGACGCGGTCCTCGTCCAGCTCGACGACGAGGACGCCTGGGCGATCTTCCGCACGGACCGCGGGGGCGAGGCGTTCCGGAAGGCGCCTGGCGGCTGGCGCCCGGACTGGTGCGCCTGTGAGTGACCGGCGTGACGTGCGCTCCCGGATCCGGTGACGTGCTCCTGATCCGCGCCGCCGACCTCGAGCGGGCGTGCTCGATGGCGGACGCGATCGATGCCGTGGCCGAGGGCTTCATCGCGCTCTCCGACGGCCGTGCTCACGTCCCCGTGCGGATCCACGTCCCGCTCGAGGAGCGGGGGATGGCGGCGTCCATGCCCGCTTCGCTCGACGGGTCGCCCTACTACTGCGTGAAGGTCGTCGGCATCGCGCCTGCCGCGCCCCGCGCGGGGCTGCCCCTCATCAACGCGACGGTCCTGCTCGGAGACGCGGCGACCGGCGCGCCCGTGGCGCTCATCGAGGGCGCCGCGCTGACGGCCCTGCGGACCGGCGCCGCGGGCGGCGTGGCCGCGCGGACGCTCGCAGACCCGGATGCGCGCTGTGCGGCGATCTTCGGCGCCGGCGTGCAGGCGCGCAGCCAGCTCGCGGCGCTCCTCGAGGTGCGGCGGGTCGAGGACGTGCGCGTCGTCACGCGCGACCCGCGCCACGCGAGCGAGCTCGTGCTGTGGGCGCGCTCGCGCCATCCCGATCTCCGCATCCGCGCGGTGGACGCGGCGGACAGCGCGGCCGCCGTCGACGGCGCGGACATCGTCGTCGCGGCGACGAGCAGCGCGACGCCGGTCTTCGCCGGCCGCTCGCTCGCCGGCGGCGCGCACGTCACCGGCGTCGGCTCGCACCGGCCGGACATGCGCGAGCTCGACGCCGACACGCTGCGCGGTGCGCGCGTGGTGGTCGACCAGCGCGCGGGCGCGCTCGCTGAGGCGGGGGAGCTCGCGGGCCTTGCCGAGAGCGACGTCAGCGAGATCGGCGAGGTGCTCGGCGGCACGGTGCC
>DATLNO010000088.1:0-21728 GCA_035536715.1 Solirubrobacteraceae bacterium
GGCGCATTGAGCATCGTCCGGCGTTACCGTGCCGAGCCGTCGCCGCTCGTCAAGGACAACGTCCGCGGCTGGCGCACCGGCCGGCTCGCGACGGTCCTCAACGGCGACTTCGACCTCCTCGAGTAGCTCTCGGCGGGGTCGCCATAGACTCCCCCTCCAGATGGAGATCGCCTATGACAGCCAGGGCCTCGTGCCCGTCATCGTCCAGGACTGGCGCAGCGGCGAGGTGCTGACACTCGCCTACGCCAACGCCGAGGCGGTCCGCCGGACGCGCGACAGCGGCGAGCTTCACCTCTACAGCCGCTCGCGCCGGGAGCAGTGGCACAAGGGCGCCACGAGCGGTAACACGCAGGCCGTCCGCGCGCTGCGGCTGGACTGCGACGGCGACGCTCTGCTGGCGCTCGTCGAGCCCGCCGGGCCGGCCTGTCACACCGGCGAGCGCACGTGCTTTCACAACGGCGAGCTCGCGCCGCCCGCGCCGCACGAGGCGCTGCCGATCCTCGAGCGCACGCTCGCCCAGCGGGCGGCCGACCGACCGGCCGGCTCGTACACCGTGACCCTCCTCGATGACGCGAACCTCGCGGGGGAGAAGGTCCGCGAGGAGGCCGAGGAGGTGACGCGCGCGGTCCGTGAGGAGAGCGACGATCGCGTCGACAACGAAGCTGCGGACGTGCTCTACCACCTCGCCGTCCTGCTGCGCTCGCGCGATCGCACCCTCGCGGATGTCGCCGTCGTGCTGAATGACCGTCGCGGCTGACACGGTTGCCGGGGTGGTCGGTGGGAATCGCCTCCCCGTCGAGCCGTCCCTCGACGAGGTGCGCGAGCTGGCGCGCGAGTACAACACGATCGCGCTACGTCACAGTTTCATCGACGACACCGAGACGCCGGTTTCGGCGTTCCTGAAGCTGCGCGGCCGCGAGCCGGAGTTTCCCGCCTTTCTCCTGGAGTCCGCCGAGCGCGGGCAGGAGGTCGGGCGCTACAGCTTCATCGGCGTGCGCCCGCGTCACGTCGTGCGCTGGTCGCTCGGCGACGAGCCGGCCGATCCGTACGCGTTCGCCGCGGCGGAGGTCGGGCGTCATCAGCAGGCGCCATGGCCCGACATGCCTCCGTTCGCCGGCGGCGCGGTCGGCTACTTCGGCTACGACCTCGTGCGCACGGTCGAGCCGCTCGGCGAGCCGAACCCCGACCCGGTCGGGCTGCCGGACATGGCGCTGATGCTGTCCGACGTGCTGCTCGTCTTCGACCACCTCAAGCACACGATCACCGTGCTCGTGAACGTGTACTCCGAAGCCGGGGACAGAAGCCTCGAGGAGGCCTACGCCGGCGCCGTCGCGACGATCCAGAAGGCGCGCGACCTGCTCGCCGGGCCGGTGCCGCGACCGGAGCCGACGCCGGCCCGTCCGCGGCCCGTGTTCTCTTCGAACATGTCACGCGAGCAGTTCGAGGCCAACGTCGCGCGCATCGTCGAGTACATCCATGCTGGCGATGCGTTCCAGGTCGTGCCGTCACAGCGCTGGTCGGCCGACGTCGAGATCGACCCGTTCTCCGTCTACCGCGGGCTGCGCGTCGTCAACCCGAGCCCATACATGTACTTCCTGGACTTCCTCGACTTCCAGGTCGCCGGCGCCTCGCCCGAGCCGGTGCTGACCGTCACCGGGCGGCACGTCGCGACCCGCCCGATCGCCGGCACGCGCCCGCGCGGCGCGACGCTCGAGGACGACGAGCGGATCGCCGAGGAGCTGCTCGCCGACGAGAAGGAGCGCGCCGAGCACGTGATGCTCGTCGACCTCGGCCGCAACGACCTGGGCCGCGTCTGCGAGTACGGCTCGGTGACCGTCGACCGCTTCATGGCCGTCGAGACCTACTCCCACGTCATGCACATCGTCTCCAACGTGTCCGGGACGCTGCGCGAGGACGTGACGGCGATGGACGCGCTGCGTTCGGTCCTGCCTGCGGGCACCCTCTCCGGGGCGCCGAAGGTCCGCGCGATGCAGATCATCGACGAGCTCGAGCCGATCAAGCGCGGTGGCTACGGCGGGGCGATCGGCTACCTGTCCTACACCGGCGACCTCGATACCGCGATCCACATCCGCACGGTCGTGATGAAGGACGGCCGCGCCCACGTGCAGGCCGGCGGCGGCACGGTCGCCGATGCGAAGCCGGCGTACGAGTTCGCCGAGTCCGAAGCCAAGGCGCGGGCGGTGCTGCGCGCGGTGGAACTGGCGAGCCAACAGCCCGACTGGCCATGACGTCCGTCCTCGTCGTCGACAACTACGACTCGTTCACCTACAACCTCGTCCAGTTCCTGGGCGAGATGGGGGCGCAGCTCGACATCGTCCGCAACGACGTCGCTTCGGTGGATGAGCTGCTCGAGCGGGCGCCCGACCGCGTCGTCGTCTCGCCTGGTCCGTGCACGCCCGACCAGGCCGGGATCTCGATGGAGACGATGCGCCGCTTCCCGGAGGCGGGGATCCCGACGCTCGGCGTCTGCCTCGGCCACCAGTCGCTCGCGCAGGCGTTCGGCGGCGTCGTCATCCGCGGTCAGCCCGTGCACGGCAAGACGAGCGAGATCACACACGACGGGCGCACGATCTTCGCGGGGCTGTCGCCGACGTTGACCGTCGGGCGCTACCACTCGCTCGTCGTCGACCCCGACCGGTTGCCCGACGCCTTCGAGGTCTCGGCGCAGGGTGACGGAGTGGTGATGGGCATCCGCCACCGCGAGCTACCCGCCGAGGGCGTGCAGTTTCACCCCGAGTCGGTGCTGACCGACGAGGGCAAGCTGCTGCTGCGCAACTTCCTCGGTTGAGCCGGCCCGCTTGGCCGAGCACTCGCACGATCATGAACCGCGCTCGACCTCTGAGCTACCCGCCGAGAGCCCGCAGGATGAATGGCCCGAGCGTCGCGGAGAACACCGTCGTCATATGCGTCTTGTCGTGGTGCACGAGCGCGCCGCCGATGACGGCGAAGCAGCGCCGGGGATCGCAGAAGCGGTTGGTGAGGTCGATGACCCTGACCCGTGAGCCCATCCCGGCGGCCGCGCTCGCCAGCGGATCGCGCTTCACCGCGCGGCCCCGTGAGTTCGTGCACGCGCCGGCGAGATCGCCGTCCGCCTTCAGCGTCTGCGCGACACAGGCCAGGTGGCCGGGGGCCGCCGTTGGCACATCACGTATCACCACGACGCGCCGGACGAGGCGCAGCAGCCGGCGGATCTCCTCGCGATAGCCGGCGCGCATCGCCTCGAACATGCTCTGATCGCCCGAGCGGCCGACCTTGGCGCCCGCGTAGGCCGCAAGAAAGACCGTCTGCACCTCGCGGTGGTCCCCCAGCCAGTCGAGCACCTGGTCGTTCCACTCGACGCAGTCGCGCGCACGCCGGCGCGTGCGCAGGATCGGCTTCGCGGCCTGTGTGGCCGGGCAGGTGGCGCGGAAGATCGAGGTGCCGCGCCAGCCCTTTGCGAGCGTAACGACCTCCAGCGGGGTCTTCAGGCTCGCGGCGTGACTGTCGCCGATGAGTGCGAAATTGCCCTTCGCTTCCCCCGCAGGCGCTCCGAACGAGCAGGTCGTCACCAGGCCGGGATGCGTCGACCGGTCGCAGTAGGGATCGAGCAGCACCTTCGGACGTGACGGCGGCGGCGACACCGTGCGGAGCAGCTCGGGGTTCTCACACGGTTGCGCGGGATCGCGCGCGGCTGCTCCGAAGCAACTCGGCACGCCGATCAGGCCCAGTTGCGCCGGCACCGATCCTGCGTCGGGCAGCAGATCGGTGCACGCATTGGCACAGGTTCCCGCGTCGGTCCACGTGCTCTGGGCGGAAAACGCGTACGGGCCGGGGGAGAGGCCTGCGGCGATCGGAAGGAAGCTCGCCTGCAGCACGCCGGGTGCGGGCTGCGAGACCTTCGCGGCCAGCGGCCGCGCATCGTTCTCAGCGCGGTCGTCTGCGATCGTGCTGTGGTTCAGCGCGGCCCGGCCATTGCGCGTGACGACGCAGAGGCGCCCGCGGGCGGCGGCGGGCTCGCCGCGCAGGAGCGTGACGCAGATCGACCGGCCGGGACTGGTCGCCAACTCGGTATGCGTCCACGAACCCGCCGTCGAGATTCGCAGGAACATGCGCACGTCACGCTGTTCGAGCGAAACCTGCGTGAGGTCGAGCGATCCGGCTGTGTCGGCGGTTGCGTCGGCGCCGACCTCCCCGACTGCGACGGCCGGCGCCAGGAGCGCGGCGAGGAGCGCGAGAGCGGCCACGGACGCGGATCGAGCCGCGCGACCACGCCGCCGCGAGGGCAGAGTGCGATTCATGCGGGCCGCGACGCTATACGTCGCGGCGGCGTAACGCGGTCAGTACCGCGGCGGCGGCTCCTCCCGGTACACCGGGGTGCCGTCCTCATAGACAGGACGGCCGTCGTCGTCCTCGTAGACGGGGCGGGTGTCAGCGGGAGGCGGTCCGTCGTAGGGGCTCACGGGCTGGCCGTAGCCGTTGTTGGCGGCAACGGGCTGGCCGTAGCCGTTGGTGACGGGATCGGGCTGGTCGTACCCATTCGCGGGAGCGGTGTGCCCCAGCCGGTCGTTACCGCCGACCTCGGACTCCAGCGCGGACGCCTGGCGCGCGTGCAGGTCCGCCGCAACCCGGTTGGCCTGCGCCTGCAGTTGCAGCTCCGCCTCGGCGGCCTCGTGCGGATCGGTCGCCATGCTGTGGCGCTCGACCGCCTCGGCCATCGGATCGTGGCGAGAGGCGACGGCAGCGCCACGCCGGCCGCGTAGGCCGTCGGCGTCACCGGGGATGCCGTCAGCCCCACCGGGCGCTCCAGGTCGGAACTTCATCCAGGCGAACGCGAGGCCGGCGATGATCAGCAGCAGCAGGACGACGATAAGGATCTCCATGGAGAAGCAGCTACCCACGCGGAGGCCCTCGGGAAACGGCCCTGGACAACGGTATGACCCTAGAATCGCCGTGATGAGCGATCGCCCGCCGATGACACGCACCTATCGCGCCGCGC
Source organism: Solirubrobacteraceae bacterium (assembly GCA_035536715.1). Taxonomy (GTDB): domain Bacteria; phylum Actinomycetota; class Thermoleophilia; order Solirubrobacterales; family Solirubrobacteraceae; genus CADCVQ01. Next base: position 4,997 of record DATLNO010000088.1, read on the forward strand.
TAGGGATCAGCGTGCCGGTCGTGCGGCTGTGGGGTCGGCTCACGGTCGCGGGCACCGAGCACATCCCGGCCGAGGGCCCGCTGCTGATCGTCGGCAACCACGACTCCTACTGGGATCCGGTCGTGATCGGGATCGCCGCGATCGAGCGCCGCCAGATCCGCGCGCTGGCGAAGTCCTCCCTGTGGAAGGTCAAGGGCCTCGACAAGGTCCTCGACGGCATGGGCCAGATCCCGATCCTGCGCGGCAGCGGTGACGCCGGCGCGCTCGACCCCGCGATCGCCGAGCTGCGGGGCGGAAGCTGCATCGGCGTCTTCCCCGAGGGCACGCGCAGCCTTGGACGCGAACTGCGTCCGCGCAGCGGTCTCGGCCGGCTCGCCGCCGCGGTGCCCGAGGCCGTGATCGTCCCGGTCGCGGTGTCGGGCTCGGTCGATATCACGCGCTTCCCCACGCGGCCGCGGCTGCACGTCAGGTTCCTGCCGCCCGCCGAGGGCCTGCGCCCCGGCGAGGCCCCGTCCGATCTCGCCAAGCGAATCGTCGCCGAGCTGCGCGAGATCGCCCCCATCACCGTCGCCGGGCGCAAGGCGCGCAAGAAGCTCGCGGCGGCGAGCGAGGTCTAGTGGCCCGTCTCATAACAGTCCACCCGAAACCCCGGGCGCCGATCACCGCCTGGCGGCGTCCTCGGACACTCGATGTGGCAGAGCCACACCGTCGGTCCTGCGTCCTTGCCAGACGGCGCCGGCATCCCGGGGTTTCGGGCGTCTGTTACGAGACGGACCACTAGTTGCCCGATCCCGTCCTCACGAAGGCGATCGACGCGGTCGCGTCGGGCCGGGACCTCAGCGTCGAGGAGGCGGCCGAGGTCCTCGCGGTCATCATGGCCGGCGAGGCGTCGGAGGTGCAGATCTCCGGCCTGCTGATCGCGCTGCGCACGAAGGGCGAGACCGTCGAGGAGCTGGCCGGCCTGGCGCGCACGATGCGAGCGCTCGCGACGCCGGTCACGACGATGCGCGCCGGGCTCGTCGACACCGCCGGCACGGGCGGCGGGCGACCGACCTTCAACGTCTCCACGACGGCCGCGCTGATCGCCGCAGCCGCCGGCTGCGCGGTCGCCAAGCACGGCAACCGCTCGGCCACCGGCCGCTCGGGCTCGGCCGACGTGCTGGAGGCGCTAGGGGTGAACATCGACCTCGATGCCGCCGCGGTCGGAACCTGCATCGATGAGATCGGCTTCGGCTTCATGTTCGCTCCGCGCCACCACCAGGCGACGCGGTTCGTCGTGCCAGTGCGCAAGGAGCTCGCAGTGCGCACGATCTTCAACTTCCTCGGGCCGCTGACGAATCCGGCCTGCGCGCGGCGACAGCTGATCGGGGTTTCAGACCCCGCATTCGTGGAGATCATGGCCGGCGCGCTGGCAATACTCGGCGTCGACCGTGCCTTGGTCGTATCCTCGCAGGACGCGCTCGACGAGATGAGCATCTCGGCCCCCACCACCGTCGTCGAAGTTGACGGCGCCGACCTGAAGACCTACACCGTGCGCCCGGAGGACTGTGGACTGTCGACGATCGACGACCCCGACGCCACCGCCGGGGGCTCACCCGCCGACAACGCGGCCATGACGCGCGCGATCTTCGCTGGAGATGGGGGCGCGCGGCGCGACATCGCCGTACTGAATGCCGGCGCTGCGATCTACGCGGCGGGCCGCGCGGACAACCTCGCAGCCGGGGTCGAGGCGGCGCAGGCGGCGATAGACGACGGCTCCGCGTCAGCGACGCTCGACGCGCTGATCGCTCGCACCACCGAGCTTGCCGCCGCGCAGGAGCCGCCCGCGTGAACGTGCTGGAGAAGATCGTCGCCCGCACGCGCAAGGACCTCGAGCGCCGGCGCGCGGAGGTCCCGCTCAAGAAGCTCAAGAAGGAGCTCGACGGGCGCGGCGACGACCGCCCGTTCTCCGAGGCGCTCACCCTGCCCGGCGTCTCGGTGATCGCCGAGCACAAGCGCCGCTCGCCCTCGGCGGGCGAGATCCGCGAAGGATCGACGGTCGCCGACATCGTCCGCGCCTACGAGCGCGGGGGGGCTGCCGCGGTCTCGATCCTGACCGAGCGCAAGAACTTCGGCGGCTCGATCGAAGACCTGCGCGAGGCACGCGCGGCATCCGCCCTGCCGATCCTGCGCAAGGACTTCATCGTCGACGAGTACCAGCTCTACGAGTCGGCCGCCGCGGGCGCCGACGCGATCCTGCTCATCGTCGCCGCGCTCGAGCCGCGCGTGCTCTCCGAGCTGCACTCCATGGCGCGCGCGCTTGACCTCGACGTCCTCGTCGAGGTCCACGACGAGGAGGAGCTCGACTGCGCGCTGGAGATCCTCGATGCCGACGTCATCGGGATCAACAATCGCGATCTGACCGATTTCAGCGTCGACATCGAGCGCACGTTCGCCCTCCTCGCCGACATCCCGGCCGGCAAGACCGTCGTCTCGGAGTCGGGCTTCCGCACGCGGCAGCAGCTCGACGAGCTCGAGCGCGTCGGTGTCGACGCGGTGCTGATCGGCGAGACGCTGATGCGCGCGCCCGATCCTGAGGCTGCGCTGCGCGCGCTCACGGGTGCCGACGACAGCGAGGGGTCGTCGGCGTGAGCGCCCGCCGGCGTCGTGGCACGCGGCCGCGATGAGCCACTTCACGCACTTCCTCGCCGCCCTGCTCGGCGGCGCCATCGTCGCTGCGGTCCTGCTGCTGACCGGCACCGCCGGCGACGACAAGACGACGACGGTGTTCGCCGGCGGCGGCGCCGATCTCGCCAACCCCAAGCAGGGCGCGCTCTCGCCGCGCGAGATCTACAAGCGCGACGCGCCCGGTGTCGTCTTCATCACCGCCAACGTGACCCAGGCCGCCTCGCCGTTCGCGCCCGAGCAGGAGGGGCAATCGACGGGGTCGGGCTTCGTGATCGGCAAGGGCGGCTCGATTGTGACCAACGCCCACGTCGTCGAGGGAGCAAGTCGGGTCACCATCCGCTTCGGTGACCAGCGCACCGCGTCGGCGCGGGTCGCGGGCCGCGACCCGTCGACGGACCTCGCGCTGCTGCTCGTCGATCCGGAGGGCCTGGACCTCAAGCCGCTGGAGCTCGGCTCGTCCAAGGGCGTTCAAGTGGGCGATCCGACCGTCGCGATCGGCAATCCGTTCGGCCTGGACCGCACGCTGACCACGGGTGTCGTGTCCGCGCTGCAGCGCTCGATCCCATCTCTGCAACCCGGCTTCACGATCAACAACGTCATCCAGACCGATGCGGCGATCAACCCTGGCAACTCCGGCGGCCCGCTGATCGATGCGCGCGGCCGGGTGATCGGCGTCAACTCGCAGATCGAGACCGGCGGCAGCGGCGGTGGCAACGTCGGCATCGGCTTCGCGGTCCCGATCGACACGGCCAAGGAGGTCATCCCGCAGTTGCGCCGCGGCGGCTCCGTGCAGCGCGCCTACCTCGGCGTGAGCACGCGGACGATCGACGAGGGCCTGGAGAAGCTGAACCTCGCGTCGGCCGACGGCGCGCTCGTGCAGACCGTCGAGCCCGACAGCCCGGCCGATCGCGGCGGCCTGCGCGGCGGCAACGAGAACGAGGAGGTCGGCGCCGAGACGCTCCGGCTCGGCGGCGACATCATCAAGGCCGTCGACGGCAAGAAGGTGCGCGACTCCGACGACGTCTCGCAGCTGATCGGTGACCGCCGCCCGGGCGACAAGGTCCGCCTGGAGATCCTGCGCGACGGCACCCGCCAGACCCTGACGGTGACGCTCGGCCGCCGCCCGGGCTCCTAGTCGAAGAAGACGCCGAGCGCGCGTCGTCGACGACACTGAGGCACGTTGCGAAGTCGCCGGATCGGGGCCGGCTGTTGGGACCCGGCGGGCGGGTGCCGAGGGCGCTCGTGAACAGCATCGATGAAAGGAAGCGGGGACCCGGCGTCGGGGCGGTCACCTCTCGCCGCGGCGGTGGTGAGACGAATAACCGTCGGCCGGCACACATGATTCGTCACACCCTGAGGCCGCCGCTAGCGCGACACGACCGCTCGCCCCGCGGGCCGTCACGACCAACGTAGGCGGCCTCGTCGACGGCGATCGGCACGAACTGCGTAACCCGCCGCCCTACGATGGGCGTCATGCCCACGCGCATCAAGCATTGCGGGATCACGAGCCTCGACGACGCCCATCTGGCGGCCGAGGCGGGCGCGTGGGCGCTCGGTCTGATCTTCTATCCGGGCTCGCCGCGCCGCGTCGGGCTCGACGAGGCGCAGCTGATCGGCTCGGCGCTGCGGCGCACGGTCCACCTCACCGGCGTCTTCGTCAACGCGCGCCTGGAGTTCATCGAGAGCGTCGCCCAGGCCGTGTGCCTGGACTACGTCCAGTTGCACGGCGACGAGGGCCCGGTCTTCTGCAACGAGGTCGCGCGCCGTACCGGCACAAAGGTCATCAAGGCCGTGCGCGTGCAATCGCGGGCGACCCTGCAGGCTGCGAGCGCGTTCCACTCGGACTTCCTGCTGCTCGACGCCCACGTCGAGGGCGTCCCCGGCGGCACCGGCCAGACGATCGATTGGGAGCTCGTGCGCAACGCCAACCTCGGAGCCCCCATCATCCTCAGCGGCGGCCTGACCGCCGACAACGTCGCGGAGGCGATCGCGGTGACCGACCCGTTCGCCGTCGATGTGGCGAGCGGCACCGAGTCGGCACCCGGCGTGAAGGATCACGCCAAACTGCAGGCCTTCTACGAGGCCGTGCGCGGGCCCGAGCTCATCGAGGCGTCGTGAAGGTGGCAGCCCCGCAACCACGCACCCCGCCACTAGGATCTGCTCATGACTGATCGCAGCCCGGTCACGGAAGCCGGCGTGGAGCATCGCTTCGGTCCCTACGGCGGCCAGTACGTCCCCGAAACGCTCATGCCCGCGCTCGCCGAGCTCGAGGCCGCGTGGGTTGCCGCGCGCGACGACGCCGGCTACCGGGCACAGCTCGGCGGCCTGCTGCGCGATTTCGCCGGCCGGCCGACGCCGCTGTACCTCGCCGAGCGCCTGTCGGCGCTCGCCGGCCGCGAGATCTGGCTCAAGCGCGAGGACCTCATGCACACCGGCTCGCACAAGCTCAACAACGCGCTCGGGCAGGCGCTGCTGGCCAAGCGCATGGGCAAGGAGCGGATCATCGCCGAAACCGGCGCAGGCCAGCACGGCGTCGCGAGCGCGACCGCCTGCGCCCTGCTGAACCTCGAGTGCATCGTCTACATGGGCGCCGAGGACATGCGCCGTCAGGCTCCCAACGTCCAGCGCATGCGCTTGCTCGGTGCCGAGGTCGTCAGCGTCGAGGCCGGCGCGCGGACGCTCAAGGAGGCCGTAAGCGAGGCGATCCGCGACTGGGTCACCACCGTGGCCACGACGCACTACATCATCGGCTCGGCGGTGGGACCGGCCCCGTACCCCGCGCTCGTGCGCGACCTGCAGCGCATCATCGGCGACGAGGCCCGCGCGGACCTGCTGGCGCGCGCCGGCCGCCTGCCCGACCGCGTCATCGCCTGCGTCGGCGGCGGCTCGAACTCGATCGGCATCTTCACCCCGTTCGTCGCCGATCCCGACGTCGCGCTGATCGGCGTCGAGGCAGCGGGCGCGGGCCTGGGCAGCGGGCGTCACGGAGCGCCGCTGACGGCCGGCGGCCGGTCGGGCGTGCTGCACGGCTCGCTGTCGGCCGTCATGCAGGACGCCGACGGGCAGGTCACCGAGGCGCACTCGATCTCCGCGGGCCTGGACTATCCCGGCTCCGGCCCCGAGCACGCATACCTGCGCGATTCGGGCCGTGCGCGCTACGTCGCCGTCGAGGACGACGATGCGGTCAAGGCCTTCAAGGAGGTCACCCGCCTGGAGGGCATCATCCCGGCGCTCGAGACGTCGCACGCGCTGTACTACGCGCTGCACGAGGACGGGGTGGGCTCGACGCTGGACCTCGTCTGCCTGTCGGGCCGCGGTGACAAGGACCTCGCCGAGGTCGGGAACCTGACGCCGTAGGCATGCCGGGTAAGCCCGCTCGCGATCGTGTTCCGGCCGTGCCGCAGACCGGCGGGGACCGCATCGCCGCAGCCTTCGCGCTGCGCCGCGGCACAGCCGCCCTGATGCCCTACGTCATGGGCGGGTTTCCCGACATGCGTACGTCATTGGAGATCGGCGAGGCCTACGCCGAGAACGGCGCCGACCTCGTCGAGCTCGGCGTCCCGTACTCCGATCCGCTCGCTGACGGCCCGGCGATCCACGCAGCGGGCACCGCCGCGCTGAAGGCGGGAGCGACGCTGGAGGGCGTGCTCGAGGTCGGCGACGCGCTCGCACGGCGCGTCCCGGTCGTGCTCATGTGCTACGTCAACATCGTGCTGGCGCGTGGCCCCGAGGCGTTCGCGGCGCGCCTGGCCGAGGCGAATATCAGTGGCCTGATCGTGCCCGACCTGCCGCTGCACGAGGCCGGTGAGGTGCGTGCCGCCTGCGAAGGCGCCGGCATCGCGTTCGTGCCGCTCGTCGCGCCGACGACGCCCGACGACCGCCTGAGCGCGATCGCTGACGAGGCGCGGGGGTTCGTCTACGTCGTCTCGGTCGTCGGCACGACCGGTGAGCGCGCCGCGCTGGGAGGGCATGTCGCGGGCCTGCTGGCGCGCGTCAAGGAGCGCACGGAGCTGCCGGTGGCGCTCGGCTTCGGCATCTCGACACCCGAGCAGGCTGCCGAGGCCGCGGCCGCCGGTGCCGACGGCGTCATCGTCGCCAGCCGCCTGATTCGCGCCGTATCAGAGGCCGATGACCCGGCCGCGGCCGCCGGCGATCTGGTAGCGCAACTCGCCGCCGGGCTCATCCGTTAGTCTGCCGCCGCATGGGTCTCGTCCTCGCCACAACCTTCGGTCTCGTCGTGTGGATCGTGCTTTGGGCCATCGGCTGGAAGTCGATCGACGCGTTCATGCTCACCTCGGTGATCATCATGCTCGGCGCCACCGCGAAGATCCTCGTCCCGTACCTGCCCAGCCGGGACTAAGGGAGTGTCACTCGACAAGTTGCGTGTTTGGGCACTCTGCAACCTGTTTTCGGACACTCCCTGAGCGCGGCCGTGTCGGGCGGGATCCGCGCGGCCGTCGTCTGCGTCCTCGGCTCGATCGCGCTCGGCATCGGGGTGGCGGGTTGCGGCGGTGACGACGACAGTGCGGTCCAGAGCGGCAGCGACACGCTGACGATCTACTCGAGCCTGCCGCTGCAGGGCCCCGACCGCGACCGTGCCCGCGACATGGTCAACGCGATCAAGCTCGCGCTGCAGGAGGCCGGCGGCAAGATCGGGCCGCTGAACCTCACGTACGTGCCGCTGGACTCGGCGACGCCCGAGGCCGGCACCTGGACGGCCGACAAGGTGCTCGACAACGCACGTAAGGCCGTCCGCGACCTGAACGCCATCGCCTACATCGGCGAGCGCGACTCCGCGGCCACGGCGCTGTCGCTGCCGCTGACCAACGAGGGCCACATCCTGCAGGTCAGCCCGTCGAGCACGTACGACGGGCTCACGCGGATGAGCCGCCGCCAGGGCGAGCCGGACCGCTTCTATCCCTCCGGCGAGCGCACGTTCGCCCGCGTCGTACCGGCCGATCATGTCCAGGCGTCGGCGCTCGTCGGCTACATGAAGGCCTCCGGTGTGCGCAGCATCGCGATGATGGCCGACCGCGAGATCTACGGCGGCGGCATCGCCGACGAGGTCGAGAAGGCCGCCGAGCGCCAGAACATCGAGGTGTTCGACCGCGGGCGCATCGACGCGAGCCGCGGCGACCTCACTGGAGCGGCGCTGAAGATCCGCGAGACGGGCGCCGAGGCGTTCCTGTTCGCCGGCACGACGGACACCGGCGCGGCGCGGATCTTCACCGCTGTTGCCGCGGCCGCACCGTCGATGCTGCTCTTCGGACCGGCCGCGATCGCCGACCAGGGGTTCCTGGACGGGCTGCCGCGCGCCGTCCAGCGCCAGATGCGGGTGACCACATCCGCGCTCCCCGCGCGCCTGCTGCCGCGCAGCGCGCGCACGTTCCGTGACCGCTTCCGCACGACGTTCGGTCGTCAGCCCGAGCCCGAGGCGATGCAGGCCTACGAGGCGGCCAGCGCCGTGCTGCACGCGATCCGAGCAGCCGGAACCCGGGGCAACAACCGTCAGGCTGTGACCGATGCGTTTCTGGCCATCCGCAACCGCAACTCGATTCTTGGCCGGTATTCGATCGACGCCAACGGTGACACGAGCCTTACCACGTACGCCGGCAACCGCGTGCGGCGGTCGCAGTTCGTCCTGGACAAGGTGCTCCAGGTCCGCGGCTGACGACCGGTCATGCCGGCAGGACCGCGTAGCATCGCGTGTTCTGGCGCGTGCACGCCAGCAACCACCGTCACGTCGCGCTAGGTAACGGGTGTACGATCGGGCGCGCTTCCGTGTTCAGTTCCATCGAGAAGGGAATCCATCTTGCGTTTCAATCGAGCAACCGCTCTCGGGTTGCTGGTGCCGGCCCTGGCGTTCGGGGTAGCGGCCTGTGGTGACGATGACAGCAGTAGTTCAGGCAGCGGCGGAGGGGGCGGGGGCAACGTCGCCGAGGGGACCACGCTGACCATCTACTCGTCGCTCCCGCTTCAGGGCACGTCGCGTGGTCAATCCGAGGCCGTCATCAACGGTGAGAAACTGGCGCTGGCCGAGGTCGGCGGCAAAGTCGGCAAGTTCACGATCGAGTACAAGTCGCTCGACGACTCCACCGCGCAGAACCCGGGCACGGCGGACGAGGGCAAGACCGCCCAGAACGCTCGTACGGCGGTTCGGGACAAGACCACGATCTTCTACCTCGGTGAGTTCAACTCGGGCGGCACGAAGGTGTCGCTGCCGATCCTGAACAAGGCCGGGATCCCGCAGATCAGCCCGTCGAACACGTACATCGGTCTGACGACTGACGAGCCCGGCTCCGAGCCCGGCGAGCCCGCCAAGTACTACCCGACCGGCAAGCGCACGTACGCTCGCGTCGTGCCGCGCGACAAGATCCAGGGCGCGGCCCTCGTCAGCGTCATGAAGGAGGACGGCTGCAAGACCGCCACGCTGTGGAACGACAAGTCCGTGTACGGCGCCGGCCTGGCTCGCAACATCAAGCAGTCCGCCGAGTCGGGCGGCCTGACGATCGAGAACGAGCAGGGCACCGACAAGAACTCGCCCAACTACCGGGCGATCGCATCGAAGGTCAAGTCCGACTGCTTCGTCTGGGCGGGCGTCACGGGTGAGAACGGCGTCCAGGTCTACAAGGACGTCGCCTCCGCCAACAAGACCGTGAAGCTCTACGGCCCCGACGGCGTCACCGAGGAAGCGTTCTCCAACCCGAAGGAGGGCGGCATCCCCGCCTCCGTCGGCGCTCGTACGAAGACGACGGTCGCGACGCTGGGCGCCGAGGATCTCCCCGGATCCGCGCCGATCCTCGAGAAGTACAAGACCGAGTACAAGACGCAGACCGTCGATCCGTACGCGATCTACGGCTACGAGACCATGGCCCTCGCCCTCGACGCGCTCAAGCGCGCCGGTGACAAGGCCAACGACCGCGACGCCGTCGTCGAGGCACTGTTCGCGACGAAGGACCGCGAGAGCGTGCTCGGCACGTACTCGATCGATGCCAACGGCGACACAACGCTGACGGACTACGGCCTGTACGTCATCAAGGACGGCCAGCCGACGTACTCCAAGAAGATCGAGGCGGCGACCAGCTAGGACCGCCGTGCCATGAGGCAGGGACGGGCGGCTCGCGCCGCCCGTCCACCGCCTCGGGCACGACGCACGCCAAATCAAGGATGAGCACCAACAGCGCCACCGCTGACCCGGCGGGCCGCCGGCTCGCCGACACGCTGCGCGAAGCCGTCAGCAAGTACGGCCTCATCGCCGTGCTCCTCGCGCTGCCGGTCTACCTTGCGATCTCGGACCTCGCGACCGACGGCAACCTCACCGACCTGGGCAACAACCTCGTCCTGGGGCTCTCCAACGGGGCGATCATCGCCCTCATCGCGCTCGGCTACACGCTCGTCTACGGGATCATCGAGCTGATCAACTTCGCCCACGGCGAGGTCTTCATGATCGGCTCGTTCGTCGCGTTCGGCCTGTGGGGCACGTTCGGCCTGACGGAGGGGATGGCCGTCCCCGGCATGATCGCCGGCCTGCTGATCGCGATGGTCATCGCGATGATCGTCTGTGGCGCGCTCAACGTCATGATCGAGCGCGTCGCGTACAAACCGCTGCGCAACGCGCCGAAGCTCGCGCCGCTGATCACGGCGATCGGGATGTCCTTCATCCTGCAGAACGTCGGCATCCTCTGGCTGGGGTCCTCTCAGTCCTCGGTGCCCGACCTGATCGACCAGTCAAATGACCTCGTCACGGTCGGCGGCGTGGTCATCAACAACGGCGACGTGCTCGCGGCGGCCGTGACGATCCCGCTCGTCTTCCTGCTGACGTCGTTCATCAACCGCAGCCGGCTCGGCAAGGCGATGCGCGCGACCGCGCAGGACCCCGACGCCGCGCGGCTCATGGGCATCAACGTCAACACGACGATCTCGATGACCTTCCTGCTCGGCGGCATGCTCGCCGGCGCCGCCGGGCTGATCAACCTGCTCTACCAGACGAGCATCTGGTACTTCCAGGGCTTCCAGGCCGGCCTGGTCGCATTCACCGCCGCCGTCATGGGCGGCATCGGCAATCTCAAGGGCGCGGTCCTCGGCGGCATCATCATCGGCATCATTCAGCAGCTCGCGGAGTTCCGGATCGGCGCGGAGTGGACGGCGGTCGTCGTGTTCACCTACCTCGTGCTGATCATGGTCTTCCGCCCGCAGGGCCTCATCGGCGAGGAGACGAGGGAAGCCGGATGAGCAACCTCCTCGAGAACACGCCGCTGAAGGGCAAGGAGAACCTCGTCGTCGCGGCGGTGGCGCTCGGGATCGCCGCGCTCCTGCCGCTGTTGTTCGACCCGCTGTCGCTCTTCATCGACAACTTCATCCTCGCCGCCGCGTACGTCGTCATGGCGCTCGGGCTGAACATCGTCGTCGGCTTCGCGGGGCTGCTGGATCTCGGCTACGTGGCCTTCTACGCGCTCGGCGCGTACACGGTCGGCTGGTTTGCCTCCGATCACTTCTCGTCGGTCAACGGCGGCAAGGGATTGCACGTGCTCGCCGAGGCGATTCCCCCCGAGTTCCCCGGCATCCACCTGAACTTCCTGCTGGTCATGGTCGTGTCGGTGATCATCGTCGGGATAGCCGGGATGCTCATCGGCCTGCCGACGCTGCGCCTGCGCGGCGACTACATCGCGATCGTGACGCTCGCCTTCGGCGAGATCATCTTCCGCTTCGCGATCAACGGCGACGAGATCATTCTCGCCGAGGGCTACAAGCTCACCAACGGCCGCCAGGCGATCTCGCCGATCGACACGATCGACCTGCCGTTCTTCGCGCCATTCGACTCCGCCTTCAGCCTCAGACCGTTCTACTGGTTCTGCCTCGTGCTCGTGGCGATCGTGCTGCTCGTGAACTTCCGCCTGCGCGACTCGCGCCAAGGGCGCGCCTGGATCGCGATCCGCGAGGACGAGGTCGCGGCCGCGTCGATGGGCGTCCCGCTCGTCAAGACGAAGCTGCTCGCCTACGCGACCGGCGCCGCGTTCGGCGGTATCTCGGGCGTCTTCCTGGGCTCCTACCTGACCTCGGTGAACGCCAACAACTTCCAGTTCGGCTTCTCGATCTTCATCCTCGCGATGATCATCCTCGGTGGACTGGGGTCGATCTGGGGCGTGGCGATCGGCGCGATCCTGCTGTCGTTCATCAACTCGTACTTCATCCCCGAGGTCTTCAACAGCGTGCCGCGAAAGCTCGGCCTGGACTTCGACCTGACGATCCTGAACTTCGGCATATTCGGCTTTTTGATCCTGCTCGTCATGGTCCTGCGACCGCAGGGCATCCTGCCCGAGCGACGACGGGCGCTCGAGCTCACCGAGGGTGTCGGCGCGGGCGACGCGATCGAGGTGCGCGCGCCATGACCACGCCCGCCGACACCGCTCCGAAGGCAACGGGCGCCGGCAAGGCGCCGGTCCTGCTGTCGACCGACCAGGTCTCCAAGACCTTCGGCGGCCTCGTCGCCGTCAACGACGTCTCATTCGAGATCCCAGAGCGCTCGATCGTCTCGATCATCGGCCCCAACGGTGCCGGCAAGACGACGTTCTTCAACATGCTGACCGGCCTCTACAAGCCGTCGATCGGCCGGATCGTCTTCGACGGCAAGGACATCTCGCGCACCCGCCCCGACCGGATCACGACGCTCGGCATCGCGCGCACGTTCCAGAACATCCGCCTCTTCGCGACGATGAGCGCCATCGAGAACGTCATGGTCGGCCAGCACGCGCGCATGAAGGCTGGGCTGATCGGCTCCATCCTGCGCCCGCCCAAGGTGCGCAACGAGGAGCGCGACGTGGAGGAGAAGGCGCGCGAGATGCTCACCTACGTCGGCCTCGCGAGCAAGGTCCACGACGAGCTCGCGATCAACCTCGCCTACGGCGACCAGCGCCGCGTCGAGATCGCCCGCGCGCTGGCGTCCAAGCCGCGGCTGCTGCTGCTCGACGAGCCGACGGCCGGAATGAACCCGCAGGAGTCCGACACGCTGACGGCGTTCATGCACCAGCTGAAAGAGGAGCTCAACCTCACGATCCTGCTCATCGAGCACGACATGAAGGTCGTGATGGGCGTCTCGGAGCGCATCACGGTGCTCGACCACGGCGAGAAGATCGCCGAGGGCGAGCCTGCCGCGGTCCGCGCCAACCCCCTCGTCGTCGAGGCCTACCTCGGCAAGCAGGGCTGACGGGAACGACATGGCGCTGCTCGAGATCGAAGACCTCCAGACCTATTACGGCAACATCGCGGCCCTCAAGGGCGTGTCGCTGACGGTCGAGGAGGGCGAGATCGTGACGCTGATCGGCTCCAACGGCGCCGGCAAGTCGACGACGCTGCGCTCGGTCTCCGGACTCACGCCGCCGCGCGCCGGCTCGGTCCGCTTCGACGGCAAGGAGATCTCGCGCACGCCGCCGGAGGACATCGTGCGCCTGGGCATCTCGCAGTCGCCCGAAGGCCGGCGCTGCTTCTCCCGTATGACCGTGCGCGAGAACCTCGACATGGGGGCCTACCTGCGGCGCGACAACGAGATCGAGTCCGACCTCGGCCGCGTCTTCGATCTCTTCCCGCGGCTGAAGGAGCGCGAGCGCCAGAAGGCGGGGACGATGTCCGGCGGCGAGCAGCAGATGCTCGCGATCGGCCGTGCGCTGATGGCCAAGCCGAAGCTGCTGCTGCTCGACGAGCCCTCGATGGGCATCGCGCCGATCCTCGTCGATCGCATCTACGAGACGATCGTCGAGATCAACAAGCAGGGCACGACGATTCTGCTCGTCGAGCAGAACGCCAACTACGCGCTCGGCGTGTCGCAGCGCGGCTACGTGCTGGAGACGGGCAAGGTCGCGCTGACCGATGCGTCCGAGGCCCTGCGCACGAACCCCGAAGTCCAGAAGGCGTACCTCGGCGCATGATCGTCATCGCGTCGAACCACAACGTCGGCGTCCTGGCGCTCTACCTGCTGCTCCTCTGGCTCGGCTCGGCGATCGTCGGCTCCTACCTGTCCCGGCGCAAAGGCTACGGCGACAAGCCGGGCCTCGCGTCCGGGCTGCTGCTGAGCGTCGTCGGAGCGGTCGCATGGCTGCTCGTGCCCGCCAAGAGCGGCTCGGACTGGAAGGTCATCGGCCCGTTTCCGTGGCAGCGCTCCGAGGGCTGAGCGTCAGTCCTCGGCGAGCGTGTCGCGCAGCGCCTCGTCGAGATCGGGGTGCTTGAACGTGTAACCGAGTTCGTCGGCGCGGCCGGGCACCATCCGCACGCCGTTGAGGACGATCTGGCTCATCTCGCCGTACATGAGCTTGATCGTGAACCCGGGCACCGGCGCCACGGCCGGGCGGTTGATCGCCTGTCCGAGCGCTTTGGCGAACGCCTTGTTCGTGACGGGCGTGGGCGCCGACGCGTTGATCACCCCCTGGAAGATGGGGTTGTCGATCGCGGCGAGGTAGATGCCGACGAGGTCGTCGAGGTGGATCCACGGCATGTACTGCTTGCCGCTGCCGATCGGTCCCCCGATCCCGGCCTTGAACGGGGGCAGCATCTTCGCGAGCGCGCCGCCCTCTGCGTCGAGGACGATGCCGGTCCGCACGATGACCGTCCGCGTGCCGATCTTGGCGCTGTCGGCCTGGCGCTCCCAGCGGATGCAGACATCGACCAGCCAGTCGCGGCCGGGTGCCGCGTACTCGTCGACGATCTCGTCCTTGCAGGCGCCGTAGTAGCCCGACGCCGACGCGCAGATGAGCGCCCTCGGCCGCGGCTCGGTGTCGAAGATCGTGTGGACGAGGTTGCGCGTGCCGCGCTCGCGGCTGTCGAGGATCTCCGCCTTGACCTCCTTGCTCCAGCGCTGGCCGACGTCCTCGCCGGCGAGATGGACGATGGCATCGCGGCCCGTGAGCGCCTCCTTCGGCGCGGCGTCCTCCTTCATGTTCCAGGCGAACGCCGGCACGCCGAGCAGTTCGGTCGCCTTGTCGGGGTCACGCGAGAGGGCGGTGACCTCGTCTCCACGTTCCTTGAGCGCTGCGACGACATGGCGACCGATCCGTCCGGTCGCGCCCGTGACTGTGACCCTCATCACCCTGAGGATACGGCGCGGGCTGGCGTGCGGATCGCGCAGACCGGTCGGTCGGTCCGGGGCCCGCGCCGCACATCAGCGTGTCAGGTGGCGGAGGTGGTGCCGTCCCCTGGGCTCAGCGGGCGATGCTTGCGCCGGCGCGCGGTGATTCCCTGGTAGGTCGCCGTGGGGATCTCGTCCAGGCGCGGCGCGTCGCAGCGGCGGATCGCCTCCAGCATCCGATTCCAGCAGCCGACCTCCGGGTCAGCGTGGTAATGACCGACGTAGCCCGTGCGCCAGAACTCGGCGGATCGCTCACCGTTGCCGTTCAGGGTCACGTACGGGATGTTCTGATCGATGATCTCGCCACAGAAGTTGCATGTATAGATGAGGCTCATGGAAGTGCTTCCTTGCTTCGAGTTGCTCCTCGGAACACGATAACGGCCGCACCGGAAGGCATGCTGGCCTTCCGTAGAGTGGCGGGGCCGATGGCTGACCGCCCCGACGAGCTCTACCTGATCGACGGCAACTCGCTCGTGTACCGCGCGTTCTTCGCGCTGCCCGAGTCGATTGCCACGTCGACCGGCTTTCCGACCAACGCGATCTTCGGATTCGCGTCGATGCTCGTGAAGATCCTCACCGAGCACGGCACGAAGCCGACTGTGGTCGTCTGGGACGCGGGATCGAGCGGTCGCAAGGAGGTCTATCCCGAGTACAAGGGCACGCGCTCCAGCCGGCCGGACCTGCTCAGGGAGCAGTGGCCGCACTTCGAGCCGCTCGTCGAGGCGTTCGGCTACACGAACACCCGGCTGGAGGGCTTCGAGGCCGACGACGTCATCGCGACGCTCGCCGAGCGCGCGCGCGAGCAGTCGATCCCGGTCGTCATCGTGACCGGCGATCGCGACGCGTTTCAGCTCATCGACCCCGAGGGACTCGTTCAGGTGATGGCGACCTCGCGCGGGATCACGGACACCAAGCTCTACGATCACGCCGCTGTCATCGACCGGTATGGCATCGCACCGGAGCTGATTCCCGACTTCTATGGGCTCAAGGGCGACACCAGCGACAACATCCCCGGCGTGCCGGGGATCGGCGACAAGACGGCGGCCCAGCTTCTGCAGAACTTCGGCGACCTCGAGGGCGTGCTCGGCTCGATCGCCGAGATCTCCGGCGCCAAGCGCAAGGAGAACCTGACGAACCACAGCGAGGATGCGCGGATCTCGAAGGTCCTCGCGACGATGCGCCGCGACCTGCCGGTCGATCTCGACATCGTCGCGGCGGCATCGCTGAAGCCCGACCGCTCGAAGCTGCGCGAGGTCTTTCGCGAGTTCGAGCTGCGCGACCCGTTGCGCCGGCTGGAGGAGTTCCTCGGCGCCGAGGAGGCAGCTCCCTCGCCGGAGGCGCAGACCGAGGTCAGCGCGCGGGTGCGCGCCGGCCGTCTCGCCGACGTGGCCGGGTTGAAGGCCGACGAGGTCGTGCTCGTCGCGCGCGCGCCCGAGATCCCGGAGGGCGAGCTGCTGGCACTCGATGCGTCGTGGCGCTTTGCGGTCGCCGCCGGAAACGAGGTCCTGACCGGGACAATGGACGATCCTGTGCAGCTCGTGGCGGCAGCCGGCGAGCGGCCCGTCGTCGCGTATGACGCCAAGGCGCTCGGCGTCGTGCCGCCGAACATCGCCCACGACGCCCTGCTCGGGGCGTACCTGCTCGAGCCCGCCCGGCGCGGGTACCCGCTGCGCGAGCTGCTCGAGGAGCGCGGCCTGGGGGCGCCGGGGATCGAGGACGAGGTCGCCGCCGAGGCGATCCTCATCGGCGAGCTGTCGGCCTGGCAGCGCGAGCAGATCGTCACGCGCGAGCTCGTGACGGTGATGGAAAAGATCGAGCTGCCGCTCGTGCCCGTGCTGCGCAGCATGGAGGTCGCCGGCGTGCGGCTGAACACCGAGCGGTTGAGGGAGATCACCGCGCGCGTGCGCGACGAGATCCGCGAGCTCGAGCGCACCATCTTCGAGCTGGCCG